>CAYGAS010000320.1:0-1786 GCA_964347935.1 uncultured Nitrospiraceae bacterium | reverse complement strand
TTTCGTGTCGGCTCTTCGGTGTCGATGATCAGCGCCTGAATGCTGTTAAACACGGCAAAGGCCAGCGCACCCGCAAGTATCGGCGAGATGACCCAGCTCATGGCGATGCCGCCTACCTGGCCCCATTGCACCGCATTGACACCGACACCCACGGCGGCAAACCCGACAACGGCGCCGACAATGGTGTGGGTAGTGGATACCGGCCAGCCTCGCCGCGAAGCCACGAACAGCCATACGCCCGATGCGAGCAAGGCCGCCAGCATGCCGTAGATGAGTAGATCGGGCGTGTCCTGAAAGACGGCGACGTCGACAATGTTTTTGCGAATGGTCGTGGTCACTTCGCCACCAGCAAAGTAAGCGCCGGCGAACTCGAAGACCGCGGCTATGGTTACCGCCTGGGCTGGCGTCAGGGCGCGCGATCCCACTGAGGTCGCCATGGCATTCGCCACATCGTTGGCCCCGATACCCCATGCCATAAACAGGCCCATGGCGGCGGCCAACGTAATGTAAACGACTACCGGATCCATGCGGGCGGGCTATCTCGCCAGCAGAAGTTGCAGTCGGCTACCGACCCGCTGCGCATAGTCTGCCACCATGCCCACCCACTCGATAAGCCGGTACGTGAACATCACGTCTGTAGGTCGCATATCATCTTCCAACCCGAAAAGAATGGCGCGCAGCTCGACTTGAATGCGGTCGGTTTCACTCTCGATCCCGTTGAGTTCGGTGATCATCGCCTCAACGCGTTCGACCTCGAGACCACGAAATCCGGTCTCCACCAATTCGTCGAGCTCATTGATGATCTTCCAGGCCTGCGCAGATGCGTCGATCACACGCGCCACATAGTCCATGAAAAGCCTGTGCAGCTGCACAGGTAGGCGCATGTGACGCCCGCGTACGAGTCCTGCGATGTCCTTGGTCTGGTTGGCCATATTGTCCTGCATCATCAGCACATCCAGCAGATCGCGGCGATCAACGGGCATGAACAGGCCTGCTGGCAGGTCGTGGCGAAGCTGCTTTTTGCGCGTATCCGCCTCGTGCTCGAGTTGCGTGATCTGCTCCTGCAAGCGGTCAATCTCGCTCTCATCGCCGGCGATAACCGCAGCAAAGAAAGGTTGCAACAAGCTGACACAGGCATGCACACGGGTCATGTGCTCCTGTAATGGCCGAATCGGCGATTTTCCGAACAACTTGCTCAGATAACCGGGAGGCATACAGACACTCCTGCGCGCTAGCTCTCGCCTACTTCACGTATTCCCTGGGTTTCTCGTCTTTGCGACAGTGCCGGACTGTCGACGATTCACTGGCGCAGCCACTCTGCGACACGCGTCGAGAAATAGCTAAGAATGCCGTCGGCCCCGGCGCGTTTGATTGACAACAGCGCTTCGAGCACGACCACGCGTTCCTCAAGCCAACCATTGCGTGCCGCAGCCATCAGCATGGAATACTCGCCGCTGACCTGATACACAAACGTTGGCACCTTAAAGCGCTCCTTCACACGCCGCACGATATCCAGATAGGGCATGCCAGGCTTCACCATCACCATGTCCGCGCCTTCTTGAAGGTCTAGCGCCACCTCACGCAGGGCTTCGTCCGTGTTTGCCGGATCCATCTGGTAGCTATATTTCTTGCCGGCACCCAGGGTGGCAGCTGAGCCGACGGCATCGCGAAACGGTCCATAGAAACCGGACGCATACTTGGCCGAATAGGCCAAAATGCGAGTGTGGATAGAGCCAGCCCCCTCAAGGGCATCGCGGATGGCGCCGATCCGCCCGTCCATCATGTC
>CAYGAS010000319.1:0-3613 GCA_964347935.1 uncultured Nitrospiraceae bacterium | reverse complement strand
TCTTGTGCTCGCGTGCGGTGACCAATCTTGTATTTGGCCGCAGGCGTCTACAGGCCTTGCCGATTTAGCTGCTATGGTATTGAGCTTACTCAGGTCAGGGACCAACATCGATTTCATCGGCACGCGCAAGTTGCCGATAGCCGTGTCTGCGGTGCTCATTGTCGCCACGATTATTTCTTTGTTTGTGCGCGGGCTGAACTTCGGGCTCGATTTCACCGGCGGGACATTGGTGGAGCTGAGCTACGCCGAGCCCGTGGAGGTATCGGCGGTACGAGAACAGTTGGCGGGTAATGGCTTCGGCGATGCGGTCGTGCAGCATTTCGGCACCACGCGCGACGTCATGGTGCGTATCCCGCTGGAACCCGGAAAGGAAAGCGCCGCGCTCAGTAGCGCCGTGATGGAGGTCTTGCGCAACGCGCATAACGAAGTCGCCGTGGAAAGCCGTCCGGGTGAGGCGCAGAAGTGCACCAAGCGGGGGGACACTGCGCTCGTCGATTGCCAATTGCAGGTCCGACGCGTGGAATTTGTGGGCCCGCAGGTGGGCGGCGAGCTGGTGGAGAAGGGCGGCCTGGCGCTGATCTATACGTTGATCGCGATCCTGATCTATGTGCTGTTCCGTTTCGAATGGCGTTTTGCCCTCGCCTCTATCGTTGCGGTCGCACACGACGTGCTTTTGACCTTCGGCTTTTTCTCGGCCACACAGTTGGAGTTTTCACTACCGGTGCTGGCGGCAATCCTTGCGGTCCTTGGCTACTCGCTCAATGACACGATCGTCGTGTTTGACCGGATACGCGAGAACTTCCGCCGTATGCGCAGGGCAGGCGTCGTCGACATCATGAATGCCTCGATCAATCAGACCCTGTCGCGCACCATCATCACCTCGGGGACGACCATGTTGACGGTGTTGGCGCTGTTTTTTCTGGGTGGTGAGATCATGCTCGGATTTTCGACTGCGCTCATTATCGGCATTATTGTCGGCACCTACTCATCGATCTATATCGCTACCCCAACGGTGCTGGTGCTCCGCATCTCGCGTGAGGATCTGCTGCCAGCCAAAAAAGAGACCGCCGAGCCCGACAGGCCCTAGCCGATTTCCGGCTCGCCGGGCCTGCCCACCTACCGCGAACGCGCACATGTGCGCCCGCTGCGCCCGCCGACCCGGGGTGCTGGACCAGTAGTCAACCGGATGGGGTCTTTTGTCGGTTTCCCGCGGCAGCCGGCTGGAAGCGGGTCTCAAACCATCGGCTATACTTAATCCCGATAATAAGTTTGCAGCCTCAATTTGGGGGTTAGTTATGACCGGTGACTGGTGGATGGTCTGGCCAGGCAACCCTGCGTTGTCCGTGCTGGTCCTTTACGTAGCGGCCTTGCTTTTTCTTTACCCCGCCCGCAGGCCGCTGCACGGCGTAATACGTTCGATTTGCCGGGCGATCAGCGGCCCGATGCGTTTGGGCGCCCGGTGGTTGATGTCCACGGCAGAGGAGCTGCGCGAGCGCAATAAGGTGGTGTTACTCTCGCATGGCAAGGAAGAAATTACGCAGGGCATCGAGCGCGAATTCGAGCGTGTAACGGCGGTAGTGCAACGGGATCTGCGCGATTACCCGGTGCTTCAGCGTAAACTCATGGGCGAGATCACGCGCATCGAAGAGGACTATCAGAAATGCGGCGAGGTGCCACCGGCACCGCCCGAATGGACCAAGGCGGTAGCGACCATTTCTAAGATCCCGCCCACCGGCGACGGCCTGGTGCAAAAGATTTTGGGCGACATCGCCGAGTCCATGGAGCGGATCTACGACAAGGCGATTTCCGAGTATCGCAAGTCGTACGAAGAGCGCCACAAGATTCTTAAGGGATTCATGCCGTTCTGGCGCTCGCTCAATCAGACCTTGACCCAGGTTGATCGAAACTTGACCGGCTTGCAAGAAAGTGCCGCTCGCATCGATGCACAGATGGAGAAGTACGAAGACATCAATGCAAACTCCGAGCGGGCGGAGCATGCTCTCACGTCCTCCGCCACCGTGCAGTTCTTTATCGCCACCCTGGTGTTGGTCGTTGCCTTCGGCGGCGCCTTTGTGAATTTCTGGCTGATTGCCCGGCCTATGGCGGCCATGGTCGGTGGCGGTGAGTACATCGTCGGCGATTTGCAAGCCTCCCATATCGCCGCGTTGGTCATTATCTTCGTCGAAGCGACCATGGGCCTGTTTCTGATGGAGTCGCTGCGCATCACGCACCTGTTTCCGCGGATCAATAACATGCAAGACAAGATGCGCCGCCGGCTGATGTGGGCCTCGCTCACGATCCTGCTCGTGTTGGCGGGCGTGGAGGTGGCGCTGGCCATCATGCGTGACCTGATCGTCGCCGCTGATCTCGCATTGAAAGCGGGGCTTGGCAACATCGAGGCGACCACGGCGGTGGAAACCGGTTGGGTAACCAAAATCCCCACCGCCGGCCAGATGATCCTGGGTTTTATACTGCCGCTGGCGCTGCCGCTCGTAGCCGTACCGCTGGAATATTTCATCTACTCGGGGCGAACGGTTTTTGGCGTGCTGCTCGTGTTGGCGATTCGTGGCATCGCATTTGTTCTGCGGGTGATCGGCAATGTCGTCAAGCAGGTCGGTAACATCTTCGTCATGCTGTATGACGTGGTGATCTTTCTGCCGTTGCTGTTTGAGCGATTGATCAAGACCCGCAACGGCGAGGAAGGGTCGGCCGTGGGAAGGGGCCGAGGTATCGCTGCTTTCCCGGCCAAAGGGCGAGCCAGCGGATAGGCTGCTCGCGGCTAAAGGAGAGTAGAGTCATGAAGCGCGTCATTTCACACATACTGCTGTTTACGCTGGCCGTGCTCGTTTTGGCCGGCTGCTCGCCTAAAGAGCAGCGGCTAAGCCGCAACCAAGGTGTGTACCTGCTGATCGACACCTCTGGCACTTATGCGGAGGAGTTGGACAAAGCGTTGGCGGTTATTAACTATCTCTTGGGAACCTTGAACCCGGGTGATGCCCTCGCGGTGGCGAAGGTCGATAGCCGCAGCTTCAGCGAAAAGGACATTATCGCCAAGGTGACCTTTGTTAAGGACCCGATCAAGGCCAATACGCAGAAGCGCGCGTTTCGCGATAGGGTCGACAAGTTCGCAAAAGGCATCAAGAAAGGAAGCGCCCACACCGATATTACCGGGGGTATCATTCAGGCTGCAGAGTTCCTGAACGAGGCCAATCCGGGGCGTAAGACGATCTTGATCTTTTCCGACATGCAGGAGGAGCTTGGCAAGACCACCGTGCGCGATTTCCCCATCGAACTGAGCGGCTTCCGCATTGTTGCGCTCAACGTAACCAAGCTGAAGACCGATAACGTCGACCCACGCCGTTATCTAGGTCGGCTCGAGTGGTGGCAGAAACGCGTGATGAATGCCGGCGCCGCCGAGTGGCGGGTCGTCAATGACCTGGAGCACCTCGAACGCGTCTTCGAGAGTTGAAGCGAGCTGGCTTGAAAATCAGAAATTCCCGAAACGCCCGGCTCATGCCGGGCGTTTTCGTTGTTCCGTAGGCACGGCTGCGCAAATCGATTATGCTACGCGCCGTCTCCGGCCTCGCAAACACGTATCGATCGTCAACGACAG
>CAYGAS010000318.1:0-4700 GCA_964347935.1 uncultured Nitrospiraceae bacterium | reverse complement strand
GTGCATGATGGCGACAAGGTGAAGGCCGGAAACGTAGTGGCCCACTGGGAACCACACACGCACCCGATCATTACCGAGGTCGCAGGCCGAGTTGCCTTCGCCGATCTGATCGACGGTGTTAGCGTCAACAAGCAGACCGACGAGATCACAGGGCTGTCGACCTACGTGGTGCTCGATCCCACGCATCGCGGGGGTTCCAAGGACATCCGCCCGATGGTCGGCCTGGTTGACGGGCGGGGCAAGGATCTGACGATCCCCGGCACCGATATCGCTGCCAAGTACATGCTACCAGCGGGTGCGATCATCACCGTGGACGACGGTGCCAAGGTGGGGCTAGGCGATGTGCTCGCACGTATCCCTCAGGAGATTCAAAAGACGCGCGATATCACGGGCGGCCTACCGCGTGTGGCCGAGTTGTTCGAGGCGCGCAAGCCTAAGGACTGTGCCATCTTAGCCGAGGTCAGCGGGGTGGTGTCTTTCGGCAAGGACACCAAGGGGAAGCGCCGCTTGGTTCTGACCGACAAAGAGGGCGTCGACCACGAATACCTGATTCCAAAGGGGCGTCATATCACCGTGTTCGAGGGCGAAACGATCGAGCAGGGCGATACCATTGTCGAAGGCGCCGACGTGTCTACGGATATCCTGCGCTTGTTAGGCATTGAAGCCCTGACAAACTATATCGTCAATGAGGTCCAGGACGTGTATCGGCTGCAGGGGGTGAAGATCAACGACAAGCATATCGAGGTCATTGTTCGTCAGATGTTACGCCGGGTGCAGATCGCCGAGCCTGGCGACACCCGCTTCCTGCCGGGCGAGCAGGTCGAGCGGGCGCGTCTGCTCGAGGAAAACGAAGTGATGGAAGCGGAGGGCAAGAAGCCAGCCGTGTTCGAGCCCTTGCTGTTGGGCATCACCAAGGCCTCGCTCTCGACGGAGTCCTTTATTTCTGCGGCCTCCTTTCAGGAGACCACCCGCGTGCTCACGGAAGCAGCTATCAACGGCAAACGCGACATGTTGCGCGGCCTGAAAGAGAACGTCATTGTCGGGCGCCTGATACCCGCCGGCACAGGCCTTGCGTACCATGAGGAGCGGCGGCGCAAGCGAACCCAGGCTAAGGAGGAGGCCATCGAGTTGGAGCGGTCCCTCTCGACTCACCGAGGCAGTGCCGAGAGCCTGGAGAGCGGCGGCGAAGCGGTAGGCGCGGATTGAGGATGTTGGTGGGGCAGCGGCGCTAATGGGCCGCTGCCCGAGCGCGGACGACCCGCAGCCACGGGCTGGGGGCTGCGCGGCAGGGTTTTTGCCGTTTTTTAGGTAAGTTTGGGCCGTTTTTAGCCGGGCTGCGCTTGACACATGCGAGCCGTCTGCCTAGAATCGCGCCCCACCTGACAGGCCGGGAGGTGCCGGCCTGTCGTTTATTTTTGGGCGAAATATAGCTTTCATGCCTACAATCAATCAGTTGGTGCGCAAGCCGCGCAGGCGCCAGACCAAGAAGTCGGCCGTGCCGGCACTGGAGAGTTGTCCCCAAAAGCGGGGCGTATGTACGCGCGTCTACACGACAACGCCGAAGAAACCTAACTCGGCGTTGCGTAAGGTAGCCCGTGTGCGTTTGACCAACGGCTACGAGGTGACGACCTATATCGGTGGCGAGGGCCATAACCTGCAGGAGCACTCGGTGGTGTTGATCAGGGGCGGACGCGTCAAGGATCTTCCGGGTGTGCGCTACCATACAGTGCGCGGTGCCCTCGACACCGCCGGGGTCAGTGACCGACATCAGGGCCGCTCCAAATACGGGGTCAAGCGGCCGAAGTCCTGAGTTGTCGAGGTTTTTACAGTCGTCGTGCCCATGGTGCGCGGCGTTTCGTTGTTGAGTTGTTGAATCGATCTGTATAGAGATGTTGGCCGGTGCGGTAACTAGCAATGCCGAGACGTAGAGAAGTTCCCAAACGCCAGATTACGCCGGATCCGAAGTATAGCAGCGACCTGCTGGCGAAGTTCATTAACGTGGTGATGCGCCGCGGAAAGAAATCTGTGGCGGAAAAGATTGTGTATGGAGCGCTCGACCGGGTGGCGGAGCGCACCAAGAAGGACCCGATCGAGGTGTTCAATCAAGCTTTGGATAATGTCCGTCCACTGGTCGAGGTGAAAAGCCGACGAGTCGGCGGTGCCACCTATCAAGTGCCCGTGGAGGTGCGGCCCGTGCGGCAAGCAGCACTGGCCATGCGTTGGATGGTCGAGGCGGCGCGCGGGCGTCCGGGGCGGTCAACGGGCGAGCGCTTGGCAGGGGAGTTACTGGATGCGGCCGAGAAGCGTGGAAATGCAGTAAAGAAGCGAGAAGATGCCCACCGCATGGCGGAGGCCAACAAGGCATTTTCGCATTATCGCTGGTAGTGACGGAAAGAGGATCCCGGACGTGGCACGCAAGACCCCCCTAGAGAGATATCGAAACATCGGCATCATGGCACACATCGATGCCGGCAAGACGACGACCACGGAGCGCGTCCTGTTCTACACCGGCATTCTCTATAAGCTCGGTGAGGTCCATGATGGTACGGCGGTTATGGACTGGATGGAACAGGAGCAGGAGCGCGGCATTACGATCACGTCGGCAGCCACCACCTGCTTCTGGCAGGGTATGGATCAGTCGTTGCCGGAGCACCGAATCAATATTATTGATACGCCCGGGCACGTCGATTTTACGATCGAGGTCGAACGGTCCCTGCGTGTTTTGGACGGGGCGGTGGCGGTGTTCTGCGGCGTGGGTGGGGTGGAGCCCCAGTCGGAGACCGTTTGGCGCCAGGCGACTAAATATAAGGTACCCCGCGTGGCGTTCGTGAACAAGATGGATCGCGCAGGCGCGGACTTTTTGCGCGTGGTGCGCCAGCTTAAGGAGCGCCTGGGGGCCAACGCGATTCCTGTGCAGTTGCCGATCGGCGCCGAGGACCGGTTTGAAGGTGTGGTCGATCTGGTGAAAATGAAAGCGATCTACTGGGACGACGAAACCCGCGGAGTCCGGTTTGAGGAACGGGATATCCCGGCAGACATGCTCGAAGAATGCCGCAAGTGGCGTGAACGGATGGTTGAGGCCGCGGCCGAGGCAAACGAAGAGCTAATGGACAAGTACCTTAGCGACGGCGAGCTGTCGGCGGCAGAAATCAAGAAGGGGCTGCGTGTCCGCACGCTGGCAAACGATCTGGTCTGCGTCCTCTGCGGTTCGGCTTTCAAAAACAAAGGAGTACAGGCGCTCCTGGATGCGGTGCTCGACTACTTGCCCTCTCCGCCAGAAGTTCCCGCTATTAAAGGCATCCTGGATGACAAGCACGAAACCGTGGCTGAGCGACATGCTGACGATAAGCAACCGTTCGCGGCGCTCGCGTTCAAGATTGCAACGGACCCCTATGTCGGCCAGTTGGTGTTCTTCAGAGTGTATTCGGGCGCACTGAAGTCCGGAGACAGCGTCTATAACCCCGTGAAACGCAAGAAAGAGCGCATTGGACGCCTGCTGCAGATGCACGCCAATAGCCGCGAGGAAATAAAAGAGGTCTATGCCGGCGATATCGCTGCCAGCGTGGGCCTGAAAGAAGTGACTACGGGCGATACGCTGTGTGATCCGAATCATGTGATCACGTTGGAGCGAATGGAGTTCCCCGAACCCGTGATTGCGCAGGCCGTGGAGCCCAAGACCAAGGCCGACCAAGAGAAGCTCGCCTTGGCGCTTGCCCGGTTGGCTCAGGAAGACCCGTCATTCAGGGTAGCGGCGGATAAGGAATCCGGGCAGACCATCATCTCGGGGATGGGTGAATTGCATCTGGAAATCATTATTGATCGCATGAAGCGGGAGTTTAGCGTCGACGCAAACGTCGGCAAGCCACAAGTGGCTTATCGCGAGACCATCGGCAAGATGGTCGAGCAGGAAACCCGCTACGTCAAACAAACCGGTGGACGTGGCCAGTACGGCCACGTGTGTTTGCGGCTTGAACCGCAACCACCGGGAGGTGGATTCGAATTTGTCGACGCTATCAAGGGCGGTGTCGTTCCACGCGAATATATTCCGGCGGTGCGCAAAGGGGTGGTGGACGCCATGGAGCGTGGTGTGCTTGCTGGCTATCCTGTCGTCGATGTGAGGGTAACCTTGTACTTTGGTTCCTATCACGAGGTCGATTCTAACGAGAACGCTTTTCGCATGGCCGCTAGTCAGGCGTTCAGGGATGGCGCTGTGCGAGGTAATCTGACATTACTCGAGCCGGTGATGGCGGTCGAGGTAGTTACGCCCGAGGAGTACATGGGTGCTGTAAACGGTGATTTGAGCGCCCGCCGTGGAGCTATCTTGGGCATGGAAGAGGCGCCCGCCGGCAAGATTATCCGTGCCGAAGTTCCGCTGGCTGAAATGTTCGGGTATGCAACGGCCCTGCGTTCGGCTACACAAGGGCGCGCAACCTACACCATGGAATTCAAAAAGTACGCACCGGCACCGACAAACATCACCGAGGCCGTCGTGCGCAAGGCATCGTAGATGCGTGAGCTGGATCGCTAACTTTAGTTGAGACACTGAGGAAGAGGTAAGGAGTCGTGTCCAAGGAAAAATTCGAACGCACAAAACCGCACATCAACGTGGGCACCATCGGCCATGTCGATCACGGTAAGACCACCTTGACGGCGGCCATGACCAAGATCCTCGCCGCCAAGCATGGCGGTGAGGTGAAATC
>CAYGAS010000317.1:0-13163 GCA_964347935.1 uncultured Nitrospiraceae bacterium | reverse complement strand
CAGCCAAACTCCTCCTCCAAAGCCATTACGAGCTCAACGGTATCCAGTGAATCGGCGCCCAGATCATCAACGAACGAGGACGACGGCGTCACCTCATTTTCGTTGACCCCCAACTGTTCCACGACGATTTTTTTAACGCGTTCTTCCACAGTGCTCATAACAGGCTCATCCTCCGGGCGTTTTTGAAATGACGCGCTTGCGGCCGGGATTGTTAACACAATTACCCAGCCCCGTCTAGGGCAAATAAACCGTTTTTAATTCATATACATACCACCATTAACGTGCAGCGTCGCACCCGTGATATAGGCAGCGCGCGGCGAGGCGAGAAATGCCACCGCGTAGGCCACCTCTTGCGCCAGTCCCAACCGTCCAAGCGGGATCTGTTTCGCCAGCGCGTCAACCTGCTCCGGTTGCAAGGTCCGCGTCATGTCCGTCTCGATCAGCCCCGGCGCAATCACGTTGGCGGTGATACTTCGCGAGGCCACTTCGCGCGCCAGTGCGCGGGTAAAGCCGACTATGCCGGCCTTGGCTGCGGCATAGTTGGCCTGCCCCGGGTTTCCGGTCTCGCCGACGACCGAGCTGATGTTGATGATGCGGCCCTTGCGCGCCCGGGTCATCGACCGCAAGCAAGCCTTGGTCATGCGAAAGACCGATTTCAGGTTCGTGTCGATGATCGCGTCCCAATCTTCTTCTTTCATGCGCAACAGCAGATTGTCACGCGTAATGCCTGCATTGTTCACCAGCACCGTCGCTGCACCGCACGACTTTTCCATTTCGGTGAGCACACGCTCTATGGATTGCACGTCATTGACATCGAGCACCGTTCCATGGCCTTTGAGGCCCTGCCCCGCTAGCGCCTGGCTGATCTTTTCGGCGCCGGCATCGGAGGTCGCCGTGCCTACTACGAACGCACCCTGCTGCCCGAGCTCGATCGCGATGGCGGCGCCGATCCCTCGACTCGCGCCGGTGACTAAAGCGATTTCATTTTCCAGCACGCCCATGATAGTGAGTCCCGTGAGTGGTGATCAGTGATTAGTCAGTGGTCGGTCATGAGTTGCCGTTACCAGTCACCAATTACCAGTCACTAGTCACGGCTTTGCGCCGGCAGCTGCGAGGGCTGTGCGCAGGCTTTCCGGGTCGAACACCGCTAAGGCCGGCGTATCCTTGGCGATGCGCTTGTTGAGGTTCGTCAGCACCTTGCCCGGTCCGCATTCCACGAGCAAATCCACCCCGGCGTCCACCATCGTGCGGATGGTATCTACCCAACGCACCGGTGACTCGATCTGTCGCACGAGCGCCGCCCGGATCGCCTCGGCTGCGTGCTCGCTTTTAAGGTGCGCATTGTGCAACACCGGCGTATCCGGCGGTCGTACACTGGCTTCGGACAGGCGTTGCGCCATGCGCTCGGCCGCCGGATGCATCAGTGCGCAATGAAAAGGTCCACTCACTGGCAACATGAGCGCGCGCTTCGCGCCGCGTGCCTTGGCGTCCGCCACCGCCCGTTGCACGGCACCACTGGCCCCGGCGATAACGATCTGCTCGGGCGAGTTGAAATTAACCGGCGCCAGGATCTCGCCCTGCGCAGCGCTTTCGCAAAGCGCCCATGCGGCGTCTTCGCTGAGGCCCATGATCGCCGCCATTCCCCCTTCGCCCTGGGGAACCGCCTCTTGCATGAAACGTCCACGATCAGCCACCAAGCGCACGGCTTCGCTGAAGTCCAGCGCACCCGCGCACACCAGGGCACTGTACTCGCCCAGGCTGTGTCCGGCCATCTGGACGGGACGCACGCCTTGCTGTGCAAGCCAGACACGCCAGACGGCGACACCCGCAGCAAGCATCGCCGGTTGCGTGTTCTGCGTCTGATTCAAACGCTCAGCCGGCCCTTCCTGCACCAGCGCCCACAAATCGAAGCCGAGTGCGTCCGAGGCCTCAGTGAACGTGTCCCTGACCTCGTTATGCTCGGCGGCTAGCTCGCGCAACATGCCAACCGACTGCGCGCCTTGTCCGGGAAAAACGAAACCTAATGACATAACAACTCAACGCAAAGACGCAGAGGCGCAAAGAAACGCAAAGACTCGTTTATCATTAACACCTCGTGGGTACGTCCAATCAGAAACTGGTCTCCGAAAAAAGTACGATCCGTTAAGAACTACTTCCACACCGAAAAGTCAACACAAAGACCTAGAGGCGCAGGGAACTGCAACACTAATCCTGCCCGGGGGAAATTCTCAAGAATACTTTGCGTCTTGGCGTCTTTGCGTCGAGCAGTTGTTAGTATTTGAGTAGTACCGAGCCCCAGGTGAACCCACCACCGAAGGCCTCCATCAATACAGTGTCACCGCGCTTGATGCGACCATCACGTATTGCCTCATCGAGCGCAAGCGGAATGGAAGCTGCCGACGTATTACCGTGTCGGTCCACGGTCACGACGACGTTGTCCATGGACATGCCGAGCTTTTTGGCCGTCGCCGCGATGATACGTATGTTGGCCTGATGCGGCACCAACCAGGTAATATCCGATTTCTGCATATCGTTGGCGCGCAACGTTTCATCAACAATATTGCCGAGCGTGTTGACGGCGACCTTGAATACTTCACTGCCACCCATGCGCACATAGGCTTGGCCGTTGCGGACCTTGTCGTAGCCCTGCGATACGCCCGCCGGCACCTCGAGCAACGAAGTGTACTGTCCGTCGGCATGCAAATGCGAGGATACGATGCCGGGCGTATCGGCCGCCTGTGCGATCACCGCGCCGCCACCGTCGCCGAACAGCACGCATGTGGTGCGATCAGTCCAATCGATGATACGTGAAAACGTTTCCGCTCCAACGACCAGCGCACACTTTGCGCTTCCGGTGCGAATGAATTTGTCGGCCACATCGAGTGCATAGATGAAGCCGGTGCATACCGCTTGCACGTCGAAAGCGGGACAACCGTGAATATCGAGACGCTTCTGCAGTAGGCAAGCAGTGGCCGGGAAGACCTGATCCGGTGTGGTCGTTGCGAGCACGATCAGATCGATATCGCTGGTTTTGATGTCTGCCGCTTCGATGGCTCGGCGTGCTGCGTGCTCGGCGAGATCGACTGTGTTCTCGCCTTCGGCCGCGACGCGGCGCTCACGTACGCCGGTACGCGTAAAGATCCACTCATCCGACGTCTCGACGAGCTTCTCCAGATCGGCGTTAGTCACTACCTTTTCCGGCAGGTAACTGCCTGTCCCTGTAATCTGCGAGTACTTCACGCTGATTTCTCTGCAAGCGGCTGCTCGCCCGCTAGCATGGACTGTAGCTGACGACTGATTTGCTCGGGAAAATGGTGTTGCGCTTCCTCGTAAGCCTCGGCGATGGCGTTCTCGAATGCGAGCACGTCGGCGCCACCGTGGCTTTTGATGACAACGCCTCTCAGTCCCGCTAGCGTGGCACCGTTATAGCGTCGCGGATCGACCCGCCGCCTAAACGCTCTCATGACCGGCAATGATATGGCTGCTGCTAGTCGATTGTAGCTATTGCGTTTGAACTCCTGACGCATGAAAAGATTGAGCATCTTGACCACGCCTTCGCTTGCCTTCAGCGCTATATTGCCGACAAAACCGTCGCACACCACGACATCGAAGTCGCCGGTGTAAATCTCGCCACCCTCGGCGAAACCACAGTAGTTCACCTTGCTGTTGCGCAGGAGTTCAGCGGCTTTCTTGACGGTATCATTCCCTTTTATATCCTCCTCGCCGATATTCAACAAAGCCACGCGCGGATTCGGCTTGCCTTCCATGGTACTCACGAGTATCGAACCCATAACCGCGAACTGCACCAATTGTTCGGGCGTACAATCGACATTGGCCCCGAGATCAAGCATGTGAACGTGACCGTGAATGGTCGGGAGGGTCGAGAGGATTGCCGGTCGATCGATACCGGGTAGCGTCTTGAGCACAAACCGTGCGGTGGCCATCAACGCCCCGGTGTTGCCAGCGCTCACGCACGCATTCGCCGTTCCCGCCTTGACCAGGTTGATCGCGACGCGCATGGATGAGTCTTTCTTGGTTCGCAACGCCTGCGCCGGCGCCTCATCCATGCCAACGACCTCAGAGGCATGGTGAATAGAAAGTCGGGCGTTCTCTGTCGCGCTTCGCCGAGCTATCTCGCGTTCAAGTATCTCACGCTGCCCGACGAGTACGAGGCTGAGCTCCGGATACCGCTTTAGGGCCGCCAGCGCCGCCGGTACGGTGACATTGGCGCCGTGATCACCCCCCAGGGCATCCAGTGCGATGGTAACCGTCAACAGTGCAGTCCCTCGCGACTGCGCCGCCCTATTCGGCGTCTTCGTCGCTTTCCTTGGTCTCGATAACCTTCTGGCCTCGGTAGTAGCCATCGGGCGAAACATGATGCCGCCGATGGGTCTCACCACTTGTCGAATCAATCGACAGTGTGGCTGCTCTTAGCGCATCGTGGGCTCGGCGCATGCCGCGCTTGGATGGAGTTTTGCGACTCTTTTGTACTGCCATCGTGACTCCTACATACGTTTAGATAGCTTCATCTCTGTTTCAACTTGCCAAGAACGGCGAACGGGCTCTCGCGCGACTTACGCTGCGGCGCCCGAAGGCTGGCAGCAGCCGGGCACTCATTTAGACCGTGCGCCGGTATCATCGGCATTGCCAACAGCAACTCGTCTTCGACCAGACCGTTGAGCGATACGGGCTGATCGCCCACCAACACATCGGCCTCCTGTTGCGGCAAGGCCGCACGTTCCGCCGCCTGCACGACCACCAGTGAAGGTTGGGCCGTGATGGTGAGCGTCATCGGCTCTAGACACCGTTGGCAAGCAACCCGAATAGTGGCACTGATGGTGCCGCGCACCCGCCTGAGGCCGCGCTTCCCACCGCGCTCGAAGTACAAGTCGATGGTAGCCTTGCCGCCACCATCGAGGCAAAGGGCCCGCAACCGGGCCATTGCGCTCAGGGGGATTTCGCCGACCAAGCGGGCACCCGAGTCGGCCAGCTTGATGGCGTCAATCGTCGCGGGCAAGCCACTCGTCATTGGCCGCGGATCATATAACCGCTTGTATATTGTGTCAAAATCATGCCTGTCTGCCCAGGCACCGGTCCCGACAGCGGGCCGCCTGAGTCGCCACAGCGCTCGTTCGACGCTTGCTCCCCGCTCGGACGCCCTCGATACTTGAGCGATGGCTGCACCGCAGATCATTCTAGCTTCGTCCTCGCCATACCGTCGCCGGCTGCTCGAGCGTCTCGGTTTGCCTTTCACCGTCGTGAGTCCCAATATCGATGAGCGGCCGCAGGCGCATGAAACACCGCCGGCCACGGTCGAGCGGCTCGCTGTCAGCAAGGCCCAGGTGGTTTGCGGTCAATACCCCAAGGCGCTGGTCATCGGCGCCGATCAGCTGGCCGTGCATGACGGCCAGATCGTGGGCAAACCGCATGACCATACCGAGGCCGTGCAACAACTGCATACCGCGTCCGGCGGCGCTGTCACGCTTTACACCGGGGTTGCGCTTATCAACAGCGAAACCTCCCGCGTTCAGAGTACGGTCGTTCCTTTTCGGGTGGTGTTTCGGCAGCTGAGCGATAGCCAGATCGAGAACTATCTGCGCCGCGAGCAACCTTACGATTGCACCGGGGCGGTTAAGGCCGAGGGCCTAGGTATCGCCCTGCTCGAGCGCATGGAAGGCGATGACCCGAGCGCTTTGATCGGCCTGCCGCTGATCCGTCTGGTTCGGATGCTGGAGCAGGAAGGCATAAATGTCGTGTGAGGTGTGAGGGGTAAGAAGTGAGGAGAAAACATCACGAATTGGAGGTTTGGCAGGAAGCGATCGGGCTCGTTAAGGACGTCTATCGCCTCACGATTAGCTTTCCCCAACATGAAAACTATGCACTCGCAAGCCAAATGCGACGCGCAGCGATCTCCGTACCGAGCAACATCGCCGAAGGTGCAGGTCGCACAGGCGACAAATAGTTTCTGAGGTTTCTGTCAGTAGCCCGCGGTTCGCTGTGTGAACTCGAGACACAGCTTATTATCGCCAAAGAGCTTTCTTATCTCGTCGACGATAGAGAAATCATAACTAGAATCGACAGAGTCTTCGGCCTTCTACGCGGTTTGATGAAATCTATCCAGGCAAGAAGCATTGAGTAACGGAGATTTTCGCCTTACCCCTCACCGTGTGTTCACCTTACGCCTCACTCCTGACGCCTCACTGATTCAACGTAGATCAGGCAGGCCTGTCATCACCACGGTCGCGAAGGTCTTGGCCATGGCGATGCCCACACGCCGGGCAAAGCGATCGAAGACGCTTTCACGACGCGTAAAATCGACGATCTCCTCAGCCCCGATGACCTCGCGTGCGACATAGCCGGCGCTACCCAGCTCGTCGACCAGGCCTAGCGCTAATGCCTTGTCGCCGGTCCAGAACAGTCCAGTGAACAAGTCCTCGTCTTCTTTGAGCACGTCGCCGCGACCTTTCTTAACGACATCGATGAACTGTTGGTGCATCTGGTCCAGCACCTCTTGCGCGTGCGCGCGATGACGAGGCACAAGTGGCGAAAATGGATCTAGAAAGCCCTTGTCCTCGCCGGCCGTTAACAGCCGGCGCTCGATACCAAGTTTCTTCAGGCTGTCGACAAAACCAAAACCGTTCATCAATACGCCTATCGAACCTACGACACTGGACTTGTTTGCATAGATCTTATTTACCGCCGCCACTGCGTAATAGCAGCCCGACGCGCAGACGTCCTCAATGACCGCATAGATCGGTTTATTGGGGTGCGCGCTGCGCAGTCGCTCGATTTCGTTGTTGATGTAGCTGGCTTGCACCGGGCTGCCGCCGGGGCTGTTGGTTCGCAAGATGACACCTTGAGCGCCACTCTCGAATGCACCGCGCAGTCCCGAAATGACGTTGTCCGCGCTAGCCGCACTGGCGGCACCAATCACGCCGTCCAGGTCCACCAGCGCAGTGTATTTTCCAGTCAAGGGTTTCTCGCCAATACCCGCCGTGACGACGAGCAGAAGCAAGATCACGAGATAGATCGCAAAGAAGGCCTTAAAAAATATCCCCCAGCGGCGGGCCTTACGTTGCTCAGCCAGAGAAGCAAATGCCAGGCGTTCGAGCATGCTTTGTTCCCATTGCTGCCGCGCCTTGTCCGGCTCGCGCGGGGTCGGGGATTCGGGAGTTGTCTCGTTCATTTGTCTGCATCCAGTTTCAGTAGGTGACCAGTTGTGCGCCAGCTGCTCGCAGGAGCACGGCATTATTCTCTTCCGCAACCGACAATGGCACGAGCGCGCCGCCGCGGCAGGGTCCACCGGCGCAGTGGCCCGTATCGGCATGATACAACGCGCCATGGGTGGCACAGATCAGGAAACGCCGCTCCATATCGAAGAAATAGCCCTCTTTCCAGTCGAGTTCAATTCCTTGATGGGCGCACTGGTTCAGATAGGCATATACGCAGCCCCCGTAACGGATGGCGAAAGCGGCCAAGGTTTGCCCATTTAGACGAACGCGAAAGCGCACACCTTTGCCGCCGTCAGTGAGCTCCACGCTCGGGCAAATGACGTCGGTATGCTGCACTACCTGAGCCAGGCGCAGACGTCGCTGAAGGAATCCAGGCACCCCATGGGCCCCTCTTCCAGCAGGCGTTCCCGCTCGTGCGCACCATAACTTACGGCCAACGCGTCGACGCCGGCACGGCGTGCCATTTGCAGATCGTATATCGTATCGCCGACCATGATCGCTCGCTGCCGCTCGATCTCCGTCTTCGCCAATATCTCTTCGAGCATGCGCGGATGCGGTTTGGACGTTGATTCGTCTGCACAGCGCGTCGCCACGAAAAGCGCCTCCAAGCCTGCTGCCCTCAGCACGCGGTCAAGGCCGCGCCGCGGTCGACCCGTAGCAATCGCCAGCAGGCGGCCAGCCTGAACCAGCTCCGCCAAGCCATGCAATACGCCAGGAAAGAAATCCGGGTGCGCCTTGTCGAGATAGAGGTAGTGCTCGCGGAAACGGGCCAAAAACTGTTCGCGCAGCGATACTGTCAAGTCAGGGAACAAGATCGTCAGCGCCTCTTCCATGCCAAGCCCAATGATGTTGCGCGAAGCGCCGGCACCCGGGTCAGCCAGGCCGAGATCGGCGGCAGCAGCAGCGAGACAGCGCAGAATCTTCGCCTCCGAGTCCATCAAAGTGCCGTCCAGATCGAAGACGATCAGCTCATAGTTCCGCTTCATCGTGTTCCAGGCAATCAAGCAGTTCGCTCAGCTCGGACGGAAGGGGTGCGCTAACGTCCATCAGCTCGCCGCTGCGTGGATGTTTGAAGCGCAGTCTCTGCGCGTGCAAGAACAAGCGGCCGAGGCCGCGTTCGCGCATTTTACGATTGAACTCGCGGTCGCCATACTTTTGATCGCCAGCAACGGGATGACCAGCGTAAGCTGCGTGCACACGCACCTGGTGCGTGCGGCCCGTCAGTAGTTCGATCTCGCACAGCGTGCTTCCGGCAAACTGCCGCTTAGGGGTAAAACGGGTCTGCGCTTCTTTTCCGCCACTCGACACCTCAACCATGCGTTCCCCCGAGCGCAGACGAAACTTTTGCAGCGCCGCCCTGATCTGGTGAGAGCGTCCGGTCCAATGATCGCGCACGAGCGCGATGTAGCTTTTCTCCACGCGCCCGGCGCGCAGATCGGCGTGTAATGCAAGCAGCGCCGTGCGCCGCTTCGCCACCATGAGACATCCCGAGGTGTCTCGGTCGAGACGGTGCACCAGTTCGAGAAACCGTGGGCGCGCGTAGCGCGTGCGCAAGGTCTCGATGAGCCCGAGCTTGACGCCGCTACCCCCGTGTACGGCCAAACCCGCCGGCTTGTCGACGACCAGTAGATCGTTGTCCTCATACAGGATGCGGTCCTCGAGCGAGATGGGCTCTACCGGCAGCGTTGCCTTCGCCGCCATGCGCAACGGCGGGATCCGTACCACATCGCCAACCTGTAATCGGTAATGCGCCGGGCGCCGCCCCCGATTTATGCGTATCTGGCCCTGGCGCACGAGACGATAGAGGTGACTTTTCGGTACCCCTTTACAGCTGGCAAATAGATAGTTGTCCAAGCGTTGGCCGGCGTGATCCGCGTCAACCTCCAGGTACTGCACGCGGATGGTGGGCTCCCTGCGGGCTGGGTTCATTTCGGGCGAATATAACAGATTGCTGCCGCGTGGCCGGGCTGTTATAGTTTTACTGTAGGCGGAGTAGAGGTTCTACATTAAAAACCGCCTATAAGTAAATATCATACAATGTTTTTTGTAAGCTTTTTGGCTCTGCCCCCGGAAACCCCGCAGGGCGAGTCCATTGCGACGGGCCGTGTTTCGGCAGGCCCGGGCTAGGAAAAAACCATGGGTTTTGCGCCCCTCACCCATCAGAAGGGCGCCTGATAACAGGACGTTTCGACAAGCAAGGAACGAGCCCAACATGCGTATTGCGGTGCTGAAAAAGCCAGCTAATGCCTTTTTTGGCCTGACCCTGCGCTCCCGCAGGGCATTGACAACGGTTGATTCGCGGTCCGGTCCCATAACCCCCGTGCCGCGCCAGGACTGTCTCTTAAGCACAGTCCGCTAGCTCGCCTACAGTCCGCAGGCGCGTGCAGACGGCGCGTGAGGGCGTCGAAGACTAAGCATGTCTTCGACGCGCCCTGTCGGTACGTCCGGGGGTAATCTGATGAAAAGGATGCTGTTGAACGCAACTCACCCTGAGGAGTTGCGCCTCTCGGTCGTTGACGGTCAAAAACTGCTGGAACTCGATATCGAGTCCACGTCCTACCAGCAGCGCAAGGGGAACATCTACAAGGCTCGCGTCACCCGCGTTGAACCCAGCCTCGAAGCCGCGTTTGTGGACTACGGTGCCGAACGTCAGGGGTTCTTGCCGCTCAAGGAAATCTCGCGAATTTACTTCAGTAATCTTCCTGAGTCGGTGCCGATGGCGCAGGTCCGCATAAAGGATGTGATTAAGGAAGGTCAGGAGTTCATCGTACAAGTAGAAAAAGAAGAGCGCGGCACCAAGGGCGCCGCATTGACTACCTTTGTCAGCCTGGCGGGACGCTATCTGGTGCTGATGCCCAACAACCCAAAGGGCGGCGGTATTTCGCGGCGCATCGAGGGCGAAGACCGCGCCGAGATGCGGGAGGTCATGGCAAAGCTGGAGGTCCCGGAAGATTATGCGCTGATCGCCCGTACCGCCGGCATCGGCAAGAGCGCCGAAGAGCTGCAATGGGACCTCGACTACCTGGTTCACTTGTGGGATGCCATCAGCAAGGCTTCCGCCGAACGCTCGGCGCCGTTTCTAATCTACCAGGAAAGCAATCTGGTGGTGCGGGCGATACGGGATTACCTGCATGCGGATGTCGGCGAAATACTCGTCGACAGCAGCGAAGTCTATGAACGCATCAAGAAGTTCATGGAGCAAGTCTCGCCGCAGAATCAATCGAAGCTCAAGTTGTACAAAGATGAAACGCCGCTGTTCTCGCGCTTCCAGATCGAACATCAGATCGATTCCGCGTTTTCACAAGAGGTGCAACTGGAGTCTGGCGGCTCGCTCGTGTTCGACCGGACCGAGGCTTTGGTCACAATAGACGTGAATTCGGCACGAGCCACCAAAGGGGCCGATATCGAAGAAACCGCGTTAAATACCAATCTCGAGGCGGCTGTCGAAATCGCGCGTCAACTGCGCTTGCGCGACATCGGCGGCTTGATTGTCATCGACTTTATCGACATGACGCCCGTACGCAATCAGCGCTCGGTCGAAAACCGATTGATTGAGGCCTTGCGGGTTGACCGTGCACGCGTTCAGGTAGGGAGAATTTCGCGCTTCGGACTGCTCGAGATGTCCCGCCAGCGTCTGCGTCCATCGCTTGGCGAAGCCAGTAGTCTTTCCTGTCCGCGCTGTAACGGGACTGGCCATATCCGCAGCGTACAGTCCTCAGCTTTGGCGGTGTTGCGCATGATTCAAGAGGAAGCGCTTAAAGAGAATACCGCCGCGTTGCATGTGCATCTGCCGCTCGAGACGGCCACTTATCTGCTCAACGAGAAACGCTTTGAGATTAGCGCGATCGAGTCACGCGTAGGCACGCCGATCTTCATCGTACCGACTAGCGAGCTGGAGACTCCGCATTACAACATCCGACGCCTGCGTAGCGAAGAGCTCGAAAGCGAAGGTCAGATGCCGAGCTATGACATCGAGTTGCTGGAAGAAGAAGAGGAGGAAGTCGTATCGCGAGCCGCGCAGCCGGCACCGGAAAAGGCCGTGGTCGGTCCCATAGCTCCCCCGATCATGATCGCACCACCGCCGCGTCGCCCGTTGTTTGGCGCCTTAAGATCGCTGTTCGCCAAGCTCTTCGGTAGAAAAGCCAAACCTGCGGCCCGCCCCCGCCCGCCGCGCGAACGTCCACGCGCGCAGCGCCGCGGTCGTGGGCGTCATCCTGGCCCGCCGCGCGGACCGGCCCGACCTGCACCCGAGCGTCCGGCTGCACCGCCTGTGCGCAAGGAACCGACGCGGGCCGAAAGCAGTGAGCCACCGCAAAAACCGGAACCGGCCCGCGGTGCGCGCGGTCGCCGGCGCGGCCGGCGTGGACGCCCCCAGCAGGGCAAGCCCAGCCGCGCGCCCGCCAAGGCGGCGGCCGAGGCCGCCGATACGAAGCCACCTCCATCGACCGAGCGGCCCCATGCGAGCGCTGAGACAGAGCCCGCGCGGCAGATAGAAACAGCACCGGCGGACGAAGGCCCGCGACCAGCGCCTTCGGTGCAAGAGCGCGAGGTCACACACGCAGCCACGCTTGCGCCGGAGCCACGTGAAAGCGAGGACCGAGTCGAGACAGCCTTGCCTTTGCCCACCGAAAGCCCGCCGGCACCGCCCGCCCCGGCACTGCAAGCCGACGAGCGCGGTGAGGAACTCATCCAGGTGGAAACTCGGAGACAGGCTGACGGCAACGACTCGAGCTAGGCGCGGGCTTCGCCCCGCTAGCGCGTTCCGCTTTCCACTGCCTGCCACTGCGAGCGGATCTCGCGCAAAAGGCCGGTAGCGGCATCTTCAATCATGTCGAGGACGCGATCAAATCCGGCGGTCCCGCCGAAATAAGGATCGGGGACTTCGTCTTGCCCGTAATTCGGCGCAAATTCCATGAACAACCGGATCTTATAGTGAAGTGCGGGCGGGCAGCGTGATCGCAGCGTCGCATAGTTCTCTCTGTCCATGGCAATGACGTAATCGAACTCATGGAAGTCCGCGCTGGTCGTCTGGCGGCCGCGCAGATTGCGCAGATCGATGCCCCGTCGCGCTGCCGCTGCCTGCGCGCGCGGGTCGGGTGATTCACCGATGTGGTAAGCGTGCGTTCCGGCCGAGTCCATCTCGATCTGCCCGTCCAAACGCACGTTCCGAACCAAATGCCTGAAAACGCCTTCGGCCGTTGGTGAGCGACAGATATTACCCAAACAAACAAAAAGGACTTTTACCATAAGCACTCAGCTGCCAGCATCTGGTTTCAAGATTCAAGTTCAAGGAGATGATGCCCTCGGCTATACGATAGCAGACTCGCGCAAGCTCATCACTGCCCTACCCCGCACAAACGGATCCATTTGGACTTGGGATCTTAGAACTTGGACTTGCTTTCAAGTATCTCTCTCACCCGCTCCAAATCTTCGGGCGTGTCTACGCCGGCGGCCGGCGCTTCTTCAGTCTCGCAGACGACAATACGCTCGCCGTACCATAAAACTCGCAGTTGCTCGAGGCGCTCCATCTCTTCCAGTGGACAAATTGGCCAGGCGGCATACCGCCTGACGAATTCCGCCCGGTACGCGTAGAGCCCGATGTGGCGAAAGGCCAGCGACGACCCTGGCGGATGCGTTCCATGGCGGGCCTTCCACGGGATCGGTGCACGACTGAAGTACAAGGCGAATCCGTCTCGATCGCAGACGACCTTGACGACATTGGGATTGGCCAGCATTGCCTGATCCGCGAGCCGATGCATTGCCGTCGCCACCTCCGCCTGGGGCTGGGTCTTGAGCGCATCGGCGACTGCCCGGATCAGCGCCGGCGGCATGAGCGGCTCGTCACCCTGCAAATTCACGACAATCGTACTGTCGGCAATAGCAAGCTTCTGCACCACTTCGGCGATCCGTTCAGTGCCCGAACGATGCGTC
>CAYGAS010000316.1:0-8193 GCA_964347935.1 uncultured Nitrospiraceae bacterium | reverse complement strand
CCGCTTTTGAGGTGCCGCATGCGACACCTCAAAAGCGGACGTAAGTTGCACCGAACGAGCAGTCATCGTGCGGCGATGCTACGCAACATGACGGTGTCCCTTTTTCGATACGAGCAACTTCGCACCACTCTGCCGAAGGCGAAAGAGCTGCGGCGAGTCGCTGAGCCGCTTATCACACTGGGAAAGAACGCCAGCGTGGCTAATCGCCGACTGGCTTTTGCCCGCCTGCGTGACCGCTCAATAGTTGGGAAGCTGTTTGATGACCTAGGCGTGCGTTTCAAGGAGCGAGCAGGTGGCTATCTGCGTGTGCTGAAATCCGGGCACCGTAGTGGCGACAACGCGCCGATGGCGATTGTGCAACTGGTTGAGCGTAGCGCTCCCGGAGAGACTGCGGTGGCCAAGCCAGCGCCCGGTGGTGAGTCGGCACCGAAGAAGACGAAGGAAAAGTCGGCTAAGACGGCGACGGCGACAAAGGAGAAGAAAACCAAAACAACAAAGCGCAAGACAGAGAAAAAGGCGAAGACGCCAAAAGCAGCCGCAACGAAAAAGACTTCGACGAAGTCAACGGGCGCGAGTAAAAAAAAGAAGACGACTAAAAAGGAGAAGTGAGCAGACTAAAGCCGGAACGAATCCGGCTTTTCAGTGTGTGATTTCACTCGTTGGTGGAATGGGGCTAGTATTGGGGCATGATTGTCCTGTTCACCGATTTTGGCCCGGCAGATCCTTATGTGGGACAGGTGCACGCAGTACTGTTACGCGACAGTCCTGGCGCGCCGATCGTAGATCTGTGCCACGCTGTGCCCAACTTCGATATCCAGGCAGCCGCCTATTTATTGCCTGCATACGCGACTGAGTTTCCCGAAGGCAGCGTGTTTCTCGCCATCATCGATCCGGGTGTGGGAACGAAACGTCGTCCCGTGATGCTCGAGGCCGATAAGCGGTGGTATGTCGGCCCGGACAACGGGCTATTCCACATCCTCGCACGCCGTGCGAAACGGGTGCGTCCATGCTTGATAACTTGGCGACCGGCACGTCTCACGCCAAGCTTCCACGGCCGTGATTTGTTCGCACCAGTGGCTGCCATGCTGGCCCGCGGGGAACAGCCGTCCTGCGAGCCGGTACAGTTGAGCGAGCCCTCAGGGCAATGGCCCGATGAGCTCGCACGGATTGTGTACATTGACCATTACGGAAACGCCATTACCGGGGTGCGGGCGAGCTCATTGAGCGAAGAAAGCACTATCGCCGTAGGTCGGCACAAATTGAAGCATGCCCTCGTGTTCGGTGAGGTTCCACCTGGACAGGCATTTTGGTATCGAAACGCAAACGGATTGGTAGAGATCGCTGTCAACCAGGCCAGCGCACAGACGGTTTTGCAGCTTGCGGTGGGAGACCGCATCGAGATCCTCCCCGTATCATGAGATGCGCGGTCGATCTCTAGCCTGCTTCCAGTCTAAGCCTAGGACGCTTTTCCAGAATCGGCTTTAGAAATCGACCCGTATAGGACGCCGGGACACTGGCCACGTCCTCAGGGGTACCGGTAGCGACGATCCGGCCACCCGCCTCTCCTCCTTCCGGACCGAGATCGATGATCCAGTCGGCGGTTTTGATAACGTCCATATTGTGCTCGATAACAATGATCGTGTTGCCGCGATCGCGAAGCCGTTGTAATACTTGCAGCAGATGCTTGATATCGTGAAAGTGTAACCCGGTTGTTGGCTCATCGAGGATGTAAAGCGTGCGACCGGTATCACGTTTGGACAGCTCGCGCGCCAGCTTGATACGCTGCGATTCACCACCGGAAAGGGTAGTGGCGCTTTGTCCAAGCGTAATATAGGAAAGCCCTACCTCCACCAGCATGTCGAGCTTACGTTTAATGGCAGGGACAGCATTGAAGAGCAAGGCCGCTTCCTCTACTGTCATGCTCAACACTTCGTGGATGCTCTTGCCCTTGTAGCGTATCTCGAGTGTTTCTCGGTTATAACGCCGCCCTTTGCAGGCGTCACAGGGCACGTACATGTCGGGCAAGAAATGCATTTCCACTTTGATCAGCCCATCACCCTGACAGGCTTGACAACGTCCACCGCGTACGTTGAAGGAGAAACGGCCCGCGCTGTACCCGCGTGCGCGTGCCTCGGGCGTGAGCGCAAAGAGCTCACGCAGAGGGGTGAACAAGCCAGTGTAGGTGGCTGGGTTGGACCGCGGTGTGCGCCCGATTGGACTCTGATCGATATCCACCACTTTGTCGAAGTGATCGAGCCCGTCTACGCCGACGCAGGCAAGCGCCTCGACATTGCTGCGGTAGATGCGTTTGGCTGCCAACGGGTATAGCGTATCGTTCACCAGTGTTGATTTTCCCGAGCCCGACACTCCGGTGACGCAGGTAAACAGACCGATGGGGAAGCTGACGTCGATATGCTTGAGATTGTTGCCATGTGCTTGGTGAACAGTCAGCTGGATCTGTGAATCATTGTCCACGCGCCGCGATGGTACGGGAATTTCCTGGCTACCCGTGAGATACTGTCCAGTAACGGAAGCAGGGTTCTGCATGATGTCGGCCGGTGTCCCTTGGGCGACGATCCGGCCGCCGTGTATACCCGCGCCCGGCCCTATATCGAGCACGAAATCGGCTGCACGAATCGTTCCTTCATCGTGCTCGACGACGATCACAGTATTACCCAAGTCACGCAGGTGTCGTAGTGTATTGAGCAGTCGTGTATTGTCACGCTGATGCAACCCGATCGATGGCTCGTCGAGCACATACATAACACCGACAAGGCCGGCGCCGATCTGTGATGCCAGGCGAATGCGTTGCGACTCGCCACCCGACAGGGTTGCTGCCGAGCGCGCAAGATCGATGTAGTCCAGACCGACGTTTGCCAGAAATGCGAGCCGATCAATGATCTCTTTGGTAATCTTCTCGGCGATTGCCGCACGCTTGCCACTCAGGCGAAGATCAGAAAAAAAAGTGAGCGCAGCACTAATGGGTAGTTGTGCGACTTTGTACAAAGGTTGGCCATTCAAGAACACATGGCGGGCTTCAATGCGCAAACGACTGCCAGCGCATTCGGGGCAAGGCTGTTGGCTGATATATCTGGCTAGATCTTCGCGCACCGCAAGGGACTCAGTTTCGCGGTAGCGTCGCTCCATGTTCGGAATGACGCCCTCGAAGGTGTGCTTGCGGCGATAACGCAGCCCACGGTCACCGACGTAACTGAAGGTTATCTGTTCGTTGCCGCTGCCATACAAGATGATATGGCTGATGGTTCGTGGCAGGTTCTCGAAAGGCTGGTCAAGGTCGAAACCGTAGTGGCGGGCAAGTGACTCCAGCATCTGAAAATAGAAGGCATTGCGCCGATCCCAGCCACCGATGGCACCGCCTGGGAGACTGAGGCTGGGATCGCGAATAACGCGTTTTGGGTCAAAAAATTCGCGCACGCCGAGCCCGTCGCAATGCGGGCAGGCGCCCGCCGGGTTGTTGAAGGAAAACAGTCGGGGTTCGAGTTCGGGAAGGCTGTAGCCACATTGGGGGCAGGCAAAACGCGCCGAGAACACCTGCTCCTGCAAGCTGTTGCCCTCTTCGCTCAATGTTGCGACGCGCACGACGCCGTCACTCAGAGCGATGGCTGTTTCAAATGACTCCGCCAGGCGCTGCGCCTGTCCAGGATGGATGACCAAGCGGTCTACGACGGCCTCGATTGTGTGTTTAACAAAACGCTTCAGTTTTGGCGTCTCATCGAGATTAGTCACTTGTCCGTCGATGCGGGCACGGACGTAACCTTGCGCGCGCAGTCCCTCCAGCACGTGCGCGTGCTCGCCTTTACGGCCATGCACGACGGGGGCCAGCAGCATCAAGCGCGTGCCCTCGGCATAGCTCATCACATGGTCCACCATCTGACTGACCGTCTGGGCCTCCAAGCCAGCTTCATGATCGGGGCATCTGGGCTGACCGACCCGCGCGTAGAGCAGGCGCAAGTAGTCATAAATCTCGGTGACAGTGCCGACCGTCGATCGCGGATTATGGGAGACGGATTTTTGCTCGATGGATATCGCTGGCGAGAGGCCCTCTATCGAATCGACGTCGGGTTTCTCCATCAACGACAGGAACTGGCGCGCATAGGCCGAGAGAGATTCAACATAGCGGCGCTGGCCTTCGGCGTAAAGCGTGTCGAAAGCCAAGGAGGATTTGCCGGAGCCCGAGAGCCCAGTAATGACTATAAGCCGATCGCGGGGCAGATCGATGTCTAGATTCTGCAGGTTGTGGGTGCGGGCACCACGGATGCGTATGGTCGCCAAGTGAGTTCCTGACCGTTAGCTAACCTGTTACTATACGACGCTTTTGATCTCGGAGGCAAAACCACGCAACGCCGAATACGGCATGGCTGTACTCCCTGCGTTTTGCTGATCACGTGTACATCGGATCCCAGCCCCTAAACGCGCTAGAGCGACGTGCGGTAGGCAGCCTATCGGCCGTCTTCGCAGCGCGGATGCTCGGTCTATTTTTGATCCTGCCCGTCTTTGCCCTTTATGCGAGGGAATTGCAGGGCCACAGTGCGTTTCTCGTTGGCGTGGCCCTGGGGATCTACGGGCTGACCCAGGCGGCGCTGCAAATTCCGCTGGGCATCTTGTCCGATCGCGTAGGCCGTAAGCCGGTGATCGTCGGTGGGCTACTGGTTTTTTGCCTCGGCAGCATGATCGCTGCGAGTGCCGACTCCCTTGGCGGCGTAATTGTGGGACGGGCTTTACAAGGCGCTGGCGCCATTGCCGCTGCTGTGATGGCCATGCTTGCCGACCTAACGCGCGACGAACAACGCACTAAAGCGATGTTGGCGTTAGGCATCAGCATCGGTGGCTCATTTGTCGTCTCCTTGCTGCTGGGGCCGGTGCTCGATCGAGCCATCGGCGTGCGCGGAATCTTCTGGTTGACTGCGGTGCTGGCGCTGATGGCGATGGCGCTGGTGCTTGCTGCCGTACCGACCCCGGTGCGCCGGGCCCATCACTTGGATACGCAGCCCATACCGGCAAAATTCATGGACGTGCTGCATGACAAAGACCTGCTGCGGCTCGATCTCGGCATACTGGTGCTGCATGGCGTACTGACTGCGCTTTTCGTCGTTATCCCGATTGCGCTACTGGAGCATGGTGGTTTGCCGCTGCATCAGCACTGGCGTGTCTACTTGCCGGCCATGCTACTGTCGCTATTGATCGTATTTCCTGCGATCAGCGTCGGTGAGCGCAAACGCAGGGTGCGTCACATCCTTTTGGGCGCTGGGCTCATTTTGTTGCTGTCGCAGGGCCTGCTGTTCCAGGCGCACCAGTCTTTGACAGAGCTTTCCATAGCCCTATTCCTTTTCTTCGTGGGGTTCAATACCTTGGAAGGCATGTTACCGTCCTTGGTCTCCAAGATCGCTCGCGTGGACTCGAAAGGCACGGCGATGGGGGTGTACAGTACCTTCGAGTTTCTCGGCGTGTTTATTGGCGGTGCGGCGGGCGGTTGGTTGCACGGACGGTATGGAATCAGCGGGGTATTTTCGTTTTCCGCCATTCTGTTGCTGCTATGGTTGGTCGCCGCATGGGGCATGCGCGAGCCGCAAAAGGTAACAACGCGGCTGGTGCATGTAGGACGGCAACGATCCGGGCGCGCCCAAGAGCTGGCGGCGGCACTTGAGGCTGTGCGGGGTGTGACGGAGGCCACTGTTATCCCTGAGGAAGGAGTCGCCTACGTCAAAGTGGTGGCCGAGGGGCTCGACGAGGAGTCCTTGCAAAGCTTCGATTTGAAGTAATGGTCTTTAAGTGCGGCCGAATTCTGCCAGAATCGGCTGATTGGCGATTCGCGTTGTGCCGCTGTAGTGATGTGGCTAAGATAAGCGATCACTGGATGTTGCGGAGCCAGTATGATTTGGGATTGTTAACGCGATTCTCCGTAATAAATCGATGAGCTGGAGGAGAGACCATGGCGCGAGGTGTTAACAAAGTGATATTGATCGGCCATCTTGGGCGAGACCCAGAGGTACGGTATTCACCGAACGGACAAGCGATTGCGAACGTGAATCTGGCGACGTCCGAGACGTGGAAAGACCGAAATACTGGCGATAAGCAAGAACGTACTGAATGGCACCGGATCGTATTTTTCGGCCGGCTCGCAGAGATTGCCGGGGAATATCTCAAGAAGGGGATGCAGATCTACGTGGGCGGACGCCTGCAGACGCGAAAGTGGCAGGACAAGGACGGTAACGACCGTTACACCACCGAGATCGTGGCAGCGGATATGCAAATGTTGGGGTCCCGCGCCGGCGCTGGGGTTCCGGATGAGGGCTTTGCGAGCGAGCCCATGCCGTCCGGGGCGGCAGAGCGCGGGAGTGCCCGGGCAGCCCAGGCGGCGGAAGATTTTGACGACGATATTCCGTTTTAGGCGTGTATGGAGTCGTACTGACGCCTAGCCGTCGGATTAAAACTGCCGAAGCTAGCTGGCAAGGCGCACGGCATTGCGACCAGTGCGCTTTGCTTCATAAACCGCTTGGTCGGCCTTGGCGATGAGTTGGTGGGCGTTCATGCTGTCCTGGCCAAGGCTTGCAACACCCGCGCTGACCGTGATCGTGGCGGCGTTTCTGCTGCCGACCGCGTTTGCTGCCGTCTGTTCCACCATCTGGCGAATCTTTTCGGCAACGGTGTAGGCATCCGCCTTGGGGGTCTCGGGCAGGATGACGACGAATTCTTCACCCCCGTAACGCGAGGCGATATCGATTTCGCGTATGCCTGCCTTGACGATCTGACTGATCTTCTTCAGCACTGCATCCCCGTGTTGGTGCCCGTACTGGTCGTTGTACTTCTTGAAGAAGTCCACATCGATAAAGATAACGGATAGATCGCGCCCGTAGCGCGAGGCTCTCGCGACCTCTGCGTTGATGGCTTCGTCGAAGTAACGACGGTTAAACAGTCCTGTAAGCTGATCGCGGATTGCCAGCGCCTGGAAGGCCTTGTTGAGATTCTCCAAGGCAGCGTTCTTGTTTTTCAGGGTAACCGTTAGCGCCCGGAAGGCCTTGTTAATATTTTGCAAGGCCTCATTTCGGCTTTTGAGCATGTCTACAAGCTTTTCCCGCTCGGCGACGAGCTCATAACTTTGCATGGCTCGCCTGGCGGCGCTGACTACAAGCTCCAAGTCCTCGAAAGGCTTGTGCAGGAAGTCATATGCTCCAGCCTTTAGTGCGGTGACGGCTGCATCCATCGTGCCATGACTGGTCATGATGATGACCTGCGTCTTCGGATGGGCCTGCTTGAGGTTCTTAAGCAATTCGAGACCGCTCATGCCACCCATGCGTATGTCGGTGAACACTAGAGGGTAGGGTTCCTTGGCGAAGGCGGCAATCGCTTCCTCGCCGCTCGTCGCCTCAGCGACACGGTAGCGTTCTTCGGTAAGCACTTGCGCAACTATGCTTCTGATCGATTGCTCATCGTCAACGACCAGTGCCCGCTTGATCATATTTTTACCTCGTAGTTAAGTCCGTTACGCTATCAGTGTATTAGTGCGCATCAGGCGGCTGAGCTCGCCATAACAATCTCATCAGTGATGCCGGGAAATGTGATAATAAAAGCAGTTCCCACGCCGATCTCGCTTTCGATTTTGATATCGGCCTTATGATCCTTGATGATGCCGTAGGTTACCGACAGACCCAAACCGGTACCTTTACCGGCCGGCTTGGTCGTGAAGAACGGCTCGAAGATCTTCTCGCGGATTTCGTCGGGTATTCCCGGCCCATTGTCGGCGAACGCCAATATTACGTTTCCGTCATCCGCTTTTTCTGTCGTGATGCGTACGACGCCTGAGTTGCCATCGAAAGCCTGTTGGGCATTAATGGCAAAGTTCATCAGTACCTGTTGCAGCTGGTTTGCATTGCCGTTTATGCGTGGCAACTTGATTCCAAGTTTGAGCTCGATCTTGACTTGATTGATCGAAAGCTGGTGGTCGACGATATTCATGGCCTGACGGACCACCTCATTGATATCGAGGGACTCGTAGGCCATTTTCTCCTGGCGCGCAAACTTCATCAGGTTTGTGATAATTTCGGTGCAGCGTCTGGTTTCATGCTCGATGATCGTCAGATAGTTATGCAGGGGGTCGCCTTCTTTTGCCTTGCGCAGACAGAGCTGGGCATGGCCGAGAATACCCGCCAACGGGTTTTTGACCTCGTGAGCGAT
>CAYGAS010000315.1:0-9653 GCA_964347935.1 uncultured Nitrospiraceae bacterium | reverse complement strand
GGGCGCCCGAGTCCGTCCGGGCCGTGACAGCTGGCGCACGGCATGGCGCTCGCCGGCACCGCCACCGCGGCCTGGCCGACGTAGGCGGTGATGTCGCGCCCGCTGGGACTCTCCCCGGTCAGGAAGATCGCCTTGCCGCGGGCCTCTTGCTCGGACAGGCTCGCGCCCTGCGCGTCGGCGGCGGGCCCGGCAAGGGCGACACTCAGCAACACCGCCCAAGCGGTGGCCGGCCTCGCAACGTGTCGCTGGGTGCGCGCCCCCATGGCGGACGATGCTAGCACGCTGTCGTTACGCAGGCAGGGGGGCCGCGGTCAGGCGCGGGCGGCTAGGACTCCGCGGCCAATGCCTCGAGCTTGGCGAGGATGGCCGCCGGCGGCGTCATCGGCCTGATCTTGATCCAGTGGCGCGTGCGCACGTTGCCGGCCAGCATCAAGGTGGAGTGGGCCTCGACGTTGGGCGAGTACTGGCCGAGGCGCTTGATGATGAAATCGACGTGCTGCTTCTCGCCGGTGAGAAAGAACCAGCCGGGGTCGTCGGCCTTTTGCTGGCTGGCGAACTTCTTCAGCGCCTGCGGGGTGTCGCGCGCGGGGTCGGTGCTGATCGACACGAAGCGCACCGGGTTGTCGAAGCGCTCGCCGAGGCTGTCGCGCACCTTGTTCAGCATCTGCGTCATCAGCGGGCAGGCGTCCTTGCAGTTGGTGTAGATGAAGTTGATCAGCACCACGCGGTCCTTCAGCACATCGGTGTAGAAGCGCACCGCCTTGCCCTCGTGGGTGAGCAGCGGCCGGTCGGTGAAATAGGCGCGGGCGCGGGCTTCCTCGTCCGCGGCCGCCGCGGGGGTAGCCGGTTTTTGCTGCGCGGGCGCTGCCGCCATGACAACCGGCAACACGAACAAGACCAAAACCGGTGTAGCCATCCGCATGAGACTCATCATTCTCTACTCCCGGGGAAAAAGTGGTTGCACGTTTGCCGCCCCTGCCCGGGCGCGCGGACGACCGAGGATGACGCGCCCGGGGACATCGAGCTTGACCTCGTAGGGCGTGGCGCTGCGGGCGAAGCGGCGCAGGATCTTGTCGGCCTCACGATGCACGACGTGGGTGGCGCCGCTCAGCACGATCGTGCCGGCCCCGTACTCGATCGTGCAATCGGACATCATGATGATCTCGGCGGTGTGGTGGTGCGCGTGCATCACGGCAGCGCCTTCGAGAGCGTTTGCTTGCGCGCGGCGAGCAGCTGGTCGACCTGCCCGAGGATCTGGTTCGGGTTCGCGAACCCGTACAGGCGCGTCCACTGTCCGCTGCGGCCGTCGCCGATCAGCGTCATGTTGGGGTGCGCCGTGAAGTCCTGGCTGTACGCGCCGAGCCCCTCCAGCACCTTGTCAATGACGCGCTCGCCGCCGGTCAGAAACAGCCACCCCGGCTGCGCATGGTACTTGTCGGCGTAGGCCTTGAGACGATGCGGGGTGTCGGTGCTCGGGTCCACGCTGATCGACACCATCACCACCTCGCGCCCGAGGCGCTCGCCGAGCCCGCTCTGGACCTTCTGGAAGATGGCCGAGAGCACCGGGCACACCGTCGTGCAGGAGGTATAGATGAAGTCCATGACGACGATGCGGTCGGCGATCACGTCGCTGACGAACTTGACGCGGCGGTTGTCCTGGTCGAGCAGGGACTCGTCGTAAAGCGTGACGTCGAGCGCCGAGGGCGCCACCGCCCCGGCCGGCGGCGCGGCGCCGTGGCGCTTGCCGTCGTGGGCGCCCGCCAGCGCCGCGGCGCCGAGCACGAGCGCGCCCAGGACTATCCGGCATATCTTGCTAGGCGGCACGGCGGTACGCTCCTGTCAGTGAAACCATCGGCTAGCGCACCCCGCGCACGGCAAAGAACGGCAGCTTGCGAAACGGCGCCTCCGCCGACTCCGAGCCCACCCACACGTAGTAGGCCTCCGCCAGCTTGATGGCCAGCTCCGCTTCGTAGATGCCGTCGCCCACCGCCTTGGCGGGCGTCACCGTGCGCTGGCGCCCGGAGGCGGCGTAGTACAGCACGTTGACGTCCTTCAGGTCGGCGCGCGGCGTCTTGGTGGCGGGATCGGTCAGGCGGAAGCGAAAGCGCGCGCGCTCGCCGACCTTGATTTTGCGGTCCTTGCTCAGGTACTCCACCGCCAGCGGCTCGAACTTCGGCTTCAGCATCGGGTTGGGCCGCGCGATGACCTCGAAGCACTGGAGCATGCGCGGGCTTTCCAGCAGCAAGGCCACATCGTACTTGCCGGGCGCCGGGATCCGTACCTTCGCCGAGTACACGCCCGGCTCGCGCTCCTTGAGCGTGCGATCGACCACGCTCACCGCGCGCGGCGCGTGGCCGTAGTTGCGGAAATTGCCCATCGGCGCGTTCATGCCCTCCATGTAGTAGTACACGGTGAGGTCGCCGGGGCTCGCGAGCAGCATCGCCGCCTCGCCCGGGGCCGGCATCATCGCGTCGGCCACGGTCAGATCGCGGGACTTGCCCGGCGGCGCCTCGCCGGCCGGGAAGCTGGAGACGACGGGCTTGTTGCCCTTGGCGAGCTCGATCAGGTTGATCATGCGCACGCGCTCGGTCTCGAGCCCGCGCACGTAGGCGAAGCGCTGGCTGAACGCGACCTGGTACGGGCGCCCGGCCATCGCCAGGGTGTGCGCCACGCGGTTGGTCGAGGCGTCGATCACGTAGACCTCGTCCTTGGCCGGATTGACCGCCACGCCCCAGCGCCCGTCCTGCGAGAAGCGCAGCGGCCCGAGCCCGGGGGCGACGCGCAGGCGCTCGCGGACCTCGAGCGCGCGGCCGTCCACGACGAGGATCTCGCCGCTCTCGGCATCGGCGACGTAGAGCGAGTCGCTGGCGCGCGAGTAGGCGAGCGCGATCGGCCGCGGCCCGGTCTCGATGGTCTTGAGCTTTTCGAGCTTTTGCACGTCGATGACGCTGACGCTGCCGCCGTCGCGGTTGGAAACGAAGGCGTAGCGGTCGTCGGGCGCGAGCACGATCTCGTGATGGCCCGGCCCGGTGGGAATGAACGTGAGCGTACGCAGCGCCTCGGCGTCGATCACGGTGACGCCGCTGCGATCGGCCCTGTGCGAGTCGTTGCCGACCCAGAGGTATTTCTGATCGCGCTGCAGGACCACGCGCTGCGGGTTATCGCCGGCGCGCAGGTTATGCGTGACGACGAAGCGCTCGAGATCGAGCACCGCCACCATGTCCGCCACCGGCATGCTGACGAACATGCGCTTCTCGTCCTCGCCCTTGGCCCAATCGGCGCCGCGGCGCTTGAGCACCATCTGCGCGTAGAGGTTGGTGCGCCCGGTGATGCCCACGATCGGGTCGATGACGACGATGGTCGGGTCCTGGTTCATGACCAGCACGAAGTAGCTGTTGAGATCGATCAGCGGGCGCATGCCGACGATGCCCTGCAGGTACACCTGCACGCGCTCCTTGCAGGTCGATGCCGTCCCCTGGCTGCCGTGCAGCGCGTCCCAGGCCTCGCCGATGTCCATGTACACCACCGGGTAGAGCCCCGAGACCGGCTCGCCGCTGGCCGCGTCGGTCACCTTGAAATAGACCTCCGCCTCCCCCGCCTCCATCAGCTCGACCGGCGCCGTGCTCTTCGAGCCCGCCGGGCGGGCGACGAACTCGATCGCCAGCCCCTCGCGCTCGACGCGCCGCGGCGGCGCCTTCGCGGGCTCGTCCGCCGACGACAAGGCGCTCGCGGGGGCGGCGCTCGAGTCCGTCACGGCGAAACCGGGCTGCAGGCACCACAGCGCCGCCAGCCCGAGCAGCAGTCCCCAGCGGGCGCCCCGACCGTATTTGATTAAGCTCGCATTCACGAATACCCCCTGATTACCGCTAAACCTTCGCCCGCGCGCGCCTCACCTTGCCATGGCGGCGCCGGCCCCGCAACCGCGGCCGGTCCCGGCCGCTGGACGCCTACCGGAGATAAAAGGCGGGTGCAGCCCCTTGCGAGGCTGCACCCGTGGTTGGCCGCATCGATGCGCTTGAGCGCACCGCGTGGGGCTACTCGAAGGTGACATCCACCTCGAAGGTAGCCGTAACGGACTCCCCGCACTCATCGGTCACGGTGAGGTTGACGACGTACGTGCCCGTCGGCCACCTTCGGTTAAGCCTCACGCTGAACGTGTCGCCCGAGCCGTTGGACCGTTCTCGGCCCACCGGATCGGTGAACGTCCAGGCATAGGTCAGCGTTGCCGGCTTTTCGTCGTCGACCACAGCGCTCCAGTTCAACGTGTCACGGAACCGGAGCCTGCCAGTCGCATCACCCGTGATCTCGGCCGTTGGCGGCACATTGCCATCGCACGGGTTAGGCGCGGGGGCCGCTGCCACCCGCATGATGCCCCAGAGGCCGTCGGTGACGCCGAAGGACGCATGGTCGCGGACGAGATAATCGCCCACGACCTCCGCCAGGCCACCGGCCTTCGGCAACACCATGTCGAAGTGCGCACCCGGCGTCCAGCTCTCCTGGCCGCCCAGATACCACGCGAGCGGGTTGTGGCCGATCGCGACCGACGACAGGCCGCACCCACCGAGGGTCCCTGCCGTCAGGCAGCCAGCGCCGTTCTCGGGCAGATACGGATCGCGCGCCCAAATGTGACCGTGCAGATCGTAGGTGCTGCCGCGGCCGACGCCGGTCGGCTGCAGCACGCGCATGCGCGCCTGCTGACCTTTTACGGCGGTGAACACCGGCGTCCACGGGTCCCAGTTACCGGCGAGCGCATTGCTGAACATCTTTTCCGCATCCACGCCACCGAGGCCGGCGGGGCCGAAGTCGACGTCGGCCGGCAGGCCGAAGCGGAACCACGCCGGCTCGGAGCCGTAGTTGAGCGCCTTCTGGCCCGCGTCATGCGAGTCCTCGGGGATGCCCTGGCCCTCGGAGGCGATGTTGGGCACCGCCTCGCCGTCCTTGTAGCGGTGGTTCAGGCCCGACTGCTTCATCAGCACCAGGTCGTCGAACAGCGGAGTCGTCCCATCGGCCGCCGTCACCACCATGTCGGCGCGGGTGCCGCGTTTGTTGGGTTTTGCCACAGGACCGAACGGTGTTTGGACGATGGTAAACGGGTTTTGCCTGTCGCCCACCTGCTCGAGCGACGTCAGGTCGTTGGGCAGGGCCCCGCCGGAGTTCGCCCAGGTCGCGTATTGCGGCTCGACGACCAGCGCCCCGATCATGGCCTTCTGGCCCTGCTTGACCGGGTCCGCCGGCGACAGGTTGCCGCCGCCGAACTCGACCGGCGTCGCCACCAGGTTGATGCCGCTGGCGTTGGACTGGCTCGCCAGGTCGCCCGCATACCAGCGGTAGGTCACCGTGTTGAAGGGGGAGGCGGCCAACCTGGGCGTGCCCGTGGCGGGGTCAATCTCGATCGGGCCCACGACGGCGCCGCCGGCGATGTTGCCGCCCGCGACCACGCCGTTGTGCTGAGTGATGTCGTACTCGAGCATCTGCGCGTGCAGACCCACGTAGCTCGACGGCCGGATCAGGTTGTTGTTGAAGGTGGTGACGCTATTCACCTCGCCGGGCCGGTTCCCCGGCTGTGCCAGGCGGTCGCGGATCACCATCTGCAGCAGGGTGTTGAAGCCCGCCAGATCGGGCACGTTGTCGGTCAGCCGGTTGAACAGCCGCGCCTCGACGCAGTCGCCCGCGGCCGCGCGCAGCACCAGCCCCTCGAGCGGCGCCGACGCCTTCAAGCGCACCTGGCACGCGGGGTTCGCCACGCCGGGGATCGCCGGGCTGTCGGTGCACGCCCCGCCCTGGTCGCCGGCGGCCGGATCGGGCTCGAGGTCCTCGGCGAGCACGAACAGCAGCGCCGTCGGGTCGTGCAGCGGGCCCCTGAACCCGTTGCCACCCACGGTGGTGCCCGTGCTCCGCGGATTGTAGACCAGCGTGCCGCCCGCGGCATCCAAAGGTCCGCCCACGTGCAGCTCGTCGGCCGCGCCCGCAAGCTCGGGGCTGCCATTCTTGCCGTTGCTGATGGTCACGCCGAGCGCGTTGCCGAGCACGTCGTTCGCCGCGACGGCGATGACCGTGTACTCGCGAAGCGGCGCGCTAACCGGGCAGACCCCGTTGAAGTCGCCTTGGTTGGCGATCCTCGGCGCTTGGGTGAAGCCGCCGTCCAACGGGTGCAGGGGCGCGCCGGCCGGCACGCCGCCCGTGTAGCTGCGGATCAGCCCCCACATGCCCGACCACCAACCGTCCTGGCTGGCGTCGACGCTCCAGACGTGGTCGGCGCCGCGGCGGTCGTCGTACTGGAACGGCTGCTTGGCCTGCGGGTCGCTGTCGAGCGGCATGCGGAAGTTGAACTGCTCGGAGATACCGATGTTCTGGGCGTTGCGCCAGCCTCCGCTCTTGCGCTGCAGGCCATGGCCCGAGTTGCCCTGGACCCATTTCAGCCCGTGCAGGACCGTGTTGTGCTCGTGCTCGTGGGCACCCGCCTGGGTCTTGATCACCACCTTGTCGCCCGGGAAGGTGCGGATCAGCGGGGTGTAGGGATCGCCCTCGATGAGCGCCGCCTGGAGGTTGTAGGGCACGCCGCTCCCCGTGTATTCCGAGTCGGGGAAGGCGGTCGGGATTGTCGCCAAACCCGACAAGTTCGGCGGATACAACGTCCCCCCGACCGCCAGCGTCGAGCCGGCCGCAGGCTGGACGTTCATCTGCGGAATGGCCCGGAACACATTGGCCGCGGGCTGTCCCGGGACCGGGGTCATGGCATCCGGCCCGAGCAAGGGCGGGGTCGCCAGCGCGAAGGCCAGGTCGCCGCCCAAGGCTTCATTTATGTCAACAGTCAACGGATCGTCCGCCCTCTGCGTACCCGCGGTGCCGTCCGGCCCGTCGTTGAACGGGTCGAACACCCGCAGGCCGACCGGCTCGTTGCGGTAGTTGACCACGAGCATGCCGGGGTCATCCGCGGAGATCGCCTCGGGGCAGGGCCGCAGGACGGGGGCCCCCCCGAAGCCGGATCCCTTGCAAACGTCCGGGGCCCGGGAGATATCGGGGAAGGGCGAGCCGCCAGCGGGACAATCCGCGCCGTTGCACTTGGCCTGCTGCCGGAACGACGGGTTGATGGCATGGCGGAACGTCTGGGTCGTCACCGGAAACGCCGCGTTGACACTATCCACCTGGACAGTGTTCCCCGGCGGCGGGCTCGGATCCGGACCTAGGTTGGCAAAGACATCAGTGATACCGGTGTCGCTTGCCGGCTGATGCGCCGACTTGCCGGCGTTGCCGACGAAAGGCCGCCCGTCGGGTCCGGCGCCCACGTACACGCCGGCTTCATAGGCGTGCTGGAAGTCGCTGAACTCGAAGTAGAACTCGCGGAACGGCTCGGTGGCGCCGGCGTTGAACGGGATGTCCGGGATGTCGACGATGGCCGCCTGCCAGGAGGTCGGGCCGCCGTCGCAGTTCCAGCCTGTGTTGCTCGGATCGCCGCAGTTCGTCTGGCGCGTGCCGAGTGTCGTGCCGGTCTCGTTGTGCACCCACGTCGAGCCGGCCGGCTCGGCCAGCAGGGTCGAGTAGAGGCCGATCTGCTGGAAGGTGCTCGGGCCGTAGTGGTCGTGGGTGAAGACGATGCCGAGGCCGCGATCGACGTTGTCGCGGTCCAGCAGCGGATCGATGAACCAGCGCTGCAGCGTGACGCGGCTGCCGCACCACTCCGAGAACCCGCCAATCCCTGTACAGCCGGGCCCTGCCCCCGCACCCAGGACCGGATGCGGCTCGGGGTGCAGTGCGTGGTCGCCGTTGAAGGCGTTGATCGCCTCGATACGCTCGACCACCATGCCGGGAGCCAAGGTGCCGTCCTCGTAGTTCCAGCCGTTGGCGGCGCCGTCGGTCGTGGTCAGGTCCCACTTCGGCAGGTGGATGTGCTGGCCGATGATGTCGGTCGGCGTGCGCACCTGGTAGTCATCCACCTCGAACTCCTTCGGCACCAGGTTGGAGTGCTGGTACTTGGTGCAGTTGAAGCTGTTCTGGCGCATGACGAAGGGCTCGGGCGCCCGCTGCTTGTTGATGGTGGCCTCCACGTCGCCCCAGAGCGCGATGATGCGCTGCTGCGGATAGTGGTAGCCGACCTTGTTGAACACCGCGTCGATCTGGATGTTGGCCGCGGCGTAGGTGAAGGGGTGGTCCCAGTCGCGATTAGTGTCGATCGCCGCCGCCCCGTTGACAAAGCCCGTTGCGGCGAAGAACTGCGGGCTCACGCCCGCCAGCACCGGCTGGCCGATATCGGTCACGCACGGGTCGGCGTAGGGCGCGCCCGGCAATGGCGGCAGGCCGTTGACGACGAACTTCACTGGGTCGCCGCCACCGCCGCCACCGCTGACGAGGATGATCGCGTCATCGCCGGCGGGCGCTGTATCCAGGGTAGCGCCGACCTGATCGACGACGTGCGTGTCCGGACTTATGTTGGTCGTGCCGACTTCGGTCACCTGGAAGTCGTCGCCCGCCGCCGTGGTGTCGGCGCGGGTGAGGACGAGCACGTCGTCGCCCCCAGGATAGTCCCCGCTGTCAATCGCGGCCTGGTGCAGGATGCCGTCCGGGCCAGCGGCGACCACGACAGCGGTCGAACTCGTGCTGCCGTAGACTTCGTCACCTTCTCCACAATCAGTCGTCGGCGTGCAACTCGGGGCGGTAATGACCTGCACGTCGTCGCCTGCCGCTGCCGCCGTCGTCTCCGCGGCTGCACCTGTCAGGTCGTCCCCGCGCCGGCGCGAGTCGATTCTGCCGTTGGGTCCGGGGAGAGTCGTAACCTGGTTCGCATCGAGGCACGTGCCGCCCCGGGGCACGAGCGCCACGTCGTCGCCGCGCAGCCGCGACTCCGCCTGGCGGTTGGGTCCGCACAGGATCGCCGTGCGGGCGCCCACACGAATCTCGTTCACGCCGCCGGCGACGATGGCGAACTCCGCAGGCGCGCCACCGCCGTCAGACGTAAAGCTTCCATCCAGGTTCATCGCTGACGTCGCGTGCTCGCGCGTGGCGTGCGCGAGCATGGCCGCCTTTTCGAGGTCCGTGCCTTCCTCGGGGTAGAACGCCGCCTTGGACTTCAGCACCTCCTTGTGGAAGTCGAGCCGGGTCTGGGCCGATGCGAAGATGGGCCCGACGTCGTGCAGCGCGGGCGCCGCCGTGCAGCTGAACACGGCCGCAGCGGGGTCCGCCGTCCCAGCCGCCTTGCAGCCGCCGAGCGCGTGGCGCGGCAGGCCGCCGTCAAAGCCGCCGGCCGCATTCACGAAGGCACCGGTTGCCCCGCCGTAACCCGGCTGACTGGCAGCGAACGCCTGGTAGAAGGGATCCGCAGCGCCAGTACCGCCTGACAACCCCAAGAGTCCCTTCGCCTCCGCCTGGGTAATCATGTCGAGCGGCGGGGTGGTCGGGCGCTGGCCGACGGCACCGAGGTCGCAGTCGTTCGAGCTGCCATCAGGACCTGTAAAAGTCGCGTCCTCGCCGCAGTCGATGCCGGCGATCCAGAAGGGATAGCCGGGGTTGCCCACATCACCGCTCGACGGGCGAATGACGTGCGCCTGGCTCGCATCGGGCAAGGCTTGGACACCACAAGTCGGACCCGTTGGGTCGGTCGTGCACCCAGCGGCGTCCGGCACGTTGTCCTTGTTCCCATCCACGTTCTTGGTGACGAT
>CAYGAS010000314.1:0-3004 GCA_964347935.1 uncultured Nitrospiraceae bacterium | reverse complement strand
TGTAGCAACGGACTGCGTGGTTTATGGTAGTTCGTAGCACATGAGCAGTCAGATTTATGGCCAGGGACCGGCAAGAGGATCTTCGGTATCAGCAGAGCGGTCCGCCGCTTTTGTCGTCTCGTCTCTTCCCGGTTTCGTCTTTCCAGCCGTCGTCTGCCGCTTTGTCGTGCTACCTGAGGAAACTAAACTGCGGCCAATGGCTGCGGTCACATCAAAGAAAAATTGGGGCCGTGGGGGTGATCAGTGAGACGCGAGGAGAACACCGGTCGTTCAGCGACCACAATCGACAAGCTTCGTCTTTCCCAAAGCCAACCGTCACGGGCGCCAGCGCGCCCGTTGCCGCGCCAGAGTAAGCCCGCAGAGTCTCGGGGGCACGAAGTGCGTGCGCGCACTCAACCCGCGCAAAACAAAGTGCCCACGCGGCGCCAAGTTGTCAACGGGAGTCTGGCGAAGATTCTCAGTGCACACGAAAAATGGGTCGTGTCGAACGGTAGGATAGGCGAGAAGGCCGACCTCGCGCACACCGATCTCACCGGCGTAACTCTTCGGGGCGTCATCCTCGGCGGGGCCAGTTTGCAAGAGGCGAATCTGAGTGGCGCCGACCTCCAGGCAGCTATTTGCTTTGGCATCAATCTCCAGGGAGCCAACTTGTTCGGGGCGAATCTCGAAAAGGCGGACCTCGGCCTCGCCAATCTAGAAAAGGCCGATCTCGTTGGCGCCAACCTTCAAGGCGCCGATCTCAGGAACGCCGATCTCCGAACGGCCAACTTGATCGCCGCCAACCTTCAGGGCGCCGACCTCCGTGGCGCCAACCTTCAAGGCGCCGTTCTGCGCGGGGCGAAGCTGGAAGGCGCAAAACTCACAAGGACTCAGAGGCCGTAACTGGTAATTCGCGATTGGTGGTCGGGAAAACCCGTGACCGGTGATTCGTAATCGGTGAGCGGTTGCGAAATAGTCTTTCAGCCACCCGCGTGCCAGCGCAACGCCGTTTCGACGATAGCCTCAAGCTCCCCATACTTCGGCGTCCAACCGAGCAAGTGGTTGGCTTGGGCCGCGTCGGCCACCAGCTCGGGCGGATCACCCGGACGCCGCGGCGCCTCAATAACGGCGACACTCCGGCCCGATACCCGTTCGACCGCGGCGATGAGCTCACGCACCGAATGCCCGCGGCCGGTCCCGAGGTTCAGCGTTAGGCTTTGGCCCCCTGCCAGCAGGTGTTCGAGCGCCATGACGTGAGCGTTCGCCAGATCACAGACGTGCACGTAATCGCGAATGGCCGTACCGTCGGCGGTCGGGTAATCCGTGCCAAAGATCTCGAAGTGTGGTCGTTGACCGAGTGCCGTCATGATCGCGAGGGGCAGGGCATGGGTCTCCGGGTCGTGGTCCTCGCCGGTTTCGCCCTCGGGATCGGCGCCAGCCGCGTTGAAGTAGCGAAGCGAAACGGCCCGCAGGCCGTAGGCGACATCGAAGTCCCGCAACATCGTCTCGACCATGAGCTTGCCGGTCCCATACGGGTTGATGGGCTCTTGGCTGTGGCTCTCCGGGATGGGGATGGTACGCGGGATGCCGTAGGTCGAGCAGCTGCTGGAAAATACGAAATGCTTGATGCCGGCACGGCGGGTCGCCTGCAACAGACACAAACTGCCGGCAACATTGTTCATGTAGTACCCGGCTGGATCCGCGACCGATTCGCCGACGTAGGCTAAGGCGGCAAAGTGCATGACGCCGACGGGCCGATAGCGCTCCAGCACTTCGTTAAGCCGCGTGGCGTCCGTGACGTCACCCGCTTCCAGCGGTCCCCACTTCACCGCCCATTCGTGCCCGCGGCTGAGATTATCGAACGTGATCGGGTTGAACCCGGCCGCCGCCAGGGCCTTGCAGGCATGGGAACCGACGTAGCCGGCGCCCCCCGTGACCAGAATGTCGCCTTTCTTTTTCACGGCCGCGGATCTTTAAGCGAGTCCAAGACCAAGCGCCAAGTATCAGCTAGACGCGCGGCAAGGGACAAGAAAAGGACGGAAGCACACCCAAAGTAGCAGGTAGCTGAACGGCAGTAACTTGAAGGCGGTAATGGGTGATTAGCGATGGGTGACCTGCCTAGTTCTGAGGAGTGAGGGAGGAGGAGAAACAGTCCAGATAGATCTGAAGAGGCTCGAAAGGCTCAAATATAATTTGACATAATATAGATTATGCGAAGTTAGCCTAGTCACGGGGCTAGGCCCTGTTTACGGCTGCCCGTCCGGCGTTACCGGGCGCCCCGCCTCAGAATCTAACGCTCAGCCCTGCCTCGTAGTTGTCTTTCACAACCCCGAATTGGATAGCGATCGTGCCCGCCTGAAAGGTATTGCGCCACTTTGGCGGCAAAGCGCGCGCGATCAGCCAATGGAGGCCGAGGGTCGTCGCGAAATACGTGTTGATTCGGCCGCGCGAGGGGTCCCTACCGAGGATCGAGTTGCGCTCGTAGTAATCGGGGTCGTCCTCAATGGCCAGCGTCTGGCCCCAATCCAGGATGTGCAGCACCGTATAGCTCAGCTGGAGCCCCGTATCGGCCTTAGTCCAGGGATGCTTGCCGAGTTGCGGCCCAGCCACAGCGGCGGGCGCCGCCAGGACCAGAACCACCAGCAGTACGCCTAGCAAGGGCCAGGGTCCAGAAAAGCTTTTGAAAAGGGCCAGCCGACCGCATCGTCGGGCTGATGCAAACCGTCCGATACGGGCGCCATTTAGGACGCGCCCATCGGGTGCGAAGCGTTCCATGATTGTAGACACCCCCGTGTCCCTCGTGTTTAGGGGGACCTATGCAGGATCTGGGCCAAGGCTTCCTCAGGCACTGTGGGCCGTTTTCGCGCAGACTTGGGGGCGTGTCCCTCCAGGGCGAAAACCGCCTCAGAGGGCTTCTGACGCGCCTTACAGGCATTTTTTGGACCCAGATCCCCTAGAGCCCCCGACGGGGTCGGGGTAGCGAGCTACGGGTGGCGCCCGGCGGCATACACGCGGACGGCCGCCG
>CAYGAS010000313.1:0-7401 GCA_964347935.1 uncultured Nitrospiraceae bacterium | reverse complement strand
ACGCGCGGGATGCGGGCATCGCAGAGCACGCAGGTGCCCGGCATCAACCACTCTTGTATACTTCGCAATCGTTCGTAGAGCATCCCCGCAGCCACCGGCGCGAGCGCGATTCCTGAGCTGGCACCGATCGTTTGGTTGCGGACCTGCCCGCCCCTCGCAATCACTACATGGACGACCTTGCTGCCAAGCTCGATGCGCGCCGCGCCCAGGGACTGTATCGCCAACGTCAGACCTTGAGTAGTCCCCAGGGCGTGCGTGTGAGAATGGGCGATGAAACCCTGCTGTCGTTTTGCAGCAATGATTATCTTGGGCTAGCCAACGACCCGCGTGTCGTGAGTGCGTTCCGTGCTGCCGCCGCCGAGCACGGTGTGGGCGCTGGCGCGTCGCACTTGATTACGGGACACCACGCCGTGCATGCCGCCCTGGAGGAAGAATTGGCGGACTTTGTCGGGACGGAGCGTGTGCTGCTATTTTCCACTGGATACATGGCCAACCTTGGGGTGGTAAGTGCGCTCACCGATCGAGACGGCGTCATCTTCGAAGACAAGCTCAATCACGCCTCACTCATCGACGCGGCGCGCCTGGCGAGGGCAAAAGTTAGGCGCTATCCACACGTCGATACCACATGGCTCGCGCAACGGCTGGCGACCGAGCAGGGCTCCAAGCTGGTCACTACCGACGGCGTGTTTAGCATGGACGGCGATATCGCGCCGTTGCGCGAGCTGCACGCGCTCACGCGACGTTACGGCGCCAGGCTGCTGGTCGATGATGCGCACGGCCTTGGCGTATTGGGTAACGAGGGTCGTGGCAGCTGCGCTGCCCATGGCATTACGGTTGCCGCACCAGTGATACTGATGGGGACGCTGGGAAAAGCATTCGGTGTGTTCGGCGCCTTCGTCGCTGCCGAGCAGCCAGTGATCGAGACCCTCATCCAGCATGCGCGTACCTACATTTACACCACGGCATTACCGGTGGCCGTGGCGGCCGCGGTTCGTGAAAGCCTGCGCATTGTGCGCGCCGAGCCGTGGCGACGTGAACACTTGCAGGCGTTGGTCCAGCATTTTGCCGAGGGTGCACGGAAGCTCGGACTACGGTTGCTGAATGCCAGGACGCCGATACAGCCCGTGCTCCTTGGCAATCCGGATGCCGCTCTGGCCAGCAGCCGGCAGCTGCGGGCACGTGGCATCCTGGTGCCGGCAATTCGACCGCCAACCGTGCCGGTGGGGACATCCCGGCTGCGCATCACGCTCTCGGCCGCGCATCAAGCGGCAGACGTCGACTGCCTGCTCGAGAACCTGGCCACGGTTTTGCCGCCGCGTGCGTCATGACACTCGTCCGTCGAAGCCAGGGCGAGGGACCCGACATCGCGCTCGTGCACGGTTGGGGATTCGGTGGTGCCGTGTTCGACGAGTTGGCGGCAACGCTGGCAAACGATTACTGTGTGACGATGGTGAACTTGCCCGGCTATGGCGGCAGCCGCGACACGCCGGCAAATTGGACGCTCGACGCACTGGCCACGCAAGTGCTTGAGCTCTTTCCGGGCCCGTTGATCTGGATCGGTTGGTCGTTGGGCGCAATGATCGGGCTCGCGGCCGCCAACGTCGCGGGCCTGAAGATGAACAAGCTGGTGTTGATCGGCGCGACCCCACGCTTCACGGCGGCGCACGACTGGCCTCACGGGATGAGTATCGAACGGCTCGCCGCCTTTGCCAGTGATCTCGAGCGCGATTGCCGGGGAACGCTGCAAACCTTTGCGGCATTGCAGACGGCTTCTTGCGGGCAGGCGCGAGAATTTTTACGAAGGTTGCGAGCCGATTTACTCTCTGGCGCCTTGCCCTCGCGCTCTGCCCTGCGTGCCGGACTGACATTGCTGCGCGACACCGATCTGCGCGCTAGTATCGGCAGCATAGCGGTGCCGACATTGCTTGTTCACGGAGACAGGGACAGGCTCGTACCCTTGCGTGCAGCGGCTTACCTCGCCGCGCAGTTACCGCGTGCGCGTCTCGTCACGGTCGTGAACAGTGGTCACGCCCCGTTCTTGTCCGACTTGCCGCAGGTGCGGCAAGCGCTCGCGGAGTTTCTGTAATGCTTGACACGGTCTCGCCGACAGCGGTGCTAGACAGGAAGCAGGTACGCCTAGCGTTCGAGCGCGCGGCAGGCACCTACGACCGCAGTGCCGTGCTGCAGCGCGAGATTGGCAAGCGCTTGCTGGAACGCCTCGATTTAGTCACTTGCTCACCGCAGATGATCGTCGATGTGGGCTGCGGGACGGGTTACTGCACACGCGCGCTGCACAGCCGCTATCGTCGTGCCCGGGTAATCGGGGTGGATATTGCGCAAAGCATGTTAAGCGCGGCACGCAAGGGCGCCAGCTGGTTTGGACGCCAGCGCTTTGTTTGCGGCGACGCTGGCCATCTGCCTTTGGCTGACCACATTGCCGACATGGTGGTTTCCAACCTCACGCTGCAATGGTGCGACACGGACAGCGTCTTAGCCGAGTTTACCCGTGTCTTACGCCCAGGCGGCCTGCTGATGTTCACGAGCTTTGGTCCCGATACGTTGCGCGAGTTGCGTGCTGCATGGCGAGCGGTGGACGACCGCATGCACGTTCATGACTTTGTCGACCTGCATGACCTCGGTGATGCGATGGTCCGCGCAGGCTTGGCCGAACCGGTCATGGACGCTGAGCATTTTCTGTTGACCTATCCTGACGTGGAAACGGTGTTGCGCGAGCTCAAGGCCTTGGGCGCGCACAATGTCAGTCGCGCACGCCACCGAGGTCTCACCGGCAAGCGCCTGTTCGCGCGCTTTCGTGAGGCCTATGCGCAGCAGGCCCAAGACGGACAGATCCCCGCGAGTTACGAGGTGGTGTACGGGCACGCATGGGCACCTACCAAGCCGCGTTCGCGCATCGGCGGTGAAGGCAGCGCAGTCATTCCGTTGAGCCGTGTCACGCGCCAGCGCCGATGAGCCAGGACCGATCGCCCAAGATTTCCAAGGGATGGTTTGTCACGGGCACGGATACCGAGGTTGGCAAAACGCTCATCGCCGCAAGTCTGCTCCATGCGTTGAAGGCACGCGGCTATCGCTGTGTCGGCATGAAGCCCGTTGCCAGCGGCTGCATACCAGCGGCGCCAGGCCGCCATCGCAGCCAGGACGCCGAGACTTTGCTGGCGCACAGTTCTGTTCCGGCGGAGTACGCGGACGTGAATCCGTATAGCTTTGTCCCACCGGTGGCGCCGCATCTTGCTGCCGCGGCGGCTGGCCAGGCGATTTCGCTGGAGAAGATTCACACGCACTACCTGCGCTTAGGGGCGGCGGCTGAGTGGATCATTGTCGAGGGCGTCGGCGGTTGGTTCGTGCCGCTGTCCGATGAGACCACCGTCGCCGATCTTGCCTGGGCACTGCGCCTACCGGTGCTATTGGTCGTCGGTATGCGCCTGGGATGCCTCAATCATGCGCTGCTCACGATCGATGCCATCACCCGCCGCGGACTCCGATGTGCCGGCTGGGTGGCGAACCAGGTTGACCGGGACATGGCGTTGGTCGAGGAGAACGTTGACGCGTTGACGAGGCGTCTGCCGACACCGCTGCTTGGGGTGGTCCCGTACTTACACACGCCCGTCGTGTCCATCGTCGCGCAGCATCTGCATGTGAAATCCTTGCTCGGCAACGGGTAGCGTGTCCTAAAATCCTTGTCTCATCTGCGCAACAGCTCAGTTGCAGCAATGCAAGCCCTGTGGTAGCGTGCCCAGCGCTTTGTGTCGGTCCTTGACTGACCCCAAGCAACGGAGAGACACCGCATAACAACGGGTCAGCAGTCGCGCATTCTAGTGATCCGCGCAATGGCAGGCCGGCGAAATAGCTGCGGTTGTAGAGGGGAAAATTGGACGCACGAGTAGCGCCTGGGCAGATCCCGACACCAACTCAATGCTTAGCCATCCGCCCCAACCGCTCGCTGAACGCGCGCGTGATGGTGTGGGTACTCACAGCGTACGTCGGCCTGTTAGCGGTAATTGCGTTTGCGTTCGCGGCAGTGGGGGCGTGGATGATCCTGCCGTTCGCAGGACTGGAAGCGGTTCTAGTTATTGCTGTCTTTTACTATTTGGTTTGTCACCGCGGCGATGACGAAGAACTCGTGGTGCTCGCCGATGAGACGGTCAGCATCATCAAGCGCGTTGGCCGATCGGAAGCGCAGTATGAGTTTCCGCGCTATTGGACCCAGATCAGCCTGGAGCACGGCCGGGGCGGTGGGTACCCCTCGCGCCTGATAGTGCGATCCCATGGACGCGCGGTCGAGGTCGGCACTGCGCTCCGCGACGAGGACAAGCCTGCGTTGGCCCACAAGATGAAGAACATGATGGGCCGCAATGCGTTTACGTGAGATGGCCTCACGCGAGGCCGGCGAACTTACAGACTCACTGAGGGGAAATTTCATGGCCAAAGGGTTGACCGCTAGGACTATGCGCTTCGCGCTGTGCTGGCTGGCGGGGGTCGGTACGCTGATGGTATCGGGCCTCGCTGCTGCCGAGTATGGGTTTGATTTTCAGCGGCCTGTGACTGAGATCGCCCGCGATTTGCTTTGGTTACATCACCTGATTTTCTTTATTTGCGTGATCATCTTCATCGGCGTCTTCGGTGTGATGTTTTATTCGCTGGCTGCGCACCGAAAGAGTCGCGGTCATAAGGCCGCAAAGTTTGAGGAAAATGGCAGGCTCGAGGTGCTATGGACCATCATCCCCTTTGTCATCCTCGTTGGCATGGCGATACCGTCGACGGCGACACTGCTGAAGATGGACGACCTGACCCAGTCGGATATGACGGTCAAGATCACGGGTCATCAGTGGAAATGGCAATACGAGTACATGGACCAAGGGGTCAGTTTCTTCAGCCTGCTATCGACGCCGCGCGCGGAGATCTACAACGAGCAAGAAAAGAACGAAAACTATCTACTAGAGGTTGACCAGCCGTTGGTGTTGCCGGTCGGCAAGAAAGTGCGCTTTCTCCTAACCGCGAACGATGTGCTCCATGCTTGGTGGGTCCCACAGCTTGGCGTGAAGAAAGACGCGATACCGGGATACATCAATGAGATGTGGACGCGGATCGAGGAGCCAGGCACCTATCGCGGTCAGTGCGCCGAGCTATGCGGCAAGGATCACGGCTATATGCCCATCGTCGTGCAGGCCGTGAGCGAGCCCGAATTCAAAAAATGGGTGGCACAACAAAAGCAGCTGATGGTGGCCGCCGCCACCGCCTCCGATCGCACCTGGAGCAAGCAGGAACTCATGGGCCGGGGCCAAGAAACCTACAACAAGGCCTGTGCCGCTTGCCATCAGCCAAACGGCAAAGGCGTGCCCGGCGTGTTTCCGGCCATCGCCGGCAGCAAGATCGCTACGGGTCCCATCGAGGGGCATCTAAACATCGTCCTGAATGGCAAGCCGGGCACGGCGATGCAGGCGTTTGCGACGCAGTTGAACGATGCGGACATCGCTGCCGTGATCACTTTCCAGCGCAATGCCTTCGGTAACAATACGGGCGACGTCGTGCAGCCTTCCCAGATCAAGGCCGCGCGAAAGTAAGGTTGAATTTCTCGAGCAGGGTTTTATTAAAAGGTTTAAATCGGAGACAAAAGATGGCGACAGCGGCAACAGCACATCACGATGAGCATCCATACGGCATCACTCGCTGGCTGTTTACGACGAATCACAAGGACATCGGCACGCTTTACCTGTGGTTCTCGTTCGCCATGGCGATCGTCGGCGGGATCATGGCCTTGATCATCCGTGCCGAGCTTTGGCAACCGGGTCTGCAAGTGGTAGAGCCAGGATTTTTTAACCAGATGACTGCCCTGCATGGGCTGATCATGGTGTTCGGTTTGGTCATGCCGGCCTTCGTCGGTCTGGCGAACTGGCAGATTCCGATGATGATCGGTGCGCCTGACATGGCGCTGCCGCGCATGAACAACTGGAGCTTTTGGATCTTGCCGCCGGCAGGCCTGCTCTTATTATGTTCGCTGATTGCCCCGGGCGGTGCGCCGCAAGCGGGCTGGACGTTGTACCCGCCGTTAACCGTCCGGGCCGGCATGGGCATGGATTTCGTCATCTTGTCGGTACACTTGCTCGGTATCTCATCGATCCTGGGCTCGATCAACATCATCGCCACCATTCTAAACATGCGCGCACCGGGTCTGCGCTTGATGAAGATGCCGCTGTTCGTCTGGACCTGGTTAGTGACCGCATTTTTGCTGCTGGCGGCGATCCCCGTGCTGGCCGGCGCCGTGACCATGTTGTTGACTGATCGTCACTTCGGCACGCATTTCTTCGATGCCGCCGGTGGCGGCGATCCGGTGATGTTCCAGCACGTATTCTGGTTTTTTGGTCATCCGGAAGTTTACATTCTCATCTTGCCCGCCTTTGGCGTGTTCTCCCAGATCATACCGACCTTCGCGCGCAAGCCGCTGTTCGGCTACGAATCGATGGTCTATGCGACCATGTCGATCGCGTTTCTGTCGTTTGTCGTCTGGGCGCACCATATGTACACGGTAGGGATGCCGACTGCCGGCGAGCTCTTCTTCATGTACACGACGATGCTGATAGCCGTGCCGACGGGCGTGAAGGTGTTCAACTGGGTCGCCACCATGTGGCGTGGCTCGCTGAGCTTCGAGACGCCGATGCTTTATGCCATTGCCGGCGTCTTCCTGTTTACCATCGGCGGTTTGAGCGGGTTGATGCTGTCGATCACGCCGGCGGACTTCCAGTATCACGACACGTACTTTGTCGTGGCGCACTTTCACTACGTGATTTTTGCCGGCTCGGTGTTGTCGATCATAGGTGCTGTGTACTACTGGTTGCCGAAGTGGACGGGGCACATGTACAACGAGACCTTGGGCAAGTGGCACTTTTGGCTGACAATGATCGGCTTTAACCTGACCTTCTTCCCGCAGCATTTCCTCGGCCTGGCGGGCATGCCGCGCCGCATCCCCGACTACGCGCTGCAGTTCACCGAGTTCAATCAGTGGTCGACGGTCGGTGCTTTCATATTGGGCTTTTCGCAGATACTGTTGCTTTACGTAGTGGTGCAGACGATTCGTGGCGGCAAGAAGGCGACGACTCAGGTCTGGGAAGGGGCCGAGGGGCTTGAATGGACCGTTCCATCGCCGGCGCCTTACCATACCTTTGCGACGCCGCCGAAGATTAGCTAGCTATCATAGTTGGGGCGGCGTGCCAGGCGTGCGGTCTGAACTGTTGTGATGGCAGTGGGCGGCGGAAAGACGCCAGAGCAGAGGCGGGCGGTGATGCGCACGGCCATCATACTCGTAGCGATTGTATTGATGATCTATTTGTACACCCTGATCCGGGGCTTCTCATGAGGGCCCGCGGCACCGTCGGACAGGCCAACAAA
>CAYGAS010000312.1:0-3758 GCA_964347935.1 uncultured Nitrospiraceae bacterium | reverse complement strand
GCACCGTGCTGAAGTCGATGCGCCCGCGCTCGTTGTCCGACAATTTTTGAAAGAAAGCAATGTTTTCGCGTTCGTCCTCGAGCACAGGCGCCTTGGGACGCATGTTGATCGCCTTGACGCCGCTCCTTTCCTTGCTCTTGGCGGGACAGGCCTCTACACAGAGGGCGCAACCCGTGCAGTCTTCTACATACACTTGCAAGCTGTAATACACATCGGGAAAACCGCGACCGCTTAGCGGCATGGTCTTGAATGATGGTGGCGCCGATGCCAGTGCCGACTTATCGTAGAACTTGGAGCGGATAACGCTGTGCGGGCAGACGAAGCTGCAGTTGCCGCATTGGATGCAGATGTCTGGCTCCCAGACCGGCACAAACATAGAAATGTTGCGCTTCTCCCAGGCCGCCGTGCCAGTCGGATAAGTGCCGTCGTTCGGCAAGGCACTTACGGGCAGCTCATCGCCGCGCCCAGCGATCATCATGGCCGTTACATTGCGCACAAACTCGGGCGCGCTCGCGGGCACAATTTCGTGCATGGCCAGGCGGCTCGTGGGGCGCCCCGGTACCTTGACGGCGTGGAGATGCTCGAGCGTGCGGTCTACTGCCTCGAAGTTCTTGCGCACGATGGCCTGGCCTTTCTTGCTGTAGGTCGCCTCGATGGCCTCCTTGATCTTTGCAATCGCCTCTTCCTTTGGCAACACGCCTGAGATGGCAAAAAAGCAGGTTTGCATGATCGTGTTGATGCGTGTGCCCATACCAGTATCGCGCGCCACTTGGTAAGCGTTGATCACGTAGAACGACAGCTTTTTGTCAATAATCTGTTTCTGCACCGAGCGCGGCAGCTGTTGCCACACCTCATCGGCATCGTAAGGGCTGTTCAACAAGAACGTGCCCCCCGGCATGGCATGTTTGAGCACGTCTACCGATTGCAGGAAATTGAACTGGTGGCAGGCGACGAAGTTGGCCGACTGCACCAGGTAGGTGGAGCGTATAGGATCGGGCCCGAAGCGAAGATGCGAAACGGTCTGTGAGCCCGATTTCTTCGAGTCGTACACGAAGTAGCCCTGGGCGTAGAAGCGCGGGTCTTCGCCGATGATCTTGATGCTGTTTCGATTTGCGCCGACAGTGCCGTCTGCGCCAAGACCAAAGAATAGCGCGCGCACGACCTGGTCGGACTCGATCACGAAATCGGGATCGTAATCGAGGTTGGTGTGGGACAGGTCGTCATTGATCCCGACCGTGAAATGGTTTTTCGGCTTGGGCTTGCGCAGCTCGTCGTAGATGCCTTTCACCATGGCAGGCGTGAATTCTTTCGACGACAGCCCGTAGCGACCACCAACAATCCGGGGCAAGGTGGCAAAGGGCAACGAGCCCTCGGCCAGCGCTTCGGCCAGCGTCGTGACCACGTCCATGTACAACGGCTCGCCCGTGGCGGCCGGGTCCTTAGTGCGATCCAGCACGGCGATAGCTTGGGTCGAGGCTGGTAAAACCTGCAAGAAATGCTGCGCCGAAAACGGCCGATAAAGATGGACATTTATGACGCCTACTTTTTCACCTGCCGCCTGCAAGAACGCCACTGTCTCGCGTACGGCCTCAGCGCCCGACCCCATGAGCACGATAATCCGTTCAGCCGCGCTGTCGCCGTCGTAGTCAAATAAGTGGTACTGCCGTCCCGTGAGCTCGGCGAATGCGTCCATCTTCGTTTGCACGATGTCCGGTGTCTTGCGGTAGAAAGGATTGACCGTCTCACGTGCTTGGAAGTAGACGTCCGGGTTCTGTGCAGTGCCGCGAATAAAAGGATGATCTGGGTTGAGGCCGCGCGCCCGGTGGGCAAGCACGCGGTCGTCGTCGATCATAGCCCTTATCTCCTGGTCGGACAGCAGCGTAATTTTGTTGACTTCGTGTGAGGTCCGAAAGCCGTCAAAGAAATGCACGAACGGCACGCGTGCCTCGAGCGTCGCCGCTTGGACGATCAGCGCCATATCGTGCGCTTCCTGCACTGAGCTCGAGGCGAGCAATGCAAAACCCGTGGGGCGTACCGCCATGACGTCTGAGTGATCGCCGAAGATCGACAGCGCTTGGGCGGCAAGCGAGCGCGCGGCCACGTGAAACACCGTTGGCGTCAGCTCGCCCGCGATCTTGTACATGTTGGGTATCATTAAGAGCAAGCCTTGCGAGGCAGTGAATGTGGTACTGAGGGCGCCGGTCTGCAGGGCGCCGTGGACGGTGCCGGCGGCACCACCCTCGCTTTGCATCTCGACCACGACCGGCACGTTGCCCCAAATGTTGGTTCGTCCCTCGGTGGACCACTGATCGGCCAGCTCGCCCATTGTGGAGGATGGCGTGATCGGATAAATCGCGCAGACTTCGTTGGTCTTGTGGGCGACGTAGGCGACCGCCTCGTTACCGTCGATCGTTAGCTGTTGTCTGCTCATAGAGGTTTCCCAGCTCGTCGCGTGTTGCGCGGGATTGCGGCTGTGCGCAAACGCGTATTTAGGGTTGGCTACCTTCGCTCGCTTGCTGCATGCTGGCTCAGACCGGCTCCGGTGTCATTTCGATAGCATGACAGGGGCATTGTTCGAAACAGACCGCGCAGCCGGTACAGCGGTTGTAGTCGAAGCGATAACGTTTCCCGGTCCCGAGCTTAATCACGGCGTCTTCCGGGCAGGCAGCGTAGCACCCATCGCATTCGAAGCAGTTTCCGCACGACAAGCACCGGCGTGCTTCGTATACGGCCTCCTGTTCCTTTAGACCGCCGACTACCTCATCGAAGCTCGTTTGGCGCCGCTTGATGTCGATATGTTGCTGCGGGCGCTGAGCGGCGTCGGTGAAGTACCACACGTGTAGCTTCTCGTAGTTGGCCAACTCGTGTTTGGGCGACTTGGCGTAGCTCGTGCCCCTCAGGTAGGCGTCAATGTGGCGTGCGGCCTTTTTGCCATGACCGACAGCGACAGTCACCGTTCGCTCGGACGGCACCATATCGCCGCCGGCAAACAGCCCCGGATAGCCACTCATCAGGTTTTCACCCACCACCAAGGTACCGTCTTTCTGGAACACCAGACCGGGAACGTTGCCCAAGAAATCCGTGTCTACATCTTGTCCCAAGGCGAGGATCAGCGAATCGGCTTCCAAGGTTTCGAGCTCGCCGGTTGGTTGTGGCCTGCCATTCTCGTCGATCTGCATAACCTCGACGGTAAAAGTGCTGCGGTCGATTTCTTTGATCGTCCGCAGCCAATGAATTTTCACGCCTTCCGTGAGCGCCTCGTCTGCCTCGAAGTCATGGGCCGGCATGTGCGTACGGTCACGCCGGTAGATGATCAGTGCCTCGTCGATACCGAGCCGTCGTGCCACGCGGGCCGCATCCATCGCCGTATTGCCGCCGCCATAAATCGCCACGCGCCGTCCGAGCTTGGGTACCGCGCCGGCCTCTACATCGCGCAAGAAGCTCACGGCATCAAGCATCTTACCGGCATCGCGAGCGGGAATGTCGGTGCGCTTGCTCAAGTGTGCGCCTACGGCAATGAACATCGCGTCGAAGCCGCCTGCCGTCTGTTCAGCCAACAGATCGACGACTTTGTGATTAAGCACGATCTTCACACCCAGGTCCTCTATACGTCGGATCTCGGCACCGAGGATATCTCGCGGTAAGCGGTATTTCGGAATGCCAAAATGCATCATGCCGCCGGCCAGCGGGCCTGCTTCATGAATTTCCACACTGTGTCCCAAGCGCGCGAGATGGTAGGCGGCTGACAGCCCGCTCGG
>CAYGAS010000311.1:0-11125 GCA_964347935.1 uncultured Nitrospiraceae bacterium | reverse complement strand
GTCCTTGTTGAACGTCAGCTCACCCAGGTCGGTCGCTTGGTGGACGCCCTGCAGGTAATAGTTCTTCCACACCTGCTGCAGGCCGAGCTTGATGTCCTCGGCGGGATTGATCCATTCAGCCGCATCGATTACGCCCTTCTGCGCTGCCGGCACGATCTCACCGCCGGGGAGCGCCACGGCCGAAATGCCCATTTCATGGAAAATTTTTCCCGTCAGCCCCGGTGGCGAGCGGTACTTGATCTTACGGAAATCAGCGAGGCTGTTGATCGGCTGTTTGAACCAGCCGAGCGGCTGACCGCCCGAAGCCAGGATGATCAGACCCTTGACGTTCGCTTTCAAATGCTCGTCGTAAAGCTCCTGATAGAGCTTGTAGCCCTCACCCTCGTAATACCAGCCGATGAAGCCGAGCTGGTCCATGCCGTTGACGCTCGGCTGGTCGCTGAACAGATAGGCGGCGGGGTGTTTGCCCGACCAGAAGTGGGTCCAGCAGAAGCCGGCCTCGACGACGCCGGCGCCGACCGCGTCCAGAATCTCGTTAGTCTTGACCACCGCGCCCTCTGGCAGGATTTCTGCCTGCAAGCGGCCGCCCGAGATAGCCTTGAGCCGGTCGGCAAAGCTTTCGAGAATGTTGAAGTACAGGCTTCCCGATACCAGGGCCGACTGGACCTTGAACTTGACCGTCTCGGCGGCGTTGGCTGCTGGCGCCGCGATCAATATCAGGGAAGTGACCGCCAGCACGCTGAAGGAAAGTCTTAGGCGTTTCATGAGCATCCTCCGTCTCGTGTGTGATTGGTTGGTTTTTGGTCAGACGCTGACGCCGCAAAAGACAAGAACTTCAATCCTGCCTATTTTCACACGTCCGGCCGATGGCGATAGTTTGATGCTGGTTATGCACCACCGAGCACTACGTCCAGAGGCATATTGCACCTGCCCTGAGCGTTTGGCAATGCCGATATTTATTTCATGGTCGGGTAAAAATGTCCTCTTTGTAAGCGGCGCAAATGTGTTCTCTAGATCTAAACCATGGCTACGTACAGTCGAAAACCGTACTGAACTATGGGATACGGGCGACCGATTTTTGAGATAGCCGAAGCGGCGGTTTCTGGCCCATGACCTTGCCTCTGTCGCGGGGGACTTTTTCGGTCGTATTGAAGTCACGGATACATATTCTCGCTCCTTGAACAGGAAAAACCGGTGGGGAGTCTTTTCGCCTGAGCGGACGTCATAAAAGGAGTGCCGTCCTTTTTTGAGTGTTAGGTCGATAGCAAGCCCGTTATCGCGTCTATATTAATTAGGATGTATGGACCCCGAGGCGCGCGCGGACTTCCACCCCAAGTTCGAAGCGGCCTTAGGTTTCGTTTCGCGCCTCCATGCAGCGCAAGGCTGCCGCCCTCGCGGCATAACGTTGTAGACCCTAGGTAGCCGGTTCCCGTTCCAGCATATTAACGCGTCGCGTTATTACGGAGTCAAAGCGACATTTGACCAGACCTGCGCTATCTCGAATTCGGGTCACCTCCAGCTATCCTTAACGGCGCTGCGGGTGCGCTGTGCGCATGTCTCTCAGCAAGTGCAATCAGTTACAATCCATGCACCGAACGTGTGTGAGGCGTTTGAATCGACGGGTGATGCGAGCATGAATTATTTCACGCACCTTGAGTGCGCCGAAAGCGGCGAGCGCTTTACAGGAGACGAACCGCAGCTCAATACGTGTCCATCGGGGGATATCCTCGAGGTGCGCTATGATCTGGAGCGCCTGCGTCGCGAGGTTACTAAAGACGATATCGCACGGGGGCCGTCATCACTGTGGCGTTATGCACCCATGCTGCCGGCCGCGTCTCCCGAGAAGGCGGTGAGTTTATCCGAAGGCTGGACACCGCTACTGCGCTTGTCCGCACTGGGCCGTCTGGTCGGAACGCCGAACCTGTATCTCAAGGATGAAAGCCGCAACCCATCGGGGACGTTCAAGGATCGGGGCGCGAGTGTCGCCATTTCCCGCCTGCGTGAGCTGGGGGTAGAGGCAGTAGCGCTAAACAGTTCCGGCAATGCCGGCGCGTCGTGGGCGCTCTACGCCGCGCGCGCCGAGATGCGTTGCATCAGCCTGCTGCCGAGCGACGTCTTGCCTGCGAGCTTGCAGCAATGCGCGCTGGCAGGTGCATTCACGTTCCTTTTCGATGGCCCTTGGCATAAGGCGGGCGGTCTTATCCAGGAGGGCGCGCAACGCTGCGGTTGGTTCAACAGTAATACGCTGAAGGAGCCCTATCGCCTGGAAGGTAAGAAGACCATGGGCTACGAGATCTGTGAGCAGTTCGGCTGGGAGCTCCCGGATGTAATCGTTTATCCTACCGGCGGTGCACTCGGAGCCATCGCCTTGTTCAAAGCGTTCGCGGAGCTGAAGACGCTTGGCTGGGTAAAGGGCAACCGCTTACCGCGCCTCATCGTCACCCAGTACGAGGGCTGCGCACCGATCGTGCAAGCATTCAAAGAAGGCCGTGAGCGGAGCGAATTGTGGGAGAATGTCGACGTACTGCCGGGTGGATTAAAGTCACCGCGTCCCCCCGGCGGCAAGGCCGTCCTGCGGATTCTACGGCAAAGCGGCGGCATGGCTGTCGCCGTCAGCACGAAACAAGCGCTGGAGAATGTCGACCTCATGACGCGCGAGGAGGGTATTTTTCCTTGTCCCGAGGCGGCCACCGTGCTGTCGGGCCTCACCACGGCCCTGGCCGAAGGCTATATTCGGCGTGACGATCGTGTCGTGCTCATGAACACAGGCTCAGGCCTGAAGTCTATCCCTAACTTGCCGGCGCCCGCGGCGATAGCGATACGAACGGCGGATGATCTAGCCGAGGCAGTCGTGCATCGCGAGTCTGTGGGGAAGCGCTAGATACAGGTGACACGGGCCTTGCGTCGCCACCGAAGGCACCGCAAAATGCCCGGCAGTATCCAACTCAAAAAGTCCATACAGTAAAGCTAGGAGGCGTCATGAGAAGGTTTATCGCACTTGTTAGTGGGATTGTCGTGTCCACGCCGATGGTCACGATTGCGCCCGTTTATGCGGCCACAACGGTCGATGCAATCAAGGCGCGGGGTATGGTGATTTGCGGCGTCAACGGCAATCGTGCCGGCTTTAGCGCCCTTGACAGTAAAGGCCAGTGGGCCGGTATGGATGTCGATACGTGCAAGGCGATTGCGGCCGCTGTACTGGGTGACAAAGATAAGGTGCAGTTCGTCAAAACAACTACGCAGACGCGATTCACGGCGTTGCAGACCGGAGAAGTCGACGTGCTGACACGCAACGTCACTTGGACGCTGAGCCGCGATAGCAAACTCGGTATCGATTTTGTGGCGCCCACTTTCTATGACGGCCAGGGTTTCATGGTGCCGACGAAGCTCGGTGTCAAGAGCGTCAAGGAGCTCGACGGCGCCACCGTCTGTGTACTGCCCGGTTCTACGTCGGAGAAGGTCGCTGCCGATGTGTTCCGCGCCAATGGCTTGAAGTACAAGCCCGTGGTTATTGAAAGCAAGAAGGAGCTAAACACCGCTTTTTTTGGCGGACGCTGCGATGTACATGTGCAATCTACCTCGGGGCTGAGTTCCGCACGGGCAACGGTCGCATCCAATCCGGACGATTACATCATTCTACCAGGCGTATACGGCAAGGATCCGATGGGACCTGTCGTTAGACAGGGCGATCCGCAATGGAAGGACATCGTCGCCTGGACCGTGTATGCGATGATGGAAGCAGAAGAGAACGAAATCACGTCGACGAACGTGGATAAGTTCCTTAAGAGCAAAGACGCAAATATTGCCCGTCTGCTTGGCGACAAGGACAGCCTCGGCCAGGATCTCGGGCTCGATAACCAATGGGCCTATCGGATCATCAAGCAGGTTGGTAACTACGGTGAAGTGTTCGATCGCAACGTTGGCAAAGACTCGCCCTTGAAGCTTTCCCGCGGGATAAACGATCTGTGGACACGTGGCGGACTGCTCTACGCCCCACCCTTTAAATAAATATGAATCGGCCACCCGCGCGCCGTGCGCGGGTGGCGTCCACGCCTCATACCGGCACGCAGCGATGGGCGCGCTGCAACGCTAGCCCTTCATGAGCTCTACAATTGTCAAGGCATCAAGGAGACGACCGCCAAAGCGCGCGTCGCTAAACTTGAGCGCATTGTGGCACAGCGCAGGTTTTCGCGGCCTGTTGTATCAGGTAGTCGTGATCGTCTTTGTCATCGGTGCCGCTGTCTATATGATCGGCAATGCGCAGGAGGCCATGCAAAAACGCGGGATTGCCACGGGCTTCGGATTTCTCAGCCAGGAGACCGGCTTTCCCATAGGCGAGAGTCTTATCCCGTTTTCTGCCGCCGATACCTATCTGCGGGCCTACGTCGTCGCGGTCCTCAACACGCTCAAAGTGTCGGCCTTGAGCATAGTCGCGGCGACCGTGATTGGTACCGTGCTCGGCATCGCGCGACTGTCGTCCAACTGGCTGGTATCGAGGCTTGCCTCGATTTACGTCGAGGCCTTCCGTAACACACCACAGCTGGTACAGATTATCTTTTGGTACACGCTCGTCACCCGCTTACCTGCACCGCGCCAGGCCTGGAATCCGATCGATAGCGTATTTGTGAGCAATCGCGGATTGGTGTTTCCTTGGCCAGTGTCGGACGTCTTCGCCTGGGCGGCGTTGGCATTGGTCATCGGGTGCCTAGGTGCGTTGGCCCTGACGCGGTGGGCGGACCGGCGTCGGCGATTGACGGGTCGGGCGCTGCCCGCATTGTGGTTCTCCCTGGGGGCCATTGTCGGTTTGCCCCTGATAACCTGGTTGCTAGGCGGTCGCCCTACGGCGATGAGCACACCCGCGCTCGGGGGCTTTAACTTTGTAGGCGGGATGACGCTATCGCCCGAGTTTCTGGCCTTGCTGCTGGGGTTGTCTCTCTATATCGCGGCTTTCATCGCCGAGATCGTGCGCTCCGGCATTCAATCGGTACCACGTGGCCAGATAGAAGCGGCGCGGGCGATCGGACTAAAGCGCAGCGAGATCTACCGCAAGGTCATTCTGCCGCAGGCCTTGCGCGTGATCATACCGCCGGCGGCGGCACAGTATGTCAGTCTCACGAAAAACAGCTCCCTCGGTGTAGCCATCGGCTATCCCGAGCTTTTCAATGTGAATAACACCATCGTCACATTGAGCGGCAATACCATCGAGGCGATCGCGATTATGATGGCGGTGTACCTTTCGATCGCCTTCAGCATCGCGTTGGTGATGAACTGGTACAACAAGCTCGTTCAGATCAAGGAACACTGAGCTATGTCGCAAGAGGTCACGGCATCGCAACGCGGGCAGCGGCGGCTGCCGCCGAGCACCCCCGTAGGCGTGCTCGGCTGGATCCGTGGCAATCTGTTTAGCAATTTTCACAATACCGCGCTTACGCTGCTCGCTGCCTGGGCGCTTTTTGTGACACTGCCCGAGCTGGTGCGGTGGGCCTTTATCGACAGCCTATGGTACACGGACGATCCGCGAGCATGTCGCGAGATAACCGGAGCCTGCTGGGCAGTCATCGCCGAGAAACATCGGGTGATGCTGTTCGGGACCTTTCCTTACGATGCGCATTGGCGCCCGTTGTTGGCCATGGCGATTATCATCGCGTTGGCGGTCATCTCCGCATTCGAACGTTTCTGGTCCTACTATCTTTTCGGCGCCTGGCTGCTGGCTTCTGTTGTCGTCCTCGTGCTCATGTTAGGGGGCATATTTGGGCTCGAACCGACGGGCACGCATGATTGGGGCGGGCTGCCGCTCACGCTTATGCTGTTTGTAGGAACCGTTGTGGGTGGACTTCCGGCGGCGATTTTCCTCGCACTCGGCCGGCGCTCGAAGCTGCCGGTGATCAAGGCTATTTGCATCGGCGTCATCGAAATCACCCGAGGCGTGCCGCTCGTCACCGTCTTGTTCATGATGTCGCTGATGTTTCCCTTGTTCATGCCGGAGGAACTTACGATCGACAAAGTGCTGCGGGCACAGATCGGCATGATTATCTTCTTTGGCGCGTATGCGGCGGAGATCGTTCGCGGCGGGCTGCAAGCCATTTCCCGCGGGCAGTATGAGGCGGCCGATGCCATCGGCCTTACCTATTGGCAGACGACACGCAAGATTATTTTGCCGCAGGCGTTACGCATCGTGATACCGGCGATGATGAACGACATTATCCGGGCCTTCAAAAATACGACCTTCGTCAGCATAATCGGGCTATTTGATGTGCTCGGTGCGACTGCCACCGCGCTCGAAGATCCGCTCTGGGTCAGGTATGCACCGGAGGCTTACGTCTTTATCTTCGTGCTTTATTTCGTCTTCTGTTTTACGATGTCGAAGTACAGCCAGTCCGTGGAAAAACGCCTAAGCGCAGGGCGTAATTTCTAGTGAACGCTACCATCGATACGGCCGGTTCGCGGCCCATGGTCCAACTCATCGACGTCAACAAGTGGTTCGACGACTTCCATGTGTTGCGCGACGTCAATCTTACGGTCGACGCCGGTGCGCGGGTCGTCGTTTGCGGGCCCTCGGGCTCGGGTAAATCCACCATGATACGTTGCATCAACCGCCTGGAAGTGCATCAGGAAGGGACGATCATCGTCGACGGCACGGAGCTGACCGATGACATGCGTAACATCGAAACGGTGCGGCGTGACGTCGGCATGGTGTTTCAAAGCTTTAACCTGTTCCCGCACATGACTGTGTTGGAGAACCTGACCCTGGGGCCGATATATGTGCAAAAGGTGCGAGAGCCGGAAGCCGAGGAGCGGGCGATGGCACTGCTCGAGCGCGTGAAGATCCCAGAGCAGGCACGGAAGTACCCCGGGCAACTCTCTGGCGGACAGCAGCAGCGGGTGGCGATCGCCCGTGCACTCATGATGAGGCCAAAAATCATGCTTTTCGATGAGCCCACCTCCGCACTCGACCCCGAGATGATCAACGAGGTGCGGGATGTGATGGCCGAGCTCGCGGAGGAGGGCATGACCATGCTGGTCGTGACGCACGAAATGGGTTTCGCCAGAAAGGTGGCCAACAAGATGGTTTTTATGGACGACGGCGAGATCGTGGAGGTTGCCTCGGCGAGTGAATTTTTCGATAACCCGAGCAGCGAACGGACTCAACTGTTTCTGAGCCAAATATTGACTCACTAGATGACTATCTGAATAAAGGATAACGACATGCCATCAACCGTTTCCCCAAAGCAAGCGCATGGGCAAACCGCAGTAGCGCCAGACTGGGATGTCCTGAGACGCGAGTTTCCAACCACACAGAACTTCGTGTATCTGGATATTGCCCGTAAGGCGATTTTGCCGCGACGCGTCGAAGCCGCCATGCACGAATGGCTGACCGATATCTATGACGGCGCGGGCGCCGATGCCTTCAGCATGGAAAAAATCGAACAAGCCCGAGAGACCGTGGCCGAGCTATTTGGCGCGTCTACTGATCGGGTAGCGCTGATAAAGAATACATCCGAGGGCATTAACGTTGTGGCGCAGGGATACCCACTGAAAGCGGGTGATAATGTGTTGATCAGCGAGTCGGAGCATGAAAACAACACTTTTCCTTGGCGCTATCTCAAGAAGAAGGGCATCGAGGTTCGCTGGGCAAAGGCCGACAAGCAGGGTCGCGTAACGGTCGACTGTTACCGGGAGTTGGTGGATAAGCGCACCCGTATTCTGGCCACCGCCTGGGTGACTTATGGTAACGGCTATCGCGCGGACCTCCCCGCACTGGCGGAGTTCTGCCATGGGCGGCAAATGAAACTCGTTGTCGACGGCATACAGGCCGTAGGCGTACTGGCGACGCCGCTCGAGAAGCTCGGTGCCGATGTGATCGTGGCCGGCGGCCACAAGGCGCAGTTCAGTCTTGCTGGGGCCGGTTTCATGTATATGACCGAGGAGATGATTCAATCGATTACTCCGCCTTATGCGGCCAAGTTCAGCTTTACGTCGAACGACCGGATGCAGCCAAGTCCCGAGCTTGCCGCGGATGCCCATCGTTTCGAGTATGGGAACCCCAACTTTCTGGGGATTTGGATCCAGAGGCGGTCAGCCGAATACCTACGTGAAATCGGGCTCCGTCACATCGAGGCGCGGGTATGCGAGTTAACGACGCACCTTATGGAGCAGGCGGACGCAAACGGTTTACCAGTGAAGACACCCAGGCCGTGGAGCGAGCGCGCCGGCATTGTCAGCTTTGGAGTCACGGGGGACCCGGAGGCAATCGTCGCCCGATTGCGGGCAAGGCACATTGTTTGCAGTGTTAAGGATGGTTGCGTGCGAGCGGCGGTACATTTCTACAACACGCGTGAGGAGCTGGATCGTTTTGTATCGGAGCTCGTGCAGATGGAATGATAGTTTATTCAGAGAAGTCAAACTCTTTCCAACCATGAAAAGAACCATGAAAAGGGCTCGAAAGTCTTTTCGTTAAGAGGCCATTACGAAGCGGGCTCTCGCGTCTATAAAGATGAATGGCCCAATGGGTGCAAGATGTTCACCCCAAGTTCGAAGCGGCCCCGAGCTTTGTTTGCCGGCACCGTGCCGGGCAGGTCCGCATGTGGACGGCCCATGCGTAGGGAGGACGCCCATTCAGCGGTTGATGACAACCGGCCGTCGACCCGCAGCCTACAGCGGTCAGGTTCGACGTGGGTAATGGCCCACCGGGCAGTTATGATAGAAGCTCAAGAAGGGAACTCTTGTGACGAGGTTATGAGCCGATGTACCGAGGGAAATTTGAGCGAACGGTCGTGGAGCGGATTAGAACGGCCCTGTGGACGATGTATGGCAAGGAAAAGATAGCCGCGCGCCAGTGGCCCGAAGGGAAGGGCACGAAATGGCTCAAAGGGGAAGAGACAACCGCTCAACCCCACACGGCCAACCAGAGTGGCAGCCGTAAGCGCAAGTAACGGCAACCCAGCTTGGCTGGAAGCAAAACGCCCCGCAGCAGAGACAGTGACACGGAGTTGCGAGGCGCCGGCCTTTGCCGTGCGGCATAGAGCGTTCGAATCCAGCTACATTCTCGCGTGCGATGCGATATAAAGGTCTATCGCAATCGACTCGACAAAAAAGAAAATAGCGACAAGTGGCATCAAGACACTTATCGCTCTACTCTGGTGTCTTGAAAATTTAACAGATCGTATGATTTCGGCGATCAACCAAGACAGATTCAGGAGAGGGACAACTACAAACAGCAAGAGAAGAAGTCCGAACCCTGAATCCATGCGATTGAATCCGAAAAGCAGATCAAATTTGGCACCGGCAAAAAGGATCAAAGGCGCCTGGGTCAAGAAAATCGCCACGCCTCTAAAAATATTCACCTCTAGATCCCAGGGCTAACAACGAGTAGGGGAGCTAACGGCAGGGGTGAACACCCGACGCTGCACTGTGACGACAATTCGGCTTAGCAAACTCACGGTTGCACATATCCTTTGCGGCTCTCCTTAGAAAATATAGCGTACATTCGCTGATAATTGGCGTAAAACGCATCGGCAGTCGCTTCGCCTGAGCGGTGTATGGACCCCGACGCCCTCCGGGACTTTCCCGCCAAGCTCGAAAAGGCGTTGAGCGTTGTGTGCCGGCTCCACGCTGAACAGATATGGAAGTAGGCCGACTTTCCTTACATTCGCCAATCGGACCCCAGCCCCTCGTATTAACGCGTCGCTTTAGTATCTTACCGTTAGACCTTGTAAGGGCTCGTTGACGTCCCTTCGTCAGGATCTTGATTTCTCTTAACAGGATTGCCGTCTAGAGACCGCCTGATTCCCAATCAGTCGTCGTTGGTTCCAAGGGCGGCGCTAGCCAGCAAGATTGGCGAGCGCCTTTTTGACTATGACAGACGGACCCACCGGTATGTCGATGCCGATGGAGCTTCGAACCTGTGTTGCACCCTCTATCATGATCTAAGCGATTGAATTACTTGCAGATAGTTCATTCAGCGGCGGTTCAGGTGACTAGGGTTATTATTTTTGTGCAATCAGGAGGGTCTGGGGCCAATAAAGGCAAGCCACGCCCGGGAGTCGAGAATGCTGATGCATGCGAACATGACTTATCCAAGACACCGCTGCCGATTGACGACCGCCTTCAGTCTAGCGGTCCTAGGCGTTGTGCTCTTATTCGGTCAAACGGTTGAGGGCGAGGCGTCGACAGCGCCGGTTACCGAAGAGCGGACATCGCTCACGCGTGCCGAGCTCGAGGAGCTGGTGGGGCCCATTGCGCTCTACCCGGACGCCCTGGTGAGTATCGTACTGCCTGCGTCTACGTATCCGCTTCAGATCGTCCAGGCCGCCCGTTATCTGGAAGCGCACAAAACCGACCCCGAACTGAAGCCCGACGAGACGTGGGACGACTCGGTTGTCGCGCTCCTCAATTACCCGGAAGTGATTGAGCTCATGAATGCGGATCTCGACTGGACTTGGAAGCTGGGCGAAGCCGCTATTTACCAACAGACGGAGCTGCTGGACGCGATCCAGAACTTTCGCGAGCGTGCGCACGCGGCGGGGAACCTGCAATCCGACGAGCGCCAAGTGGTGACGAAGAACGGAAAGACCATCGTCATCGAGCCGGTGGACCCGAAGGTGATCTACGTACCCTACTACGAGCCGAGCTACGTGGTCGTGCATCATCCGTACCCGGTGTACCATTACTACCCCCATGCCTATCCGGTTTACTACTACCCGTATCCTTACGGGTACTCGTTCGGCTTCGGTTACTTTTGGGGCATAACTTTAGCTTTCTCGATTGACTGGCACTCGCACCATGTGCACGTGCATCGCCACCATCACCACGCGCACCCGTACTACGGCCGTTACTATCACTTTCCCTGGTATCGGCGTCATTCGGTCAGCGTCAGCTACCGTGAAACCATCTGGCGACCGGGTCATTACAGCGGTGCAGGACAGCGACACACCGCTTCCGTGATTAAAGAAAATCGCAGGCTGGGTGCGACTGCGCCGCACAGCAAAAGATACCGAACGTACAGCGACGCGTGGCTTCGCAAGTCGGCGCCTCATCCCGCAAGCCGTGTGACGAGGTCGAGCACCGCTGCCCATGGGCGGGACCGACCGGGGTCAAGGGCCCATCAGGGGACGAGGCCTCGAAA
>CAYGAS010000310.1:0-14827 GCA_964347935.1 uncultured Nitrospiraceae bacterium | reverse complement strand
CTGCACGCGTGGCAGACGCGACAGAATGTAACCGGCCATGAGTAGCGCCATCTTACGGTTGTCAGTATGAATCGCGCCGAGAATCTTGTCGGCGGCTATCTGGCAGCGTTGAATGGTATCGGGTTGCTCGACGTAGTGGCGGCTCATCGTCCAGCCTCTGTCCATGTCCCGATCCATTTTGGCGTAGAAGTCCTTGGCGTCTTCCAAGATCTCGGGTGGCACGTCAATTTGGTGGGCGCTGTTATCGATGTAGATATTGAGTATCATTAGTCGTTCTCGACCCTCGTCCCCATTTTATATCATATCGAGGAATACGAATGGACAAGATACTGGTCGAACACAATCCGTCGCCGATGAAACTAGAAGTTATGGGCGTAGAGGATTGGCCCATCTGGACCAAAGAGGTTTCTACGTTCAAGTGGAGCTATGATCAGACGGAGACTTGCTACTTGCTTGAAGGCGAAGTTATTGTTACGCCCGATGGCGGGGATCCGGTTCGGCTTCGCGAGGGCGACCTGGTGACCTTTCAGGCCGATCTATCTTGCACTTGGGAAGTGCGCTCGCCCGTGAGGAAGCACTACCGCCTGGGCTAATTCGTATAACGTCCGGGCAGGACCGATTAGCTCGATGGGATGATTGCCGGCGCATCGGCGATGCAATAACATTCGCCGGTCGCCATGTCCCCCATGACCTTGGGGATTGGATAATGGAAAAAATGTACTACGAGACTGTTGAGAAGTTGCAAAAGATGGAAGTTGACTGGGATTACATCCAGGGCTGGGTTGGCGGCTATCTCGGTAATCCCAGGCGCGAAGAGCAGCGAATCTCCGAGGCCTATGCAGCCGGCTACGAGGACGGCCAGAATAAAAGTACCACCCACGCCGAGGCTTGGAAGTCGACGCGGTAACGGAGGTCGGGGCTGTTAGTCCGGCGGGTGTGAGGGCAGGCTCACGGCGGCTGATCCAAACAGATTAGCCATCGCCTGCCGAAGGTGGTCGACGACAGCGGGGCCATCAATCTCCATCACTTGATCGATTACCCACCGGTTCACCTGGCTGTTGCCCATTATGGCCAGGACTCGGGCGCCCAGACAGCGCAAGCATTCGAAGCCCGGCTGATTGTCGCGAAACTTTGTGGCGGCATACTCGGCCATGCGCTCGTTGAGGAGAGCGATAAATGCCCCGCGATAATCGCCCGGACCACTGATTTCCCTCTGATTGCGCTGCAGGTGTCGGGCGGCCTCTCGTGCCAAGGTGCTGATGAAACTCTCGCGCACCGCGTCTTCCATGTCCAGGTAGGCCAGGCGGTCGGATACATGCACTAGGAACGCCAGGTACTCTGCGATGACGGCGAAACGCTGATCGTCAGTTTCATAGATAAAATCCTCAGCGTGCAGGTTCTTGGCTGCCGTCAGCGCTATCTGCCAGATGATATAACCGAGTGCCACGGCGTTTTCATCGAGGGAGACTGGCTGCCCTCGGTCTCGTCGCCACTTGCTGGTAATGCGCATGCGCATAAGCGTTCACCGTCGGCGGTTTGCTGCCGATGTCGTTCGTGATAATTTTACAACACCGTCTCGGTCACGACTGCTCTGGTTGATAAATCCGTGCCTCCACGCCTGACACGCCAAGCCATGCATGAGCTGAGCCTGGCTATACAGCGCAATTGCCACATCTCCGATGCGAGATACGCAGGGGAATACAGCCTTTGCACCTACCTTCTGAAGATGCGCGAGTACTACCGCTGGGAGAAGGGTTTTGCGCCCACGGCCAAGCTGCAAAATGGTGAAGTCGGCGACTGGGTGCATCATCGTGAGCGAATGTGGGACGAGCTGGAGGATGATTCCTTCGAGCCGATCAAACTTTGCGGACGTCGGTTCGACCCGTTTGATGACGACGGCATCAATCACGAGCTATTACCGCAGGGCCTTGTCTACAGCGGCGGCTACGGGCGTTTTGGCAAGCCACATTTCTTCCTGGCACGGGTAATGCGCGTGGAACCTGGCGGGAGCCAAGTGGTGATCATTAGTGGGGAGGAGTATGCCCGTGACCTGAGCGCTCCACCGGCGATGACGCGCGGTAAGACAATTTTTGTGCGACGGGAGTCGTTGCGCACGATGGTCTGGGAACGGGTCGAGGAGTGGCGCTGGAAACGGCGAGACAACGCCATGGCGCGTGCCATGGCGTACTACGACATCGACCTGGATCCGGAACGCGCGCTCGATCAGATAACCGATAACGAGCTCGAGACCACGATTATGCACGAGCTCGGTGAGCGTATCGCCGGTGAGTTACTCGGGACCGCCTGGGAAGAGCTGCTTATTGACGTGGTTCGCACGCCCGCAGAGGTTACGGCACGGGCCATACGCGACCAGCTGGCCGACTGTCTGTCTACGTTGCCGGCGTTACTGGCGCTCGAAAACCTGCCGGCCGTCCATTTCTATTTTGCAAGTCTCAATGGCCTGCGTAAGCAGCTATCCCCCGGCCTGACCCAGGCCTATCAGCATTTGGTAGACAGCGGTGACCTGAGCGAGCTGAAGCGATCGATTGCGCTGGGTCGGCGCCAATCACTGTCGGTAGCCAGAGATCTGCTCGAGCTGCACCGCCGACACGGCGATGCCTGCGTCCCTCACGTGGCAGCCTTGACCGACCCGGGCCGTTTTTGATGCTGCTACGTATTCCATCTTTGTTGAGCGAGGAGCAGTTAAAAACCGTCCAGGCATTGCTCGCGCAAGGGCGCTTTGTCGATGGCAAATTGTCGGCGGGCATGGCGGCGCAGCGGGTGAAGTACAACGAAGAGCTTGAGCAGGAAGGCCCGGCGGTGGAGCAGCTGAACGAGATCGTTATGGGCAGCCTAGTCCGTCACCCGGTGTACCGAAACGGCGCCTTACCGCAGCGGGTGGCCGTGCCATTTTATGCTCGCTACACAACCGGTATGGGTTATGGTGATCACATCGACGATCCAGTCATGGGACCGGGACCGCGTTACCGCTCGGACATCGCGATCACGATCTTTCTCAACGGCCCTGAATGCTATGACGGTGGGGAGCTAGTTATTCGCACGGCGTTCGGAGACAGAGAGATCAAGCTTGGCGCTGGCGACGCCATCATGTATCCGGCATCGAGCCTACATCGTGTCGCTGAGGTGAGGCGCGGCGAGCGACTGGTGGCCGTGACGTGGGTGCAAAGCCTGATCCGCGATCCTGCCAGGCGTGAGCTCCTTTATGAGCTCAATCTAGCACGGGAAAAGCTGTTACACACATTGCCCGACGCCGAGGAGACCGCGCGGGTCAATACGGTCTATGTGAACCTCGTGCGCATGTGGGCTGAGATTTAGCAGCGAGTACCGATACCGAGTAGCCAGGAACTACGTATCGTCCCGCCAGGTTTTGCTAGCAACGAGGCACTCAATACTCGCTGCGGATTTATCTCTTGGAACCCTTTTCGCCGTGAGCCAACTCGAGTACTTTGGCAGCGAGTTCGTCATACTTCTCCCGGTACTGGTGCAAAGGATGACCCTCGGGCGCGTCCCAGTATTCAGACGGATCGACGCCGTGCTCCTGCTCGTACATCGAAAACTGTTTCTGCATCTCTAGCATTTTCTTGATCAATGTCTGCTTCTCGTTCATTGTCAACACCCCGTTACGGTTGATAGGCTATACATTCGGCTGCGCACCTTTAATAGCCCCCTTTGCGCATGCTTTCCGGTAATCCGGCGATCTTACCGGCTTGCTTGCTCGGACCTCCGGGAAAGAGCCCAAACAGCGTTTTCGAATCGACCCTTTGATCCGACCATACTTCCTGCATGCCTTTGAGGATTTGTCTGTTGTTCGGTAACTCGCTACCGTGACTGAAGTAACAATCTCGCAGGTAATTGATGACATCCCAATGACGATCCGAAAGTTCGATGCCTTCCTGCTCGGCCAACACGGCAGCCACGCGTTCGTTCCACTCGTCCTGGTTAACGAGAAAACCTGTGTCAGTGGTTTCCAGGATTTTGCCGTCCACTTCGATAGCCATCGACTGTCTCCGTCGCTTGAGTATCCGCTTGACCGACTTTTGTAGACTAGGGGCCCGCCGCTGTGGCGGTGATGCCCTTGTGGGGAATAAACAGTCCGCACCCGAGTTTGCGCCCCGGGCCGAGGCCTTGCTGCTGTAGGCGTACGGAGGCCTCGGGCGTCAGCTCGGCTGTCATGAGGCGTCGGGTAAAAAGCCGTTTGCCGGGAAGTTGAAACACGGTCGATTTGCCACAAAGCAGCTTGAGCGTGCCGATATTCATCTGCTTCAGCTCTGCGGCCGCACGGCGCATGAATTGCTCCTCGTTTTCGTCTTCGTTGGCGACCACGTAACGAGAATAGAGCGTAGTCAGCGCGCTCAGCGTGCGTACGCGTGCTTCGCCCACGTCCATGCGATAGCCGTCTAGCTCCAAGACGGTGCCGGTCAGCTTGCGTGCGTCAGGCACACGTTCCCTTGGCAGACGCAGAATCAGCTTGGTACGCCGCGACAAGTGCAGCACTTCGCGGGCCGGATTCTCGGGACGCTGCCAGCCGTGTCCCGATTCAGCGCCGTGAATCAGATGAATACCCGCCCGCGTTTCTTGCTCCAACCACGGCAAAGTCTGCAAAAGCGCTTGCGACAAAGCGTAGGCGTGGTCGATCGGCAAGCACCGGCATACGAGGTCGAAGGCAAGGTCGATTATCGTGTCGGGCACGGCGTGAACGGCATTTTTATTGTCTTCTGACCAGAACATCACAAATCTGCCCGTACCCCTTCACGCTTCATCCAAAGCCGCGGTAAACGCCGCTTCGAGTCTGTCTTCCCAGTTTTCCGGTGTGTCCGCAAAGGGCGGTTTGATGTCCATGCGAAAGAAACGTTCACCACGCCGTGCAGCCTGCTGCACGATCTTGGTCAACTCTGTAAAGCTTTCGATCTCGTGGTGTTGCAACAAGATTTCGCTAAGCCAGAGCATCTGTGTCTCCTGGGCTCGGCCATGTAGCGGCGACGCGGTCGTAGTAGCGGGCGCGGTAGATAAGGCGTTCGCGCCTCTCATCGTTGGTGAAAGCCGAGCGGTTGTGTAGCACATTGTTACAGACGATGCCCTGCCCAGGCTCGAGGCGGTGCCTGAGAGTGTAATGGTTTTCATTGTTCAATAAACCCTCAAGAAAGCGCACGGCGGCCTGAGTTGGTGAATCGTTTTTCCATTCGATATGGTGCTTACGCGCGGTATAACGCATGTGCAATGTGCGTGTGGCGGCGTCGAACGCGAAAACCGGCCCGCTTTGGGCAGGGCGAATTTCCGTGCCCTGCTCGACGTTGGCGGGGATCGTCATGACATCGCTTTGCATGAGCGCGGCAATATGGGACGGGTCATGGTCACGCATGAGCAGGTACACGATCTCAGGATCGAGCAAGGTATTTTCACCCCCATCTGCGGCGTCCTGCACGCAGTGCATGATGAAGGCGCGGATACGCTGGTCCGGAGGATTGTAGTAGCCGTCGGTGTGCCACTTCAGTACCTGGTCGCTGTAGGGGATGTACTCTCGCTGTCGGCCCGTCGGCATCACCCGAATCGAGGTGATGCTGTCCCGGTCGGCGTACAAGTTCGTATCCAGGCGGCACAGACCCAGCTGTTCGCCCAATCGACGTACCGCATCCTTGTCAGCAGCCTTGAGGGGCGGACACGCGTAGATGGCCATGTTCGTCTTGCGGCACCGTTGAATAATGGCTTCGCGTTCCGCTCGCGTTAAGGCGCACGGATCATTCACTTCAACCAGCAGCGCGCTGCCGGTAGCCGGATAGCGCTCAAGTTTTTGCTTGCGCCAACGGTCGTAGGCTTTGCTGTTTTCGAGGTTGAACGCCTCGTCCACGGGTGCTTGGCTAGCCTCGGGCGCGGGCAGGGGAGCGGCGCAGTGTGAGTCCCTCATGGCGCTGTGTGCAATCTCGCTGCTTGGTACTGTGGGAGAGAAACGGACGCTTGCTGAGCGATAAAATGTATCCTGTTTGCTCGGCAGGTGCATCTATCGGGCCGCGCCGAGGCAGCTTGGCGTCGCGGGCTAGGCGAGTCGCCATCTCCATGCCCAGGCGCCGAGGAGCGGCGATCTCGTTGCCGAGCAGCTGAAATTTCAGGCGCCTTTTCGATGGCTTGAATGATTCATGCCGTGAATCAACTCTGGTCGCTATCTCTTTAGGGGTAGTGCCGGCTGACACGAGTCCCCCATCGGTGTGGTACTTTGACATCGACACACACTTAAAATGCATTAGCAACGGCTAATATAGAGCGTAGCAAGCCGGGGCTTGCACGGTTTAGTCCGGACTCAGGCGATTAGAGGCGACGAGGGCAAGACGTATGGCAACCAAAAAACATCATCCCACACCCATGCTTGATGAGCTGGAAAACGGTCCATGGCCGAGCTTCATTTCCGGCATCAAACGACTGCGCGACACGCATCCCGACGCGCGGGTGCGGGCAATGAACAACGATCTGCTGGGTCAGCTCGAGCACTCCTATGAAACGCGCAAGGGTTACTGGAAAGGCGGTACAGTCAGCGTCTACGGATACGGCGGCGGGATCATTCCGCGTTTTTCGGAGGTCGGTCAACAGTTTCCGGAGTCAAAAGAGTTCCATACGCTGCGCGTACAGCCACCGGCCGGCAACTATTACTCGACCAACATCTTACGCCAGCTTGCGGATAGCTGGGAGAAGTGGGGCTCGGGACTGGTTACCTTTCACGGTCAAACCGGAAACATCATGTTTATTGGGTCGAGCACCGAGAACACGCAGCATTTCTTCGATGAGATCAATGACTACGGTTTTGATCTCGGCGGCGCGGGTCCTTGCGTGCGTACCGCACAGTCTTGTGTGGGCGCCGGACGCTGTGAGCAGTCCTGTGCGAACGAGCACAAGATTCATCGCACGCTAGTCAACAATTTCACCGACGACGTCCATCGCCCGGCGTTGCCTTACAAGTTCAAGTTCAAGGTGTCGGGCTGTCCCAACGACTGCATGAACTCGATCGAACGCGCCGATTTCGCCGTCATCGGTACCTGGCGCGACAGCATCAAGATCGATCAGGAAGAGGTGAAGACCTACGTCGGCAAGAAGGGCCGCAAATACGTGATCGACAATGTTATCACCCGCTGTCCGACCAACTGCATGTCACTGAACGATGACGACACGATCGACATCGATGACCGCAACTGTGTCAAATGCATGCATTGTCTGAACGTGATGACCAAAGCGCTATCGCCGGGCGACGATAAGGGCGTGAGCATACTGATCGGCGGCAAGCGCACGCTCAAAATTGGTGATCTCATGGGTACCGTGGTGGTGCCATTCACGAAGCTGGAAAGCGAAGAGGATTACAGCAAGCTGAAAGAGCTGGCCGAAAACACTATAGACTTCTGGGCCGAGAACGGCCTCGAGCACGAACGTATCGGCGAGATGATCGAGCGTATCGGGCTCGTCAACTTCCTCGAAGGCATCGGTGTAGAGGTCGACCCAAACATGATCGCGCACCCGCGCGAAAGCTCCTACGTACGCATGGACGGTTGGGATGAGGAGGCTGAAAAGTGGTTTGAGCGCAAGCTTGAGCAAAAGCAGGCAGCGGGTGCAGGGAGCTAGCAGGTGGCAGTAAAGCGCGGACAATTTGTTGGAGGCGGGAATGGCAGAAGCTAAGGCGAAACCCCGGATGCCGATCGAGTCGGGATGCCCGGACGGGTTTCAGTACATGCATCCGGTGATGATAAAAAACTTCGGCCAGTGGAAATATCACGAACATCCGCGCGGTGGCGTGCTGCGGCACGTTGCGCACAGCGGTGATGAAGTCTGGACCGTAAAGGCCGGGACCCAGAGAATCCTCGATGTCTTTACGATTCGCAAGTTGTGCGACATCGGCGACCAGTACGCGGATGGATTTGTGCGCTTCACCATTCGCAGCAATATCGAGTTTATGGTTGCCGATCAGGCTAAGGTCGAACCTTTAATTAAAGCGCTCGAAGACGCAGGTTTTGTGGTCGGTGGAACGGCCAATTCGGTTGCCATGATTTCGCACACCCAGGGCTGGCTCCATTGCGACATTCCCGGCACTGACGCGTCTGGGGTAGTGAAGGCCATGATGGATGAGCTCGTGGACGAGTTCAAGAATTGCCGCATGCCAAACCGTGTGCACATCACGACGTCTTGCTGTCAGATCAACTGCGGCGGCCAGGGCGACATCGCGATTAACATCCAACACACCAAGCCACCCAAAATCAATCACGACCTGGTGGCAAACGTGTGTGAACGCCCCGCAGTTGTCGCTCGTTGCCCGGTCGCGGCGATCCGCCCGGCTCAGGTCAACGGCAAACCATCGCTGGAGGTTGACGAGAAAAAATGCATCTGCTGCGGTGCGTGCTATCCGCCGTGTCCGCCGATGCAGATTAACGACCCGGAACACTCAAAGCTCGCTGTCTGGGTAGGTGGAAACCACTCGAATGCACGCAGTCGGCCGAGTTTTCAGAAGTTGGTGGCAGCCGGCATTCCGAACAACCCGCCGCGTTGGCCGGAAGCAACGGCCATCGTGAAGCGTATTCTTAAGGTATACCAGCAGGATGCCAAGGATTGGGAACACATTAACGACTGGCTAGACCGTGTCGGTTGGCCGCGCTTTTTCGAGTTGACTAACCTGCCGTTCACGAAATATCACGTGGACAACTGGCGCGGGTCGCGAAAGAGTCTGAACGCCTCGTCGTATTTACGTTTTTGACGCTCATCCGACGGTCACGGAGCCCGAAGTGAAGTTCGGCATAATCGTTAACGAAGGTCCATACACGCATCAGGCCGCTGATACGGCCTACCAATTCACGAAGGCGGCGCTGGCAAAGGGTCACGAAGTGGTGCGGGTGTTTTTCTACCACGACGGTGTCAACAACGGTACGAGACTGACCACGCCGCCGCAGGACGACCGTCACATTGTCAACCGTTGGAGCGCGCTCGCGGAAGAACACGGCTTGGATCTGGTCGTTTGCGTGGCAGCGGCACAGCGGCGTGGGATCGTTGACAGCGCCGAGGCCAAACGACATGGCAAGAATGCAGACAATCTGGCACCCGGATTCCGCATCTCGGGGCTCGGCCAGCTCATCGAGGCCGGTATTCTTGCGGATCGGCTCATTGCCTTCGGTGACTGAGGCGATATCGTGACCGACGAAACAATGGAAGAGGGCGGCAACCCGACCGGTGTGATCAAGAAGTTCATGTACGTCAATCGGCGTGCGCCGTACGGCACGGTCTATGCGCTTGAGGGCTTGGAGGTCGTGTTAATCGGTGCTGCTTTCGACCAGGATGTGAGCATGGCCTTTGTTGACGATGGCGTGTACCAGCTCAAAAAGGGGCAGGATACCTCAGGGTCGGACATAAAGAACTTTTCGCCGACCTATCGCGCGCTGGAGATGTACGATGTCGAGAAGTTGTATGTGGAAAAAGAATCGCTCGAGGCGCGCGGCCTGACGGAGGAAGACTTGCTCGTGCCGGTAGAGATTATCGGTACCGCGGAACTGACAGAGCTCATGGAACAGCAGGATGTAATCCTGAACTACTAGAGACGACGAAATTGATACTGCACACCGTCAACAAGTCGCCCTTCGAGAAAAACAGTCTCGATACCTGCATTCGTCTCGCTAAAGAGGGAAGCACGATTTTGCTGATCGAGGATGCTGTCTATGCAGCGCCCAAGGGCACCGCGATAGAAGAAAAGATTTCGGCGGCAACGGCGCGCTACCGCATCTTTGCACTTAGTCCTGACTTGAAGGCGCGCGGCCTCGGCGAGGCAGGGTTGGTGGATGGCATCAAGCTCGTCGATTACGCTGGTTTCGTCGATCTAGTGGCCGAGCACGACTCTGTGCAGGCGTGGCTTTGATACCTTTGGACCAACGGTTGGGAATGATCAGGAGGTGGCGATATGGCAATTGAGGTCGGTGGAAAAGTAATTGAGACGGACGAAGAGGGGTATATTCAGAATCTGTCTGACTGGAGCCCGGATGTCGCCGAAAAGATGGCTACCGATGATGACTGTCAGTTGACCGACAATCATTGGGAGGTCATCAACTTTCTGCGCAACTACTACCAGGAGTACCAGATTGCGCCTGCCGTTCGCGTTTTGACCAAGGCGATTGGCAAAAAGCTTGGTCCGGAAAAGGGCAATAGCAAGTACCTGTACGAGTTGTTTCCTTACGGTCCTGCGAAGCAAGCGTGTAAGTACGCTGGCCTGCCCAAGCCGACAGGTTGCGTCTGACCGTCGGCGGGGCGACTCCCGCATGCCTGCTCCCCCCAGCCGGGGCGGCTGAACGATGTCAGTCATAACGTTCGTGTATGCTGTACTGTTCTACGTTGCCAGCCTTATTCTGGTAGCGGGGCTTGTGCTGCAGATCCGGCGTTACGCCAAAACGCCGCAGCCGCTCAAGATTCCTACCACTCCGGCGCCGACAACGCGTAGCGGGGTGGCGCTGCGTATGTTTCGTGAGGTCGTGTTTTTCGAAAGCCTGTTCAAAGGCAATAAGTGGACTTGGCTTTTTGGCTGGGTCTTTCACTTCGCGCTACTGCTCGTGTTGTTACGCCACCTGCGCTACTTTACGGAACCGATCTGGGATTGGGTCTCGCTGCTGCAACCGTGGGGCGTATATGCCGGGTACGCGATGGTTGCCGGCCTCGCGGGGTTGTGGGGACGACGATTTTTTGTCGACCGGGTACGTTATATTTCAGCCCCCTCCGATCATCTGATGCTGGTGCTGTTGATCGCCATCGGTGGCACAGGATTGGCGATGAAATACATCTGGCGCACGGATATTGTTGCGCTGAAGGCGTTCGTTTTGGGTCTGATGTATTTCGATTGGCAGCCATTGCCGGCCGACCCGCTGCTGCTCGCGCATTTGGCGTTGGTGGCGTTGCTTATGCTTGTCTTCCCCTTCAGCAAGCTCGTGCATGCGCCGGGGCTGTTCTTCAGTCCGACCCGCTATCAAATAGACGATCCCCGTGAGCGTCGTCATGTGGCCTCCTGGGCGCGCAGGTTGGAAGCCAACGTAGTGAAGCCATCGGAGTAGCCGACGTGGCACGCGAACCGCAGTTCGACATACCCAAGCTTGAGCATGACGCCGTGGTCCCGCGCGTGCGGGAAGGGGCGATGCAACATAGCAAGCCCTTTGTTGCCAAGCCCGAGCACCAGGAACCCTTGGGCTTTCCCGGCGCGCTGGTAGAGAATTGGAAGGACGTCGCGCTCGAGAAGATGGACGAGTTGCGCGGGAAGTACCGTTCTTTACAGGTCTTTCTCGATATCTGCGTCAAGTGCGGGGCCTGTACCGATAAGTGCCACTATTATCTCGGCACCGGTGACCCAAAGAATATGCCGGTAGCGCGCCAGGATTTGCTGCGCAAGGTCTATCGCCGCTACTTCACGTTCACGGGCAAGTACCTTCCGCGGCTAGTCGGCGCCACCGACCTCACGCTGGACGTACTGGAGGACTGGTACCGCTACTACCACCAGTGCTCCGAATGCCGCCGCTGCTCGGTGTACTGTCCCTACGGCATCGATACTGCCGAGATCACCATGGCCGGGCGCGAGATCCTCGACAGCGTGGGACTCGGGCAAAAATACGCCAATGAGATCATCGGCAAGGTGCACAAGATCGGAAACAATCTCGGCTTACCGCAACCGGCTTTGGCCGACACCCTCGAGGGCCTGGAGGAGGAGGTGAAGGAGGACACGGGTGCGGACGTGCGCTTTCCGTTGGACGAGACGGGCGCGGAAGTGCTGCTGGTGACACCGTCGGCTGACTTTTTCGCCGAGCCGCACGTGGATGGGCTCATCGGTTATGCCAAGGTGTTTCATCAAGCCGGCATTCGTTGGACGCTGAGTTCGTATGCCTCGGAAGCCGCCAACTTCGGTATCTTCATCGGCAGTTACGAGAACATGCAGAAAGTCGCGCAGCGTATTCGCGATGCCGCGCTCGAACTCGGCGTCAGACGCATTGTCGTAGGTGAATGCGGTCACGCCTGGCGGGTGGCGTACAGCTTCTGGAACACCCTGATCGGACCCTTCGACTTTCTCGATCCCGCCTATCCGGCGCCCCAGCATGTGTGCGAGCTCACCCATGATTTGATCCAGCGAGGGGCGTTGCGATTCAACAAGGAGGCGAACGATCACCGCGTCGTCACGTTCCACGACTCTTGTAACGTCTCGCGGGCCTCGCGCATGGGCGACATGCCCGGGGGCCAGTTTCGCATCCCGCGCGAAATCCTCAGGTCCTGTTGTAACCATTTTTACGACATGCCGGCGGACACGATCTGTGAGGGCACGTATTGCTGTGGCGGCGGCGGAGGATTATTGACCGATGACCTCGTCGAACTGCGTGTCAAAGGTGCGTTGCCGCGGATGGAGGCGCTAAAGCGCGTGGTCGACGAGCATAGCGTGACGCACATGGCCGCTATCTGCGCGATCTGCAAGAGCCAGTTCAGCAAGGTGTTACCGTATTACGGTTTTGAGATGGATATGGTCGTCAGCCTGCATCAGCTCGTGGGCGATGCGTTGGATCTTTCCGCCTCGGCGCAGCAATGAGGCAGTGCGAACACTTTTTGGTATTCGAGTGATAGGAGACAAATCGATGGCAACGGCGCCCGACGAGTTGAAAAAGCAGCTGACATTTCGCAAGTTTCGCGACGGTGAGCAAAAGTATACGAACTTCCAGCAAGCCATCTTCGAGGCCGACCACTCACACAAGTGTCCGGTGTATGTGCATCGCACGCCGCCGTGTCAAGGCAGCTGCCCATCTGGCGAGGATATCCGTGGCTGGTTGCAGATCGTTCGCGGCATCGAGAAGCCACCGAAGGATATGAGCTGGCAGGAATACGCATTCCGCCGAGCCACTGATGCCAACCCGTTTCCCGCGATCATGGGACGGGTGTGCCCGGCTCCCTGCGAGGATGGCTGCAACCGCAACAACGTTGAGGACTTCGTCGGCATCAACTCCGTTGAACAATTCATCGGTGATACGGCGATCAGGGAGAACTATCAGTTTCCGCCAGCGCCAGCGCTGAGCGGCAAGCGGGTCGCTATCGTTGGTGGCGGGCCGGCCGGCTTGGCGGCCGCCTATCAGCTGCGGCGCAAGGGCCATGCTTCGACGGTCTTCGATGAACACGAAGCACTCGGCGGCATGATGCGTTACGGCATTCCCGGCTATCGCACGCCGCGTGCGGAGGTGCTCGATCGGGAAACGCAGCGTATTCTCGACCTCGGCGGCATCGAGCTGCGCATGAATACGCGCGTCGGCAGGGATGTCAGCGTAGAGGAGCTGGAGCGGGAGTTCGACGCCATACTCTGGGCGATCGGCTGTCAGAGCGGTCGTGCGCTTCCCGTCCCCGGTGGGGATGCGCCCAACTGCGTGACGGGCGTGGAGTTCCTCGCTGCCTTCAACACGGGCCGCCTGCAGGTCACCAGCGGTAGGGTCGTGTGCGTGGGCGGTGGCGACACGTCGATTGACGTGGTCTCGGTCGCCAGACGTCTCGGCGGCGTAAAAAAGGTCAACCCCAAGGACCGACCCGAGCTCGTCGTGCGCGGCTTCGTTGCGCACGACACCGCCTTCACAGCCGCGCGCGAAGGCGCACAGGTTACGCTGACCTCGTTGTTTCCGCGCGCGGAGATGACGGCGGCCGAGCATGAGGTCGAGGACGCCCTCAAGGAGGGCGTCACCATCCTGGACGGCGTGATGCCGATAGAGGTACTGCTAAATGAAGAGGGACGCGCATGCGGGCTGAAAATGGCGCAGTGCGACGTAGTGGACAATCGGCCCATCGCGAAGGAAGGAACGGAGTTCGAGCTGGAGGCCGACCTAATAGTCTCGGCGATCGGTCAAGCCGGGGACCTGTCGGGGCTCGAGGAATTGGACAACGGCCGAGGTTTGATCGATGGGGACAGGCTTTATCAAGTGAAAGACAAACCCGGGCATTTCGTCGCCGGCGACATCATTCGCCCCCACCTGTTGACGACCGCGATTGGCCAGGGCTCGATTGCCGCCGACAGTATCGACCACTACCTGCTGCACGAGGAGCTGCCGAAACGCCCGCGCGTCGATGTGCATCACTTTAATTTATTGGACAAGCTGCGCGAGGCTGGGCTCGAGCCGGAACCCTACGACCACAAGCAAGAATGGGGCACCGCGGAGCGCCGGTTCGCCGTGCACAACTATGAGGATCGCTCCGCCTTCGAAATCATCGCCACGAACCACATGTTCCTGGCGCACTTTCCCTACACGGCGCGCAACAAGCGTACGACCGTCGGTCCGTCGGCGGAGCAGGTGATTGGGCATTTCGAAGAGCGCGCCGTCGGTCTCAACGACGAGCAGGCGATCGCAGAGGCCAAGCGCTGCATGAGCTGCGGCATGTGCTTCGAATGCGACAACTGCGTGGTTTTCTGTCCGCAGGATGCGGTCTACCGCGTCAAGAAGGACGAGGCGACCATGGGTCGATATGTGGCCACCGACTATACACGTTGCATCGGTTGTCACATCTGTGCCGACGTTTGTCCGACCGGCTACATCGATATGGGCATGGGCGAGTAGGCGGCGCAGGTGGGCAAAACGGCGGGACGCGTATTGCTGATGTGGGGCGCAGCCCTTGCGGCGTTGGTGCCTACGTTGCAATTGAGCGCGGCCGAGCGCGTGGCCTTTCCAGCGTTGCCCGAGGCACGAAGTCGTGTCAGCGACACCCAGGGCTGTGTGGAGCCGACCGCGGTGATGCGCCGCGACCACATGACGTTTCTAATGCATCAGCGCGATCGCACCACGCATGAGGGCATTCGCACCAA
>CAYGAS010000309.1:0-3714 GCA_964347935.1 uncultured Nitrospiraceae bacterium | reverse complement strand
TGCCGCGCTGCAATCAAGCAGGGCAGATATAAGATATTCGTGGTCCGTCATGCATGGCAGGTTTGGCGATAGCCTTTCCTGAACGTCTGCCCGCGATCCATCTCGCAATCGATTTCCCGCCCGGCCAAATCCTCAGCGTCTCCCTAGCTCTTATTCGCCATCAATTCCTCGAAATAGGGAATCGTGTGTTTCAAGCCCTCTTCCAGGGCGACCTTCGGCTCCCACCCAAGCGCCTCTCTGGCGAGACTGATATCGGGACAACGTTGTTTCGGATCATCTTGCGGCAGCGGCTTGAAGCTGAGTCGCGACCCCGAACCCGTGAGATCGATAATCTTTTCCGCCAATTCCCGCACGCTAAACTCGGCGGGGTTGCCGACGTTGACCGGGCCGGTAAAGTCGTCAGCGCTGTCCATCAGCCGCACCAACGCTTCGATCTGATCGTCGATGTAACAGAACGAGCGCGTCTGGCTGCCGTCGCCGTAGATCGTAATAGGCTCCCCCTTCAGTGCCTGGACGATGAAATTGGAGACGACGCGACCGTCATTGGGATGCATACGCGGCCCATAAGTGTTAAAAATACGCGCGACCTTGATCGGCAGCCTGTGCTGGCGGTAGTAGTCGAAGAACAAGGTTTCGGCGCAGCGCTTGCCCTCGTCGTAGCATGATCGCGGCCCGATGCAGTTGACGCGACCGAGATACGCTTCGGTCTGTGGATGCACTTCTGGATCGCCGTATACTTCGCTCGTTGAAGCCTGCAAGATTCTCGCCTTCACGCGCTTGGCAAGGCCGAGCATGTTGATCGCCCCGTGCACGCTGGTCTTGGTCGTTTGCACAGGATCGAATTGATAATGCACGGGCGAGGCTGGGCATGCGAGGTTGTAGATCTCGTCGACCTCAATGTACAGAGGAAAGGTGACGTCGTGACGTACGGCTTCGAAGTTGCTGTGACCGAGTAGATGGGCGATGTTCCGTTTGGTGCTGCTGAAGTAGTTGTCCACGCACAGCACGTCGGCGCCGCCTTCAAGCAGACGCTCGCACAAGTGTGAGCCCAGAAAGCCAGCACCGCCAGTCACCAGTATTCTTCTTTGATCACGAACTCGCATGGTATAGCCTCGCCAAGCACATCGAGCCTTACCGCAGGGATTGCCGATTAATGCAGCGAGGCGCTTGCCTCCTTGGGGCTATTGTAACGCTTTGGTAGCCCACCGCCAGGAAGGGTAGCGCTACTTACGGGCCACGATCGAGATCCGGCTGACACCGACCAGCAGCCGCGCAACGACAGATTGCCGGGCACCAACGCCGGCATGTTTCTCGCCGCCGCAGGTTACGGCCTCTTGACTGATCCATTAGAATAGAATGCGTGACTTTGGAACCAAAAATGGCCGGATCTGATGGGATGGGAAGCGCGATGGCCATGGGCTTTCGCAGGTTGCCGAAAGCGATACGGCTGGCGCTTATCATCATTGGCATCCAGGTCGTCATCGCGACCATCTTCCGGATCGCATTCTGGTTTGTCTTTCGGACAACGGGCGGAGACATCCCGGCGGCCGATGCGGCGATGGCATGGTATCTGGGCTTCAAATTTGATTTGCGTCTGGCGCTCCTGATTTGTCTGCCGTTGCTCGTGCTTTTTTGGATCCCGCCGCTCAACCCTATGCGCTCAAGGGTCGCAAGCCGCATGTGGCTGAGTTACTTCGTCGCGGTCGAAGCCTTGGTCTTGCTGCTGTATTTCATTGACTTCGGCCATTACGAGTACCTGGGTAGCCGGCTCAACGCAGGATTGTTGGAGCATTTGGAGCCAGTATCTATCGCCATGCAAATGGCCTGGGAAACCTATCCCGTCGTTTGGCGTGTACTCGGGATCGGCCTTCTCAGTGCGATTTACGGCACCCTGGTCAATCGGACCGCCTTCCGTGAGCTGCAGGTCGCCGCCACACCGGCACATCGGTGGGCAAAAAGGGCGTTAATCGCCGCGTTTGTCGGGTTATATCTGTTCGGTATCTATGGCAAATGGTCCTGGTATCCCATGCGTTGGAGCGACGCACATTTCTCGACCAACGGCTTCGTCGCCGCCCTGGCCGGAAACCCAATATTGTTTTTCATGGATACCTTTCCCCATCGTGCCAAGCCCTACAGAAAAGATAAGGTGCGAGAATATTACGATCTAATCGCCTCTTATCTGGAGCCAGATAAGGTTGACCGTGAAGCGCTTTCATTCGCGCGTTACGTGTCGCCATCGTCAGCTTTACCGGGTAGGCCCAACCTGGTCTTGATACACATGGAGTCCTTTGCCGGCTTCAAGGTCGGTATACTGGGCAACAAGCTCGACCCTACGCCGGCGTTTGATGCGATTGCCCGCAAATCGATACTGTTCACCAACTTTTTTGTCCCCCGGGGCTCAACCGCACGATCCATCTTCGCGACATTGACAGGGATTCCCGATCTGAATCCAGTAAATTCGGCATCGCGCAATCCGCGTATCGTGAATCAGCACACGATTATTAATGCGCTCGCGGACTACGAGAAGTTCTACCTCATTGGCGGTAGCGCGACATGGGGCAATATTCGCGGCCTCATGGCGCATAACATTCCGGGATTGAATATATACGAGGAGGGGGACTACGAGGCGCCGCGAGGCGATGCGTGGGGCGTTTCGGACTTGGCCTTGTTTGAAAAAGCAAATACGATCCTTGCTGCGCAGCAAAAGCCTTTTTTCGCTTTTATCCAGACCGCGGGCAATCACCGGCCCTATACGATTCCCGATGATCGCAAAGGCTTCGAGCTTGTGGAGTTGGATGAGGAAACACTGCCAGAGAATGGTTTTGAATCGCTTGCAGCTTACAATGGCATTCGGTTACTGGATTATTCCCTTGACTATTTTTTCCGCCTGGCCCGCAAGCAACCCTATTTCGACAACACTATCTTTGTGATGTACGGTGACCACGGCGTGCATGCACCGACCCAGATTCCCTGGGAACAGCTCCTGTTGACGCAACGTCACATTCCGTTAGCCATCTATGCACCGCGGTTTATAAGGCAAGGCCGAAAAATCGATACCGTAGCCAGTGTCATCGATATCTTGCCAACCTGTTTAAGTTTGATGGGTATACCCTATCTCAACACGGGACTGGGGCGTGACCTCTTGAAGCCTCGCGCGGCAGATCACCATTTCGCCTATGTGCCCCACGGGGTACTAACCGACGAGCTTTTTCTACGCACCGATCCGGCAGGCAAGGCCTATCTCCATCGCTATCGGTCAAAGACGCCGACCGTGGATGTCAAGGACCAATTTCCGGAAGAAACCGCGAGGCTGCGACGTCTGTTCGCGGCATTGACCGAAACGTCCAAGTATCTCATGTACAACAACCCGCCGCGCCCACACCGGCCTGTGCAAGCTGTGGTCAAGACAGGCGCACGGTGATCTTTGTGGTAGCGACAGGTCGGGCCGGGAGTCACCCTGCCGCGGCAACGAGAGCAGCATGTGCGACGACTCGCTTGCCATTCAGTGTTGTGCGCCAGCCGTATTCGACCTTGGCTGCGGGGCTAAGGAGATAACAAGTCAAAGTGGGTGTTATGTACGTCGTCACAGGTGCTTTTGGCTTCATCGGTTCGAACGTCGTCAGAGCTCTGAATGAGCGCGGCGTTTACGAGATACTGGTCGTGGATGAGCTCGCCGCCACAGACAGAGCCAGGAACATTAGCGATTGCCAGGTT
>CAYGAS010000308.1:0-9632 GCA_964347935.1 uncultured Nitrospiraceae bacterium | reverse complement strand
TCGCATCGATGAGACCGCGCGTTACATCCAGCAACGCGCGCGCGTGGGCAACACTTATGTGAATCGCAACATCATCGGCGCCACCGTCGGCGTGCAACCCTTCGGCGGCGAGGGTCTATCGGGAACCGGCCCGAAGGCGGGCGGCCCGCATTATCTTTATCGCTTCAGCACCGAGCGCACGCTCACGATCAACACCGCCGCCGTCGGCGGCAACGCCTCCTTGTTCGCTCTCGGCGGTGACGAGGGCTAGTTCTTTGGATGTTGCGCGCCTGTCGTCTTGCGCTGACGTCGGCTAGGGTAACCAGAGTTTCGCGAGTCGGTTTCTAAGCCGCGCTGTGTAAGGCGTGCAGGTCGTTCAACACGTCCTTGATGCGGGTGAAGGCCCAGTCGAGTTGCGCTTTCGTGATGGTCAGCGGCGGGGCAAAGCGCACCACGGTCTCGTGCGTCTCTTTGCTCAAGATGCCCGCACGCATCAGTTGTTCGCAGACCTCGCGGGCGCTGGCATAGTCCGGATCGATCTCCATGCCGATGAACAGCCCCAGACCGCGCAGGTCTTTAATGAAGGGACTCGCGAGGCTCTGCAGTTTTTGCAGGAAGTATTTGCCGAGCTCGGCGGAGCGTTCCCACAATCGCTCTTCGATCAGTAGATCGAGCGTTTCCAGCGCCACCGCTGCGGCCAGCGGGTTGCCGCCGAAGGTGCTGCCGTGATCGCCGGGCGCAGACACGTCCATGACGTCGTTGCGGGCGAGGAACATCGAGATCGGTAACAGGCCGCCGCCGAGTGCCTTGCCGAGGATCAAGCCATCCGGCCGTATACCGTCGTGCTCGCAAGCGAGCAGTCTGCCGGTGCGGCCGAGACCGGTCTGCACCTCATCGCAGATGAGCAGCACGTTATGCTCGTGGCAGATGCGCTTGCACTCGCGCAGATAACCATTCGGCGGAACGATAATGCCCGCCTCGCCTTGCACGGGTTCGACCAGAAAAGCGACCGTGTTCGGGGTGATGGCCTTTTCGAGCGCCTTGGCATCTGCATAGGGAATACGCTTGAACCCGGCGAGGAACGGCCCGAAACCGTCGCGGTACTGGTCTTCGGACGAGAAACCGACGATGGCGATGGTGCGGCCGTGGAAATTGCCGTCACAGACAATGATCTCGGCCTGCTCCGGCGCCACCCCCTTGACTTGATAGCCCCACTTGCGTGCTGCCTTGAGCGCCGTCTCGACCGCTTCGGCGCCAGTGTTCATCGGCAGCGCGCGGTCCTGTTGCATCAGCTCGCACACGCGCTTGAGCAGCGGCGGGAGCTTGTAGGTGTAATAGGCGCGCGAGACCACGGCCAGGCTCTGCGCCTGTTCCGTGAGCGCGCGCAGCAAACGCGGATGGGCGTGACCGCAGCTCACGGCCGAGTACGCACTCATCATATCGAGGTAGCGTTTGCCCGCAGTATCCCAGAGGTAGACCCCTTCGCCGCGCACCAGCACGACCGGCAACGGCGCGTAGTTATGCGCGCAGTAGCGCTGTTCCATGGCGATAAACGATTTCATATTGCACCTCTCTTCCCTGCGATCGAGGCGAGCAGCTCGTACAGCAAGGCGGCCGTCATACCGTCGACATCCCTGTGGGGGTTAAACTCGGCGATCTCCACGCCCACTAATTCATGATAGCGGCTGAGTTGTGCCAGCGCGGCAACGAGCTCTGCGCCGGCAATACCGCCCGGTTCCGGCGAGCCCACGCCCGGGGCATCGCGTGGGTCGATCACATCCAGATCGATGCTGATGCCGAATGCGGCCGTGTGCATGCGCACGCGCTCGATGGCCTCGGCCAGCACCGCCGTCATGCCGCGCCTTCGAATCTCGTCCATGCCGAAGACATGCACGCCGAGCCGCTGCAACAGGCTCGCCTCGGCGGGCTCAAAGCTGCGCACGCCGACGACACACACATTCTCCGCCCGCAGCTTGGGCGCGTAACCGCCGAGCCGTGTCAACGCCGGCGCGCCCGCGCCCAACAGGCAGGCGAGCGGCATACCGTGGACCGCGCCGCTCGGGCTGCTCTCCGGCGTGTGGCTGTCCATGTGCGCGTCGATCCAGACGAGACCGAGCGGCCCGTCTTGCGCCGACGCGATCCCGGTCCAGGTGCCGATGGCGCATGAATGATCGCCACCGAGTACCCACGCGCAGTTTTCGTTGCGCACGACTTCGCGCGTCGCGTGCGCGAGCCGGCGGCAGAACGAGGCGATATTCGGCAACGGATCTTGCCCGCGTCCGGCGCCACGCGCATGCAGCGTCGCCACCCACTCGCTGGTGGGAAGCTGTCGCTGCAACCGATCCAGGAGCCCGCTCGCGGCCAGGGCCGCGGGGCCGTGCTCGCAGCGGCTGTCCCGCGCACCGAGGCCGATGGCCGCACCGATGATCCCCGTCGTCCGCGTCGGGGCAAGTAGCGCGCCGCTGGCGCGCGGGTCGGCCTCGCGCGCCCATGTGTTTCCCCATAACATACCTACGATTAGCAAGCAGGAGGCGTGCCAAGTCGGCGCATATTGCAGCGCACAGAGAGGCTGGATCTGTGCTAAATACGGGATATTCCACCGATTTTGGCCACCGTGGCGGCCACACGCGAGGCAGCGGGGTCGCCGGTCGGGGCCCGGTTTAAGGCATAGAAATCGTGTGTCTTAGACGTCGGCGGACGCCCTCGTTGGCAATGCCCGCCTGGCGCGGCGCGGCAGACAGGAGGTGAACATGGACTTTCTCAAGCGGCTCGGGATCGAGCGCACGAATGCGGGCGGCTACTCCGCCGCCGGCTGGGCGGGGAGCGGAGCCACCCTCGAATCCTTCAATCCCACCAACGGCGAAGCCATCGCCCAGGTGAGCCTCTGTACCGAGCAGGACTACGAGACCATCATCGAGCAGGCGACGCAGGCCTTTGGCAAGTGGCATACGCTACCGGCGCCGCGCCGCGGCGAGGTCGTGCGCTGCATCGGCGAGGAGCTGCGCGCGCATAAGGATGCCCTCGGGAGTCTGGTGTCGCTCGAGGTCGGCAAGATCAAGGCCGAGGGCGACGGCGAGGTGCAAGAGATGATCGATATCGCCGACTTCGCCGTCGGCCAGTCGCGCATGCTCTATGGCAACACCATGCAGTCCGAGCGTCCGCAACATCGCATGTACGAGCAGTGGCACCCGCTCGGCACCGTCGGCGTGATCACGGCATTCAACTTCCCGGTCGCGGTGTGGTCGTGGAACGCCTTCATCGCCGCCATTGCCGGCAATGTTGTCGTGTGGAAACCGTCGCCGAAGGCGCCGCTGTGCGCAGTCGCGGTGCAACACCTCTGCAACTGCGTCATGAAGACCATGGGCTATGACGGCGTGTTCTCTTTGCTCACGGCCGCGGCGCCGTCGCCGGTGGCGGAACGTTTCATCAACGACAAGCGCATACCGCTCGTCTCTTTCACCGGTTCGACTGCCGCCGGGCGCGAGGTGGCCAAAGTCGTGGCGGGCCGGCTCGGCAAGACCTTGCTCGAGATGGGCGGCAACAACGCCATCATCGTCGACGAGACCGCCAACATGGAACTCGCCGTGCCAGCGATCGTCTTTGGCGCGGTCGGCACTGCCGGCCAGCGCTGCACCACGACGCGCCGCATCATCGTGCACGAGAGTCGCTACCGCGAGCTGGTCGATCGTCTGGTGAGCGCCTACAAGCAGGTGCCGATCGGCGATCCCTTGCAAGCGGGCGTCTTGATGGGTCCGCTCATCGACCGCCAGGCCGTGCAGCAGTACGAGCAAGCGATCGCTGAGATCGAGGCGCTCGGCGGCGAGCTGCTCTACGGCGGAAAGGTGATCGAAGGCAAGGGCCATTTCGTCGAGCCCACGATCGTGCGGGCGCAAAACGCTTGGGACATCGTGCAGCGCGAGACTTTTGCGCCGATCCTCTACGTGATCACCTATCGGGACCTGAGCGAGGCGATCGCCCTGCAAAACGGCGTGCCGCAAGGCCTGTCCTCGGCCGTGTTCACGCAGAACCTGCAGCACGCCGAGCAGTTTCTCTCGGCGGCCGGCAGCGACTGCGGCATCGCCAACGTCAACATCGGCACCTCGGGGGCCGAGATCGGCGGTGCGTTTGGCGGCGAAAAGGACACGGGCGGCGGCCGCGAGGCCGGCTCGGATTCCTGGAAGGCCTACATGCGCCGCCAGACCACGACCATCAACTGGGGCGATGCCTTACCGCTTGCACAGGGCATCGATTTCTCCGTCGGCAAAAAGAACGGTTGAGTCCGTCAGGCCGCGCGGTTAACGTCGCCTCGCCGCGCGAAGGCGCGCGCTGACGTGTGTCGCGCCGAGTCTTTGCTCCGTGTGCTATCTTGTGGCGCTTGTTGCCGCCTCAGGCGGAGAGCGCATGATCGACTACGATCCGATTCTTGATCATCTCTTTGTCGGCACCTACGCCCGCACGCGCAGCGACGTGGATCGGCTGTATGCGGACGACGGCATCACCGGCGTGCTCAACTTGCAGACCGATGAGGACATGCGTGCCTACGGGATCGATTGGACACGCTTGTCCCGGCATTACGAGAAACGGGGCATGGAGGTCGAGCGCGTCCCCATCCTCGACTTCGACCCGATCGATTTGCAGGCGCGGCTCGGCGACGCCGTCGGTACGCTCGACGCGTTGATGGCGCGTCACCGGCGGGTCTATGTGCATTGCACGGCGGGCGTCTGCCGCTCGCCGGCGACGGTGATCGCCTGGCTGGCGTGGTGTTGCGGCTGGAAGCTCATGGAAGCGTTGGCGTTTGTCAAAGACAAGCGCCATTGCGCGCCCTATGTCGAGGCGATCGAGCTTGCCACGCGCGATCGCTTCGGTCGCTCGACGGAGACCCAGCTATGAGTGTCGTTGTCGAAGCGCACGGCCTGACCAAGCGCTTCAAAGACCAGATCGTCGTGCGCGGCATCGACTTCAGCGTCAGCGCCGGCCTGTGCTTCGGTTTCCTCGGACCCAACGGCGCCGGCAAGACCACGACGCTGCGCATGATCCTGGGGCAGTCGCCGATCGACGCCGGCACGCTCAAGGTCTTCGGGATGCCGGTGCCGCTGCGCGGCAGCGAGGTGCGCGCGCGCGTGGGGGTGGTGCCGCAGACCGACAATCTGGATCCCGACTTCACCGTGGTCGAGAACCTGCGCGTCTACGGCGCCTACTTCGGCGTAGCGCGCGCGACCGTCGATCGTCGCATGGAAGAGTTACTCGCTTTCATCGAGCTCGCCGATCGGGCGCACAGCAAGATCACGACTTTGTCGGGCGGTATGAAGCGGCGTCTGACGATCGCGCGCGCGTTGATCAACGATCCCGAAATGATCGTGCTCGACGAGCCCACGACTGGGCTCGATCCGCAGGTGCGGCATTTGATCTGGGCGCGCCTGCGCTATCTGCGAAAGTCGGGCAAGACGCTGTTGCTGACGACGCATTACATGGAAGAGGCCGAGCGCCTGTGCGATGAACTGGTGATCATGGATCGCGGCGTGATCCTGGCGCAAGGCTCGCCGCGCGCGTTGGTGGAACGCCACGTCGAGCCCGAGGTGATTGAGATGCGCGGCGCCGCCGGCCGCGGCGAGCCGCTGGTGAGTAACTTGCCCGATTGCCGCACCGAGGTCGTGGGCGACACGGTCTACTGCTACACCCACGATGCCCATGCCGTGCTCGCGCGCGTGGACGGCGCGGGTGCGCTGACCTTCCTGCATCGCCCCGCCAACCTGGAGGACGTTTTTCTCAAGCTTACCGGACGGGAGCTGAAGGAGTGACATGCCGGATCTGACCCTGCCACGATTGAACGCGCGCTCGCTCTCGGTGTGGCGACGCAACGCGCTCGTATGGCGCAAGCTGATCGGCCCGAGCCTGATGGTGAATTTCGGCGAGCCGCTGCTCATCCTGCTCGGCCTCGGCTACGGACTCGGTCTGTTCATCGGCAAGATGGCGGGCATGGATTATCTGACCTTTCTCGCCTCGGGGATCGTCGCCTCATCGGCGATGAATACGGCGACTTTCGAGGGCCTGTACTCGGTGTACACGCGCATGGTGCCGCAGCACACCTACGACGCCATGTTGGCGACGCCGATGGAGGTCGACGACATCCTTGCCGGCGAGATGCTCTGGTGCGCGACCAAGAGCCTGATCAACGGCATCGCTATCCTGAGCGTGGCGGCGATGCTGGGCGCGGTCGCCGGCTGGCACGCGATCCTGGCCTTGCCGGTGGTGTTCATCATCGGCTTGTGCTTTGCCGGGCCGGCGATGGTGATCAGCGCCGTGTCGCCGGGTTACGATTTCTTCAGTTACTACTTCACGCTCGCCATCACGCCCATGTTCATCCTCTGCGGCGTGTTCTATCCGGTCAGCGCCCTGCCCGAAGCACTGCAATCGCTGGTGCAGCTGCTGCCGCTGACGCACGCGGTGGCGCTGGTGCGCCCACTCGTCGCCGGCCAGCCGCTGAGTGATGTGGCGCTGCATCTGGCGGTGCTGCTGGCCTATGCCGCGATCGGCTACTATGTCGCCGTCGTGCTTGCACGCCGCCGCTTGGTGGTCTGAGGGACTTTGGGCTACAGCGAGTGGCGACGACGGCGAATCCTGAAGCGGCTTCGCATTGCTGAAGCCGCTTGGCAGGAGGCATTCTCGCACTCACCCCTCTTACATGGGCTTTCTGATGAGGAGCTTGCGCGCCTGCGTGACTTGGCAATCCTTTTTCTGCACCGGAAAGAGATCGAAGGCGCCGCCGGCCTGACCTTGACCGACACCATACGTGTGACGATTGCGCTGCAGGCGTGCTTACCCATTTTGAACTTGGGGCTCGATTGGTACGCCGGTTGGACATCGGTCATCCTTTATCCGGCCGGCTTCATTCCCGACCGCGAGTACACGGATGATGCGGGCATCGTGCACAAAGAGCGACATGCCTTGAGTGGCGAGTCGTGGCTCCGCGGTCCGGTGATCTTGTCCTGGGAAGATGTGGTGCCAGAAGAGGCAAGCGTCGGCTATAACCTGATCATCCACGAGTTGGCGCATAAGCTCGATATGCTGGACGGCGACGCCAACGGTCTGCCGCCGCTGCATCGGGACATGAGCGTGAAGGCTTGGGCCGAGGCGTTTTCGCAGGCCTATACAGATTTTCGCGAACGGGTCGATCACGGCGAGGCGACGACGATCGATCCCTACGGTGCCGAAGACCCCGGCGAATTTTTTGCCGTGCTCAGTGAGTTATTTTTTGCATGCCCGCGTGTGATCGAACAAACCTATCCAGCGGTGTACCGCCAGCTCAGCGCTTTTTATCGCCAAGATCCGGTCGTGCGTGAAAGCCGGTCATCCTAGCGGCTCGTGCGCCGGCGGCATTGCCTTCATGCCTGGACAATGATTAGCTACGAGTCCGCCGCGGCCGCTGAGTGCCACGCAGTCATCATCGAGGACAAGAAATGACGCCACCTCCCAAGCTTGACCAGATCGTCTCGCAATTCCTGCGCCTGTCGACACCGAACGTCTCCGACGCCCTGGATCGCTTGCAGATCAACGGGGCGCCGCACGGCATCCTGCCGCTGTGGCCGGGTTGCAAGAAGATCGTCGGCCCGGCCGCGACCATGAAGCTGGTGCCGGTGGGCCAGGGTCTCAAATCGCCGTCACCGGCGATGGGGTCGCTGGAGGCGGTCAAGGCCGCGCAGGCCGGCGACGTGCTGGTCATCGATCATGGCGGCATCAGCGAGGCCAACAGCTACGGCGGCATCGTCGGCTTTACCACTAAGCATCGCGGCCTCGTCGGTTGCGTGATCGACGGCGTGACACGCGACGTGGACGAGTACAAAGAGCTCGGCCTGCCGGTATATGCGCGCGGCATCATTCAGCAATCGATTCGCAACCGTTGCGACTTCGCCGGTCACGGCATCGAGGTGCAGCTCGGCGGCGTGAAGGTGCGGCCCGGCGATTTCATCATGGCCGATGACAACGGCGTGCTGGTGATTCCGCAAGAGCGCGTGGAGGAGGTGTTGCAGATCGCCAAGGAATACAAAACGATCGAGGAACGGATCGTGGAAGCGATACGCAAGGGCGACGACCCGGTCGAGGCGCACGAGCGGGTGAATTACGATTTCTTGACGCGCGCCAAGCAATGACGGCGCGCCGGCCTTCCGCGGTCGCGGCGAGCTGAGACATGGCCAAGCGCCCCACGGCCCTCATTCTGGAATCGATGTACCACCGGGCGGGCGAGGAGCTGCTCGCCCGCCACCTCGACATCCAGCTCCTGCGCGATCCCACCCCGGCAACGATCGCCGGGGCGATCCGTCCGGTGGCGGCGGTATTCGTGCGCTATCCGTGCCGCCTGCATGGCGAGGCGATCCGCGCGGCGAAAGAGCTGGTAGTGATCAGCACCTCGGGGCGCGGCACGGATGCGATCGACATTGCTGCCGCCACCGAGCGCGGCATCGCGGTGGTCAACAATCCCGGGCTTGGCAGCGTGCCGGTGTCGGAGCACACCGTGGGCTTCATGCTCGATCTCGCCAAGCAGGTCAGCGGATCGAACGCCGACGTGCGGCAGGGCAAGGGCTGGGGCGAAGGTTATAAGTCGACACGGATTCACCTCGAGGGGCGCACGCTCGGCGTGATCGGCTGCGGGCAGATCGGCACCGAGGTGGTGCGCAAGTGCGCGCTTGCCTTCGGCATGCGCGTGCTCGTGTACGACCCTTACATTCCGCCGAGCAAGGCCGAGGCCGTGGGCGGCACCTGGGTCGCGGAGCTGGGGCCGCTTTTGCAGGAATCCGACTTCGTGTCCTTGCATCCCGAGCTCACCGAGGAGACGCGCGGCATGATCGGCGAGGCGGCGCTCCGGCAGATGCGCCGCCACGCCTTCCTTATTAACACCGCCCGCGGCCAGGTCCTGCAGCAAGCGGCATTGCTGCGCGCGCTCGCCGAGGGCTGGATTGCGGGCGCGGCGCTGGATGTCTTCGATCCCGAGCCGCCGCCGCCCGACAGCCCGCTGTACGCCCACGACAACTTGATACTGACCCCGCATGTCGCCGGTCTCACGCTCGAGGCGCGCGAGCAGCTCGCGCTCTCGGCGGCGAACCAGATCCTGCAAGTGCTGCGCGGCGAGCGTCCGCCGCATCTCGTCAACCCAGAGGTCTGGGAGCGTGTCGGCGCGCGCCCGCGAGCCAACTGATATCCTGCCTCGCGCTCAGCATGCTAAATTCGCAGCGATGACAGGCACCAACAAACTGCAGCGTGGCGTCCTGCTCGACCGTGACACCATCGATGCCGGCGGCGATATCGATTTCGCTGCGCTCGTTTCGATGTTTTCGCAATGGCAGGCGTACGACTACACCCTCAAGGACGACACCATCGAGCGCATCGACGGCGCGAGCGTGGTCATCAGTAATAAGGTCATGCTCGATGAAAAGGCCCTGCGCTCGGTACCCGGCCTGAAGCTCGTTTGCATCGCCGCCACCGGCACCAACAACGTCGACCTGGAAGCGGCCAAGGCGCTCGCCGTCCCCGTCTGCAACGTGCGCGGTTACGCCACGGCGACGGTGAGCCAGCATGCGCTGGCCTTGATCCTCGCCTTGAGCACGCGGCTCATCGACTATCACGAAGCGGTGCGCAGCGGCCGCTGGCAGCAGGCCCGA
>CAYGAS010000307.1:0-29670 GCA_964347935.1 uncultured Nitrospiraceae bacterium | reverse complement strand
GCAAGCTTTGTGCCAAACGATCGCCTGACCGGGTCGACGTGGACTCGAATGTGGTGGCAAATGCGGCGTACGGGCCACCAATAGAACGCAAATAGGGCTTTACGCGCTAGCAAAGACATGCAACACTACGTTGATCCAATAAGAACCAGTGCTTGATACTTCAGAGGGCGGCGTCAGCCGCCCTTTTTGTTGGCCCGGACACGATCGGCGGCAGTGCCGAAGAAGCGCTCGACATCGGTGAGATCGCGGGTAAGGGGCATAGGCGGCAGACTCTCCACAAACACCTTGCCATAGCCCTTTTGCAGCAAACGCGGGTCGCACAGGACCAACACCCCGTGATCGTGCTCGTCGCGGATCAGTCTGCCTACTCCCTGCTTCAAGGCAATCACTGCATTGGGCAATTGATACTCAAGAAACGGGTTGCGGCCGGCCTGCTCCAGCGCTTCGCAGCGCGCACGCAAAATCGGATCGTCCGGGGTCGCGAAAGGGAGCTTGTCGATAATCACACACGACAACGCCTCGCCGCGCACATCGACACCCTCCCAAAAACTGCTTGTTCCCAGCAACACCGCATCGCCGGCGGCGCGGAAGCGTTCGAGCAGCTCGGTCCGAGGTGCGGTCCCCTGCACCAACAAGGGATACTCCAGCGTTCCCCGCAGCAGCTCCGCAGCCGTGCGCAACGCCCGGTGACTCGTAAACAACATGAATGCACGCCCCCCGCTCGCCCTTAGCACCGGCAGTGCGGACGTCACCACGCTTGCGGTGTAATCCGCCGTGCCGGGTTGCGGCAAACCGTTCGGGATGTAGAGCAAGGTATGGTTTCGGTAATCGAACGGACTGTCCCACCGTCCGGTATCGGCCTGCGTGAGCCCGAGTTGACCGCAATAATGATCAAAGCTTCCGGCAATCGTCAGCGTTGCCGATGTGAAGACCCAGGCTTTGTCATCAGCCAAATACTGATTGAATGAAGATGCGATATCGAGCGCCGTCAGATGCAGCGCGAAACCGCGCATCGTCGTCTCAAACCAGCAGATGTAATCGGGCGGCGTGGCATCGCTAAACGTATATAACCGACCGAGCAGGTCTGCGGCGCGGCGCTGGCAGCTCGCAAGCCCGGGACCTCTGACGCTGGCGAACTCGAGCGCGCTGGCCATCGCCGTGAGCCTGTCGCGTAGCTCGGTGAGCGCGGCGTGAACCGGGCGTTCCTCGGCGACACCGGCCCACGCGCCGCGACGCAGCTCCGCTCCTAAAGCGAGCCGCAGGTCCGCCGCCGCCTTTTCAACCTGTGACGCCAGGGTCGGTAACTCTGGCATTTCGCTGCGTTCCCGCGCGTCCTCGGTGATCGTATCGCGGCATAAGCCGGTCAGCTGATGACCGCTCAGACTGACGCCGAAGAAGGCCGTGGCAATATCCGCCAGCTGATGCGCCTCATCGAAGATCACTGCATCCACGCCAGGCAGCAACTGCCCAAATCCCTCTTCGCGTAACACCAGATCGGCGAAGAAGAGATGATGGTTGACCACCACCACATCCGCATCCAAGGCCTCGCGGCGGGCGCGGTTAACGTAACACCGATGATAGTCCGGACAGCGGCTCCCCAGACAGTTGTCTGCGGTCGAGGTTACCAATGGCCACAGCTCGGCGTCCTCCGACACACCGCTTACTTCGGCAAGATCGCCGTGGCGCGTCTCGCGGGCCCACGCGCGCGCGCGTGCGAGATCAAGCGCGCTGTGGCGTCCCGGCAGACGACGCTCCAGGTCCGCCCTTTCAAACCGATACAGGCACAGGTAGTTAGCCCGACCCTTCAACAAGGCCGCGCTGACAGGGATTCCGAGCACATCACGCACCAGCGGCAGATCGCGCTCGAAGATCTGATCTTGCAGGTTCTTGGTACCGGTTGAGAGCAGCACCCTCCGACCCGACGATAACGCTGGAACCAGGTAGGCGAAGGTCTTACCCGTGCCGGTCCCCGACTCGCCCACAAAAACGCCGCGCTCGGCCAGCGCCGCCTCGATGCGCGCGGCCATTTCTTGCTGGCTTGCTCGCGGCTGAAAACCGGGTACGGCGTTCACAAACGGGCCCGCGGGACCGAGAAGCTCGGCACTGGCTAACGCAGGCGGATGTCTCTGCTTTACCAAGGGCGTCAGATCCACGTCGGCGGTGTAGATACCACCAACATGAACGCGTAGCATATCATCATGTGCGGACGTTTCATGTTAGCGACGCCGCGTGAGCGCTTGGTCTCACAGTTCCGCTTGGCGCACGCGCCCGAGCTTGGCGCACGCTACAACATCGCCCCGAGCCAGCCGATTGCGAGCGTGCGCCAGCTGTCCGACGCAGGGCGCGAGCTCGTTTTTCTTCATTGGGGACTCATCCCGAGTTGGGCCAAGCAACGGTCGACCCGCCATCGCATGATCAACGCGCGCGCGGAAACGTTGAGCGAACGACCCGCATTTCGCGCGCCGCTGGCGCGTCGTCGCTGCCTGATTCCAGCTGACGGCTATTACGAATGGATGGCGAGCAACGGGCGTAAGCAACCTTATTTCATACGTGCCAAGGACAAACGCTTACTGGCCCTGGCAGGCCTTTGGGAGCGCTGGCAAACCGATCAGGACGCGATCGAATCATGCGCGATTATCACTACCGAGTCCAACGGTCCGGTGCGCGATATTCATGGTCGTATGCCGCTGATCCTGCCGGAGCGCGCATACGATCAGTGGTTGGACCCCTCGGTCCAAGATCCGGCACTGTTGCGCCCGCTGCTCGAGCCGTTTGATGCGGCGGAGCTCATGGCCTACCCGGTGAGTCCGCGCGTCAACAACCCACGGGTCGACGACGCCGCGTGCGTGGCGCAGCTGGACGAACAGCAACGCTTGCCGTAGCAGCTGTCGCCGTGCGGCAGGACGAGCCCTGCGTGGCCAAGCGTCTATGATCATGCTAGGCTAACTGACCCTACCCGAGGCGATCATCGATGCCGCGAACCACGCTGGTCATGTCGTCCCTCCTGCGCGGTTGGCTCTCTGTGCTTGCATTGGCCGTCTGTGCCGGCGTGGCGCTATCAACGCGGGCCAACGCCGCCGAAGATAGCAACTCGAAGTTCAGCGATGTGCTTGGGGCCGTCGTGAGCGTGCGTGCCGAGGTTCCGATTACCGCCCGCACCGCCGACGTGCTGGGTACCGAACGCGAAGGCTCTGGAGTCGTGATCGACGATAAGGGATTGATCCTTACCATCGGTTACCTGATTCTCGAGGCGTCGCGGGCCGAGGTGACCGTGGCCGGTGGGCACAAGATGCCCGTGCAAATTCTCGCCTACGACCACAATTCAGGTTTCGGACTGCTGCGGGCAACAAAACCGCTCGACGTGAAGCCGATGAAACTGGGGGATTCGGCCGCGCTAGAAGAATCCGCACGCGTGCTGATTTCCGGTTTTGGCGGTACCGATGCTGTGCGCCCGGCCATCGTCGTGTCGCGGCGCGTGTTTGCCGGCTACTGGGAGTACTTGCTCGACGACGCCATATTCACCTCGCCACCCTACGAGAACTTTGGCGGCGCGGCCTTGATCGGGCCCGAGGGCGAGTTACTCGGCATCGGCTCACTGGTGGTAGGCGATGCGATGGGCGGCGACCGGGCGGTGCCAGGGAACATGTTCGTACCCATCGACACGCTCAAACCCATCCTCAAAGACATGCTTGCCAACGGGCGCTCGACAGCCCCGCCACGGCCCTGGCTTGGTGTCTATAGTGAACAGTACCGCGGGCACGTATTCGTCACACGCGTCGCGGACACGGGGCCCGCTGCGCGTGCCGGCATCCGGGCGAATGACCTAATCCTCGAGCTTGCCGGCAAGCCGGTGACGACGATCGAGGACTTCTACCGTAAGCTTTGGGCGTTGGGTAAGGCGGGCATCGACGTGCGGCTCACGGTTTTGCGCGGTGCCAACCTCTTAGATATCACGGTGCGCAGTGGCGATCGTTACAATTGGCTTCGGCTTAATCCGATGTAGGCGTGTGCCACCGCGAGTCAGTGCAATCAACGGGGCTTGGTGGAGGTGTCGACCTGAGGACCAAAAGATAGCAACGACAGCTCGTCCGCAGTGAGCGACACGGGCGGCAGTTCGTTCATACCCTCCGGAATCCTCCACCCACACTTGCAACGCAGCGCGTTCGGTGCAAGTTGGGACGTGCACAACGGACATTCGATACGCTGGAATACCACTGTCAGCTCGTTACCATCGACTTTGCGTCCATTCGGGCCACGCGCTGGGCCGAGCGCCGGAATGTCGCGCACATGATTCGGTACTTCCCAGCCGCACAGACAGCGCTCGGCATCGGCCGAAAGAGTCGCCGAGCATAGGGCGCACTCGACGGTCGCTTTTTCCTGCTCGAGCGCGCGAACAGCCTCCACAGCCCGCTCGATCTTCGTCGCCTGGGTCCGGCGGAACACCTCGCTTGGCTGCGCCTGTTGTTTGACTTCAGTGGTGCTCGCCACCGCGGTTTGCGAATTCGACGGGCGCGTTGCCGGCTGAGTCGCTGGCGGGGACAACACGGCTTGCGCCCTTGCCCCTCGCCGGGCTGCCGGCGCCCGCGGCGCTGTCAGCTTTTTCGCAATGGGTCGGCCCGGGGCGTCGACGGCGTCCGTGAGCACAGGGATGACTCTCACAGTTGCGCGCTTGCTGTCACGCCGCTCGCGGGCCGCCTCGATGGCCTTGCGCGCGGTATAGGCTGTCGTGCGTGCCACGTGTTTAGCCGCTTGTGTGGCTGTGCGCGCCGTGGCCGTGGCGACCCGCTTCGCCGCCTTGCGGGCACCGCGTGCCGCCGCCCCCGCGGCCTGTTTAGCGGCTTGGGAAACAGTCGCCGTCACCATCGCCTGCCAGGTCGGACCCGCACGGACCGGCCGTTTCCGCGCGACGGGGCTGAGAGGCTCTCTCATCAAGGCGTTCGGCCTCTTTGCCCCGGCGGGGGGACGCGGCTGCGCAACAGGTGTGGGCACTCGTGCGATCGTGGTTTTTGGTGCAGCGAGCGGTCGACTGCCGACGGTCGCGGGTGCGCTCTGGGGGGGTAGTCGCGTGTGGGGCTCCCGGAAAAGACGGACTTCACGCGCCGCCGGCTTACGCGCTGTCTGCGGTGGCGGCAGCTTTGTCACCACCCGTTGTGGGCTCATCCTTAACGACGCGCGCGAGTGGCCGTTTCGCGGCGGGCTGGATGGACGCGTGGGTGGCGGCGCACTCGGTGGCGGCCAAACGGGTAAGTCGGCGTGCGGTCCCGCAGCATGCGCGGCCTGTGCCGCCTTGATACGCTGCGCCGCCAGCTCGGCCGCCACCTTTTCGGCCTGTTGTTGTGCACGCACTGCCTCTACGGCTTTGCGCTCGCTCTCCGGATCCAGCTCAGCGGCGCGTGCAGCCACCGTTGCGGCCTCGACCGCCTGCGCAGCGCGCGCCTCCAGATACTCGGCGAACAGCTTTTCTTCGACAGCTAACTGCTGAACGGTGGCCGCGCGCTCCTCGCCGATGTCGGGAATGTCGAACCGGTAGCCGCAGGTGCACCGCAGTGTCGTAGCGGTGTTGCTGGCCATGCAGCGAGGACAGGTCTTGTCGTAAATACCCATGCGGCCGCGGCTACGCCGCCTCCCGGCCGTCAACGACGGGCCCAGCCAAGCTCTTTGAATGGGGTGGGAAAGACTGGTGCTCGGATTGCGCGAACTGGGCCCGAGCCAAACGTCGGACATCCTCCAAGACGACCCCTCCATGGGTACTTTTACGTCACTAGAAATATTGCATAGCCCGCACGAGCGCGACAGCGAGTTCAGACAGTCGCCGGCCACAGACAGACAAGCGGTGCGCGGTCTGTGTAACGCCGGCGACCAGCGGCGGTTTTTAGCGGCTGAGCTTGCGCTACACCCGCCCGTTCGAGTCTCGCGTCATTCGCTCTCACTGCAACTCACGGCCAATTCCACAGCTTGCCGGGCACCCGCCTAGCATGGCCTGCCTGGACCGAACCATCCCCTGGCCGACGCGCGCCAGTGGGCGCTTCGCGTCATCCCCGTGACTGCCGTGGATCGACGGGGCGGTCGCGCGCACCCGTTTCTGTTGCCGGGCCCACCGGTGCCGCCAAAAGCAGGCATGCCGGAGCCGTTTTTCGCCCGATCTCGACCGCTCATCCCGTGAGCGATGCCGTAAGTAACTGAAAAGTATTGCTATTTCCGGTTCAGAGGGCTTGGCATGAAATGTGCCATTGTACAGCGGGGCCAGGGCCTTCCGAGCTGGGCCGACACAGCAGTGAGTTTATGTACGTCATCGCCGACCTGATAATTCTGTTCACCGCGATAGGACTCACCTATCTCGGCGCCCGTCTGTGGACGCGGCTCCAACCGCTCGTAGCAGATTGGCGCGTTCTCATCGGCCAATGGCAGGCGGCACCGTGCGACGCGTGCGAGGCCATTACCGACCCGCACCTGGGCAGCGGCGCGGCAGCCGGACAGGCAGCGGATCGCGCAGCCTGCGGTCACGGGGCATTCGAGGTCTGCTTTGAGATCAACGGCATGGAGATCGACCCCGGCAAGCTCAAGCATATCGTCAGCAAGTCGTTGCTGAGGACCATTCATCATTCGGTGCGTAAACGCGCCGGCACCGTGCGCTGTCCGGACCACGGCTCCGCCGGGCGCGTCGTGGTGACAGGCAGCTCACTCAGCGACCTGTCTTGGCACGCAAGCGGGTGTTGTCCCGCCCTGCAAGCCGCCCTCAGGAAAAAACTTCGAAACGTGGCCTAGTTCTCCACGCACCGCTCAGCCCAAGGATGCCTGTCGCATCCTGAATTCCCACGCCGGCCATATCGTTCAACGCCAGCGAGCGCCATGCTAGACTGCTGCTCGTTTTGATGCCGCGCCGGATTCCCGTAGCCAGTGAAGACCTTACGTACCCCTCAGCGCATGGTTGCCGTGCGCGTGACGCTCGAGAATGGGCGCACCGTAGAAGGAGGTCTCTACGTACCCGCCATCGGTCCTGACGGTCAACCGGGCCGTTTGCTCGATCGGCTCAACGACGAGGCAGAGCAATTTTTGCCCCTAGCCGGCCGTCACGAGACCTTGTTGAACAAATCGGCGATTGTGAGCGTGCAATTGGCAAGCGGACATGAGCGCCCCGAGGGGATTGAGAGCGGCGTGGCACGTGAACAACAAGTACGCATAGCGCTGCGTCAGGGAGAGGCCGTGGATGGCTGGATTCGCTACCTCATGCCCGAGGAAAAAGCGCGTTTGCTCGACTATTTGAACGCAGCGCCCGCCTTTATCCCCGTTATCGGCGAACGGCGCGTGACGCTGGTGCAACGGCGTTTCATACTCAGCATCCAAGAGCTGAGCGGTCTCTCGGCGATCAAGCACGCATAATTGTGACCAGAACTGCAGCAGACTTGGCGGCGGCCATTATCTCCACCGGCGATGAGCTCGTTGTCGGTCGCACCGTCGACACGAACGCGAGCTACATTTCCGGCCGGCTTGCCGGCATCGGTGTTGCCGTCCGCTCAGTCATCACCGTGGGCGATTACCCCGAGCACATTGCCTGGGCCTGGCAACAGTCGCTGACCCACGCCGAGGTGGTGATTTCCACCGGTGGTCTAGGCCCCACTGCGGACGACCTGACGACCGAGACGGTGGCCCGGGTCGCTGGCGTCGAGCTGCGCCTCGATGAAGCAGAGGCCGAACGGATCCGCCAACATTTTCGCAAGATCGGCCGCCCTATGGCGGAAAATAACCTTAAACAGGCACTATTCCCTGTGGGTGCCGAGATCATCCCGAACAAACTCGGCACGGCGTCCGGCTATCGGCTGGTCATGCCGGTCAACGGGCGCCGGCCCACGGGCTTGGTATTGCCCGGCGTACCGCGGGAAATGAAAGCGATGCTCGACGATCAGGTGATCCCATGGCTGTCGCAACGGCTACCGCCCGAAGCCTGCACGCTGTCACGCACGTTCCAGACCTTTGGCATGAGCGAGTCGGCGATGGATGAGGCCCTGGCGGGGGCTATCGATCCCAGCGCAGGCCGATTGTCGTTTCGGGCAAGCTTCCCGCAAGTCTCGGTGCGCGTGAGCGTGACCGGCAAGCGCGCCGACGTCGAGCGCAAACTGGACGAGCTCGCTGAGATCGTCCGTTCACGCCTTGGCCCGGCAGTGATCGCCGAGGGGGAGACCACCATGGAAGAGGTGGTGGGACAACTGCTGCGCCAGCGTGGCCAGACCCTGGCGGTGGCCGAGTCTTGCAGCGGCGGGCTGCTGGGGCATCGCGTCACTAACGTGCCTGGCAGCAGCGCCTACTTCGTCGGTGGCGTCATCGCCTACAGCAACGCGCTGAAGGAACGCCTGCTCGGCGTGAAGCACGCGACGCTTGCCGACCATGGTGCCGTCAGCGAGAAGACCGTGCGCGAGATGGCGCTCGGTATCCGCCAGGCGACCGGCGCCGATCTCGGCATCGCCACCACCGGTATCGCCGGCCCAGAGGGTGGAACCCCGGAAAAACCCGTCGGCACGGTGGCCATCGGGCTCGCCGCCGAGGGCTTGGGCCCCGAACAAGTTCGTTCGCGACTGTATCGCTTGTGGGGTAACCGCGATTGGATCAAGTTGCTCACTTCGCAGGTGGCCCTCGATTGGGTGCGTCGCCACCTGCTGGCGCTCGATCCACTCGACTCAGACTTCGGTTTGCGCGGACGCAAACGCTGAGTGTGCTTAAAAGCGGTCTCGAAATTGAAAATTGTTCAGCCACCCTTCACGCTAAGGAACGCAAAGAATGCTAAAACGCAGAGGATGCTTGAAATAAAGCATTTTTGCTTTTCTGCGCGTCCTCGGCGCCTTTGCGACCTTTGCGTTTGTTCCAGAGCGCCAGCGGCGGTTGGGCATTTTGAGATAGGTTCTACTTAATACGAGCGCGGCAAACCGAGCACGTGCTCGGCAATGTAGGATAAGATCAGGTTGGTTGAGATCGGCGCCACCTGATACAAGCGCGTCTCGCGGAACTTACGCTCCACGTCATACTCGGCCGCAAAGCCGTAGCCGCCGTGCGTTTGCACCGCCACGTTAGCGGCCTCCCAGGATGCATCGGCGGCAAGCAACTTCGCCATGTTCGCCTGCGCGCCGCATGCTTGGCCGGCATCGAACAACTCGGCGGCATGAAAACGCATGAGGTTTGACGCTTCGACGTTGACATAGGCGCGCGCAATGGGGAATTGAATCCCCTGGTTCTGGCCGATCGGTCGATCAAACACCACGCGGTCCTTGGCATAGTTCTTCGCCCGCTCGATGAACCAATAGCCATCGCCGACGCACTCGGCCGCAATCAAGATACGCTCGGCATTCATGCCGTCGAGGATGTAACGGAAGCCTTTACCCTCTTCGCCGATCAGATTCTCCGCCGGTACTTCGAGGTCATCGAAAAATAACTGGTTAGTCGAATGATTCATCATGGTGTCGATCGGGGTTACCGTGAGGCCCTTGGCGTCGTGCAGATCGACCAGAAATACCGACAGGCCTTCGGATTTTTTCTTCACTTGATCTAACGGTGTCGTGCGCGCGAGCAGCAACATGATGTCCGACTGCTGCACACGCGAAGTAAAGACCTTCTGCCCGTTGACGACATAGCGGTCACCCCGGCGCACGGCGGTGGTCTTGAGTTTGGTGGTGTCGGACCCCGTCGTCGGCTCGGTCACGCCGAAAGCCTGGAGGCGCAACTCGCCCGTGGCGATGCGTGGCAGGTAATGCTTCTTTTGCGCCTCCGAACCGTGGCGCAGCAACGTGCCCATGATGTACATCTGCGCATGACAGGCCCCGGCGTTGCCGCCGCAATGGTGAATCTCCTCGAGAATGATCGAGGCCTCGGCGACGCCGAGGCCCGAACCGCCGTACTGCTCGGGAATCAAGGCGGCCAACCATCCCGCCTCGGTCAGCGCCTTGACGAACGCCTCCGGGTACGCGCGCTCGCGATCGACCTCGCGCCAATACTCGCCCGAAAAGCGCTGACACAAACCGCGTACGGCGGCGCGCAACTCCCCGTGTAGCTCGCCGGAATTCATGCGGCGGTCTCGAGATGGCATTTCACAATTTGCAACGTTAGCCGCCCCGCCCCTCAGGTCTGCGCGACCGTCTGGGGCTGTCTGTGCTCAAGCGATGGCGCGAGCTGGGCCAACTCGTCTTCGTGGAGAGTCTCTTTCTCTAGTAAGAGAGTCGCTCCACGTTCGAGCTTGTCGCGGTAGGTGCGGAGGATCTCCAGCGCCCGCTCGCGTGCGCGATCCGTAAGCTCGCGCACGGCGCAATCGATCTCGCGCGCCGTTTCCTCACTATAGGTACGCTGAGTCATCCCGGGCATGGGCTGGCCCAGGAAACCCTGACGGCTTTCCTCATAGGTCATCTGCCCAAGCTTCTCGGCCATGCCAAAACGCGTGACCATGCTGCGGGCGACATCGGTCGCCCTGTCTAGATCATCGGCCGCACCGGTCGAGATCTCGCCGAACACGAGTATTTCCGCTGAACGCCCGCCCAGTAAGACAGCCATCTTGTTCTCGAGCTCTGTCCGGGTCATGAGATAGCGGTCCTCGGTCGGGCGCTGAATCGTGTAGCCAAGCGCCCCGATACCCCGCGGGATGATAGAAATCTTGTGCACCGGATCTGTCCCGGGCAGGGCCATGGCGACGAGCGCGTGCCCCATCTCATGGTAGGCGACAACTTTTCGCTCGTGAGGATTCAGCAGGCGATTCTTTTTTTCAAGGCCCGCCACGATACGCTCGATCGCTGAGGTAAAGTCCGCCGAGGTCACCGCCGCCGCCTTGCGTCGGGTTGCGAGCAACGCGGCTTCGTTGACCAAATTGGCAAGGTCCGCGCCCGAAAATCCGGGCGTCATTGCCGCAACCTTTTCTGGATCCACGTCTTCCGCCAGCTGCACTTTCTTCATGTGTACCTTGAGGATCGCGATGCGTCCAATCTTGTCCGGCCTGTCGACCAGCACCTGGCGATCAAAGCGCCCTGCGCGCAGCAACGCCGGATCGAGGATCTCTGGGCGATTGGTCGCTGCGAGCAGCACGATACCTGTCTGCGGGTCAAATCCGTCGAGCTCTGAGAGTAATTGATTGAGTGTCTGCTCCTTCTCGTCATGGCCACCACTGAGCGGGCCAAGCCCGCGGGCACGGCCCAACGCATCCAGCTCATCGATGAAAATGATCGCCGGTGCGGACTTGCGCGCCTGCTCGAACAAGTCGCGCACGCGCGCGGCACCCACGCCGACGAACATCTCGACAAATTCCGAACCGCTGATGGAAAAGAACGGGACGCCCGCCTCCCCTGCAACAGCGCGCGCCAGCAGCGTCTTACCTGTGCCCGGCGGACCGACTAAGAGCACGCCTTTTGGGATGCGCGCGCCGAGACGGCCGTAGGACTTCGGCTCTTTGAGGAACTCGACGATCTCCCGTAGCTCGTCCTTGGCCTCATCGACGCCGGCAACGTCGTCGAAAGTGACCTTGGTGTCCTTCTCGACATAGATCTTGGCCTTGCTCTTGCCCACGCTCATGAGGCCACCGAAACCCTGCTTCTCCGCCATGCGGCGAATCAGGAACATCCACAGCGCGAAGAAAAACAGCACCGGCAGCACCCAGGACAACAGATCACGCAGGAAGGTGCTCTCCACCACGCCGGTGAACTTGACGTCGTACTGGCTGAGACGCTCGGCAAGTTGTGGCTCCACACGCGTGGTGGCGAAACGCTCGCGCCCCTCGATGGGCTTCCTGAGCTTCCCTTCAAGGCGGTCTTGGCGCACGTAAACTTCCTCGATCTCGCCTGCCTTGAGCAACTCTTCGAACTGGCTATAGGGAATGACTTCGACCTGCCTACTCGCTATCCACCAATTCTGAAACAACAGAATCGCGAACAGGGCAATCAGGATGTACCAGATGTTAAATTGTGTCTTCTTTTCCATCATCCGGCTGGCTAATTTACCAATTCCACGATAAATCTACCAAGGCGGAAATGCCTTGCGCGTCGTGAATGCGATTCATTGCCCTGGGCAGAGATGTGAGGTCTGCCGAGGACACCATCTGCGTCCTACAGCTTGCGCGACCTGGCTATTTATCGGCAAGAGCGATGGCGCTCAGCAGATTAACCGCCGTGCCCGGCTTGGCCGTGCGCGAGCCTTCGCTCACGTAACGATTGCCGGGCGTGGTCCATCAGTTCCTCACTCACCAGGCCAGTGATCGGTAATTGCGCCTGCCGCTGGTAGTCCCTCACCGCCGTCGCCGTCTGCGGTCCGTACAGCCCATCGACGGGGCCGGGATCATGGCCAAGCTCGATCAAGAAACGCTGTAGGCGCGCAACGCGCGCATTCTCGGGAGACAGTCCCTTGGGGGTCAGCAATGTCTCGATTTGCACGTGGCCGTTTTTCTCTGCCCACATCAATGCCGTCAAACCCATGCGGTCGTGCGCGGAAACACCCGCGCCGGCCGCGACCAGCACGCGCGCTACATCGAGATGGCCGGCGCTCGCAGCTGCCATGAGCGGCGTCATCCCATGCCGATCCGTTGCGTCGATATTAGCCTGTGCGTCCAGCAGCCGCGCCACGATGTCGCCATGCCCTGCGCGGGCGGCGAGCAAAAGAGCAGTCGCGTCATCGGCATCCCGCACATCGGCACGCACCCCCGCTTCCAGCAATAGCTTGACTGTCTCGACATCGCCCCGCGTCGCAGCGGCCAGCAGCGCCTCGGTGGGACTGACCGCTTGCCTCGGCGCGTCGGCCACAGGGTTTCTCGTCAGATCCGATGCCGCCTTCGATACGACGGCGGTGCGGGATCCCTGCTCCGAGTCCGAGCAGCTTAGCAACGCCGTGGCCAATAGAAGAAAAGATAAGGAGTGAATGCCAACGGTGTGGACAGGCGACAGCCGCTTATGCATCAATCACCCCCGCGCGTCGGTCTGCGACCCGGCCTCGCCGGCGTCGGACCTTCATTGAGCACTTATTTTCGACTCAAGCCTAGTCTGCCCCTTTTTGCCAGAAACTCCAATAGAAAACGGGGGCCTAGGAACCATCAGGCCCGACGTGGCCCGTGTCTTGGGGCGGCGGCGGGAACAGATCGAGCAGCCGACGCACGGCCCGCTGGATCCTCGCGCTTTTCTTCTCGTCGCTCCAGTTGAAATTGAAGGCTTCCTCGGCAAACCCCCGCCACACGACCTTCTCGGTGCGCGCATCGACGAAAGTCAGTATCAACGTGCCCACGTCGACATCTTGGACTGCCGCCCGCGGAGGAGGCCCCACCGCCACGCTCGGCTGGATACCCCCAAGCGCAAGGTCCCTCATGGGCTCACCGCGCGTGACAGCGAGCCTCGCTCCGACCAGCGCCGACCAATGGATGAGGAGATCGGGTTTGTCGTTTTGTTGCTGAAATCCCTTGGCGGCTAACCCGCGGTTGACCGCCTCAAGCACGCGCGCTTGCACAAACTCTTCGTCGAAACTCGCGATGGCGGGATCCTGCATTTCATGCGCTGCCCAGGCATAGGTTTTCATACTGGCAAACGGTGCCGATGGATTATGGCTCGAGCTGATATTCAGCCCGGCAACGCCCGTCATTGGCGCTAGCGCCACTAATACCGCCAACAATCCCCGTAACAGTTTCATATTGCCGTCCTCTCAGCGCTCTCGCAGTGCGCCGTTACAACGAATTATTGTACTGATAAGGACGATGCTTGGGAAACCGACCAGGCCTGTCTTGCTTATGGATCGGGCGACGCTTTGACGCGTACATTGCGAGAGCGCTCATCGGGCGCTTGGAATTGCTACTCGCTAGACACTCTCGCACCGATTAGGCGATGTCGACGTACGGTAATGAGCTCTTCACGTTCATGATGGAAGACCCGCGCACGATCTCGCGTGGGATCGACTTGATCTGGTGCGCACGCGCGCTCGAGCGCATCGGTGATCCCGCCAAGAACGTTTTCGAGTACATTATCTACCGGGTCGAAGGCAAGGAGCTGCACCACACCAATCTTGACAAACTCGAGCGCTGATCGCCAAAAGCTCCTCGCCACACCGAGCGTCCGTCCTTACGTCGCCCTCGCGGCGGGGCCAAGCGGATAGGCCGCCGCGTGCCAACGACGCAACAAAGCCACGTTTACACAGTCGTCGCCATAGGTGCAGCCTTGCAAAACTCGAAACGGTTTTCCCGGTTCGCCCAGGTCGCTTACCACCGCCACCGCGGCACTGAAGTCCTGTCCGACGGTATAGGCGCTCGGCGTGATCACTGTGGCAACCCCGGCGCCCAAGGCGGCATGCAGGCCGCTCTCGGAGTCTTCGATGGCGAGACAAGCGTCCGCCTCCAGCCCGAGGCGCTCGAGCACCCATTGGTAGATATCCGCTGCCGGCTTCTTCGCGGAAACGTCTGCACCCGCGCCGATCACCTCGAACCAGCCAACGCTGCCCGCGCCGAGACTTACCTGCAACAACACGTCTACGTTCGCCCGGCTGGTCGTAGTGGTGATAGCGAGTCGCAGACCGGCCGCCCGCACTTCCCTTAGCAGACGTGCCACCCCGCTGCGCAGCTGAACGGCACCGGCCGCCACCATCTCTGCGTAGCGCCGCGTCTTGTCCGCGTGCAGCGCAACGATGCGCCTGTCGAGATCCGTTTCTGTGAGCAGTTCGGGCCGCCGCGTGGCGACATAGTGGCCGATACGTTCGCGCCCGCCAGCCACAGCCAAGAGCTGCGCGTAGAGAGTCGGATCCCAATGCCAGTCGAGGCCAGCGGCCTTGAAGCTCGCATTAAAAGCCCGACGGTGCGCCTCTTCCGTCTCGGCCAGGGTCCCGTCCACGTCAAATAACAAGGCTTGTAGTTTTGTAGGCACGAATCTGGCGCTGGTCTTCCACAACTCGACGGTGCGAGGACAATTCGCTTGTGCCGATGAGTATTCCGGGAACGAATTTTCGGGCTAGCTGCGGAGCCCCATCATGATCTTCGCCACCGCTAACCGGCTATCGCCACCGAGCTGTTTGAGCTCGCTGATCACGCCCTCGCGGTCGCTCGCTTCACGGTCCTGATTCATCTTCCACTTGCCTTCGATCTGCTCGATCGGCATGGCGAAACCGGCAACCGCGCGGCGCCTCCTGGCGTAGTGCTCCTGCGGCAGCTTGGCCGTTGTCCATGGGGTTTTGGGAAGCTTGCTTTCCTGAGAGGCGCTCAAATCGTCCAGCTGACGACACAACTCTGCATCGTCCAGAGACGTCGGTTTACCGTACACGTGCACAGCCGCGTAGTTCCACGTCGGTACCTGATGCGGGCTGCAGTACCAGTCGGGCGAGACATAAGTCTCCGGACCGCTGAAGATCATGAGTGCCTCGCGTGCGCCGTCGAGAGCCGCACTCATCGGATTGGCCCGCGCCAGATGGAAATGCAGTCCCCCTTGAGGCCCGTGGTCGCGATCAAGCACAACGGGCACGTGTGTGGCCTGCAGCCGGCCGCTCAGCTCCGTAATCAGAATCCCCAGTGCGTACGCTTCTATCAGGTCGTACATGGCCTTGATATCGCTCTGGTTGAACAGCCGGGGAATGTACATGGCGCTATCCTCAAGCACTATGGCTATGTGACGGTAAAGAAAACGGTAAGGAAAAAGCGCGGATGCAACCGACCCGCACGCACGACGCCTGGCAAGGTCGCAAATCGCTCGAGACGCGAGGCCAGTTTGCCCAATGTTAGGAACTGCTGTTTTTTATAGGACTACGGGTGTCCGTGCAAGCGTTTTCGGACGACGCCGCAACAGCGCACGAGTTAAACAGAGGTTTCGACGCGAGCGTGAGTCAGTCGGGCTTGTCGACAAGTCGTTCCCAGAGCTTGTCTTCTTTGCGCCGCCCAAAGTCTTTGCGGCGATCGGGCTTGTGTACATCCCAACGCGATTTGTCGCGACGACGATCTGTCGTGACGCGCTGAGTTTTCCTACGGCGTTCGCCTTTGTTTTTCGCAGCCATCCTTCTTGTCACCATCCGTCCTTCAATAAAGCTCCCATAGCCCAAAGTATAGACTGCGGATTGCCGCGGTGCTGTGCGTCTTCGTGATAGCGCCGGCGAAACCGCGCGCGCCGACCTCAAGCGGCATTGCCTGATGCCGAGCCCCTGTGCGGCGCTTAGACCTTGACGTCGACTTTCCCTCACGCCACCGGTTGACATAACTATAAAACTAGTTATATAGTTTCTGCATGGCTAGAACGCAAGCAATGGCCGAGGACCGAGCAGCACAGGGTCTGGCCGCACTCGGTAACCGGCAGCGGCTGCGGCTTTTCAGGATCCTCGTTCGCGCGGGTCCACAGGGGCTCAACATTAGTGACCTGCAGCGCCTCCTGCAGATGCCCGCATCCACGCTGGCGCATCACCTGTCGACATTGGCACGCGCCGAGTTGGTGCTGCAGGAACGGCAGGGGCGCGAAGTGATGTGCACGGCAAATTACGAAGTCGTAAATGGCCTGGTGGCCTATTTGAAAGATCAGTGCTGCGCCGGCGTCGGCCGTACGCGTGAGTCCGATGCCGCCTGATTCTTTCCTGTTCGGATTAAGCATCGGCCTAAAGAGGTAACCCTATGCTATCGCGTCTGGCGGTGCTTGCCGCTCCAAAGACAGTGCTCGCGCTCGATCGCGCCTGGACGGCGGTCGTGGCCATCTTCGCCGCGCTGCTGCTATTGGCGCCGCAGCAGGCGGAGCGTTCTTTCCTCTTCACCCTCGATGCCTTCACCGGCGTTCTGCCCTTTCTCCTTCTCTCTGTCGCCTTAGCGGCGTACGCCGCCGCCAGTGGCGCCGATAATTTGATTGCCCGTGCGTTCACCGGTCGGACGAGCGCGATGATCGTCTTGGCCGCCGGCATGGGTGCGTTATCGCCCTTTTGCTCGTGTGGCGTTATCCCGCTGATCGCCGCCCTGCTCGCCATGGGTGTGCCGCTGGCACCTGTGATGGCTTTCTGGCTAGCCTCGCCGCTGATGGACCCATCCATGTTTGTCCTGACCGCGGCGGTGCTCGGAACGCCGTTCGCAATCGCCAAAACACTGGCCGCATTCGTAATAGGGATGCTCGGCGGTTTCGGTGTACTGGCGCTACAACGCACTGGGCGGTTTGGCGCGCCACTGCGCCCGGGTGTCGGTGATGGCGGCTGTGCGGGCGGCAAGATCCGTGCGCCTAAGGAAATTACTTGGCAATTCTGGCATGACCCCGATCGCCGCTCGAGCTTCACGACGTCAGCGCGAAAAAATCTCCTCTTCCTCGGAAAATGGCTCCTGCTCGCCTTTGTGCTTGAGAGCCTGATGCTCGCCTACGTGCCTGCGGACATGGTCGCTCGTGCCGTCGGCGAAGCGGGGCTGCTGCAAGTTGTGGGTGCAACGCTTGTGGGTATCCCCGCCTATCTCAACGGCTATGCCGCATTGCCCCTGGTCGCGGGCCTGATTGAGCAGGGTATGGCACCGGGGGCCGGCATGGCGTTCTTGCTCGCGGGCGGCGTGAGCAGTATCCCTGCAGCGATTGCTGTCTATGCGCTTGCCCGGCTTCCGGTCTTTATCGCCTACCTGGGCTTTGCCTTCCTCGGCGCGTTGCTGGCAGGTCTCACATACGGTTGGTTGATTTGACACGGTCCGTGAACGAGGCCGCCGCAGCGGAGGAACGCAGAACAGTGTCGGAAAATGCCGGTAGTCTTACAGACGTTCGCGTTTTGGATCTCACTCGCGTCTTGGCAGGGCCAGTGTGCACGCAATTACTCGGTGACCTCGGCGCCGATGTAATCAAAATCGAACGTCCTGGCGTCGGCGATGAAACACGCGCCTGGGGACCGCCTTTCCTGAAAGATGACAAAGGCCAGGATACGAGCGAGAGCGCGTATTACTTAAGCACCAATCGCAACAAGCGCTCAGTGACGCTTGATATCGGCCAGCCTGAAGGGACGCTACTTTGCAAACGCCTACTGGCACATTGCGATGTACTTATCGAAAACTTCAAGGTTGGCGGCCTGTACAAGTACGGCCTGGCCTACGAGCAGCTCAAGGACGAGTTCCCCAAACTCGTCTATTGCTCAGTTACAGGTTTTGGTCAGACTGGGCCTTATGCCCACCGGCCTGGCTACGACATGATGGCCCAGGGGACCGGCGGCATTATGAGCATCACCGGGGAGCCGGACGCACCGCCGTCCAAGGTGCCGGTGGCGATCAACGACATCATGACCGGCATGTATGCGACAGTCGCCATTCTGGCTGCCTTGCACCACCGCGACAACCATGGTGTTGGCCAGCACATCGATCTCGGCTTGCTCGACACGCAGGTGGCATGGCTTTACAACGTCGCTCTCAATTACCTGACGTCGGGCGAGATTCCCAAACGTCTCGGCACGGCACACCCGAACACTGTGCCCTATCAAGTGTTTCCTGCCGCTGACGGGCATTTCATTCTCGGCGCAGCCAACAATGCGCAGTTTCGACGTTATTGCGAGGCCGCCGGCGTGCCCGAGCTCGCCAATGACCCGCGTTACCTGACAAACCCTGACCGCGTCCGTAACCGCGACGCACTCATAGAGACCCTATCGCAGATTTCACGCCAGCATCCTACCCGCTACTGGCTGCAGCGACTCGACCAAGCGGGGGTACCGTGTGCGCCGGTCAACACCATCGATCAAGTGTTCGCGGATCCGCAGGTCAAGCATCGACAAATGCAAATCACCATGCCGCACCCTGCGACGAACAGCGAGGTACGCTTGGTCGGCGATCCCATCAAGCTTTCGGCAACACCAGTGACCTATCGACACCCGCCGCCAATGATGGGTCAACATACCGAGAGCGTGTTACAAGAGCTGCTTGGCGTCGGTGATTCAGAAATCCAGCGCTTGCGCGAGCAGAACATAATATGATCGACAGAGAAACATAATGAACAACGAGAGCACATGACCGTCAGCGTGCGGTTCGTCGGCTCCGGCGACTCCTTTGGCAGCGGTGGGCGTTTTCAGACGTGCATCCTTGTCGATGGCCCCGGGGTCCGTTTTGCCATCGATTTCGGTGCGTCTTCGCTAATCGCCCTCAGGCAGCAAGGTATCGAGCACAACAGTATCGACGCCGTGCTGCTCACCCATTTGCATGGCGACCATTGCGCCGGCGTCCCCTTCATGCTCATGGACGCGATGCTCGGGGCAAAGCGGACGCGTCCGCTCACCATTGCCGGACCCAAAGACACGCAGTCGCGGATGCACGAGATCGCCGAGGCGTTGTTTCCCGGTATGCACGTGATGACGCCCAAGTTTCGGCTCGCCTACGTCGAGCTCGAGCTCGGACAGCCGAACAAAGTGCTCGACATGGTGGTCACGCCGCAACCCGCCCGCCACACTTGGCAGACCAATCCAATGGCGCTTCGCGTCGAGGTCGGCGGAAAAGTGGTCTCCTACACAGGCGATGGGGAGTTCACCGAAGAGATGGCCAAGATCGGCCAAGACGCCGACCTGCTAATCGCCGAGTCCTACTTCTTCCAAAAACCCATCAAGTGGCACCTCAATTACTACACGATCGCCGAGCGCAAGGCCGAGTTCGGCGCCAAACGGATTGTCCTTACGCATATGAGCGAAGAGATGCTTGCCCATGCCGACGAGGTGCCCGAAGAAGCTGCTTATGATGGGCTGGTCGTTGACATTTGAAAGGCGGTAACCGGGTGCAGGACTTCGTGGCCTAAATCGCCGTTGAAGCGTCTCGTACCGGCTCGTGCAGCCGGTGCATGCGCCGCTCCCCGCGACTCAAAAACGGCCCCGCCACGGTGTCGGGCACCGGCCCAACCGTTAACCCCGGCACTGGAAACCGTTCACAGAGCGTGCGCACTTGCCGCCCAATATAAGTCAGCGCTTCCACATCGCCGCGCGACCGCAGGCCCGCGCAGATCCAGCCCGCCAACTCCTGCATTTCCCCCTCCGCCATGCCGCGCGTCGTCGCTGCCGGCGTTCCCAAACGCATGCCACTCGGGCGAAGCGGCGGACGCGGATCATCCGGAATCAGCTGCTTGTTAACCGTGATCGCGATCTCGCCCAAAGTCTTTTCCGCTGCTGCGCCATCGATACCAAAGCTCGCGGTCGTGTCAACGACCATCATGTGGTTTCGCGTACCCCCCGTAATCAGCTCGCAGCCATTACGCTTCAGGGTATCCGCCAGCAAAGCCGCGTTTTTCAGCACTTGCCGTGTGTATACCCGAAACTCCGGTTGCAGTGCCTTCCCTAGAGCGACCGCGACCCCGGCAATCGCGTTCATGTGCGGTCCGCCCTGCAAACCCGGAAAGACCGCCTGATCGATCTTCTTGGCATGCTCCTGTTTGCATAGAATCATGCCGCCGCGTGGCCCGCGCAAGGACTTGTGTGTGGTTGTCGTCACGATGTCGAAGCCATCGTCGAATGGATTGCGCATGGCCCCGCCTGCGATTAAGCCACCGATATGCGATACGTCGGCCATGGCCAGCGCCCCGACCGCATCGGCAACTTTACGGAATTCGGCATAATCATAATCGCCCGGGTACGAGGAATAGCCACACAACACGATCTTGGGGCGCGCCATTTGTGCAAGCGCCATCACCTGGTCAAAATCGATGTCGCCTGTAGTCGGGTCGGTCTTATAACGCACGAACTTAAAGATCTTCCCCATATGGGAGACCGGCGCGCCGTGGGTCAGATGTCCACCGTGGCTCAGATCCATCGCCAATACGGTGTCCCCCGGCTCCATAACGGCCATGTACACCGCTTGATTCATCGGCGAACCGCTCAACGGCTGGACATTGGCGTGCTCGCAGCGAAACAACTGCTTAGCGCGTTCGATCGCCAGGCTCTCGATGCGATCAGTGAACTCCTGCCCGCCGTAATAGCGCCGCCCGGGATAGCCCTCGGAGTACTTGTTGGCAAAAACGCTGCCGTTAGTGCAATAAACTTCGGGGTACGTATAGTTCTCGGAAGGAATCAGCTCGATACCATACTGCTGGCGCTCTTCTTCACCAGCCAAGGCATCAAAGATATCGGGATCGGATTGCTGAAGCAGCTCTCTATCGGTAGGCATGCCATCCTCCTGAGGTTGAGGTCACACACTCTTGTGAGTGCCCAGGCGAACGGCATGACGGTTGCGTGCTCCCCGGTGGTTGTCTCCACCCGCACTCGCCAGTTACACGCGCGCGTAGAGTAACCTATCCGTTGCGGCCGCGCAATCGTTAGACTACTCGCAGTCGATTTCTTCGGTGACCGCTTCACCGCTAGGTATGGCACGAACTGCGCTCCCTGTCTCACCGCTGCGGCCGTCGTGGCAGAACTCGAGAACGGCCAGCGGTTCCATGCAGTGCGGGTTCTTCTCAGCGCCGGCCTTCGTGCACATTTGCTTGTACTTCTGGCGGCGGCGATCCTTCTTCTTCGCCACCGCGTCGTCGATACCCAGCAGCGCGAAGATCGTCTCGCCCGTCAACCCCAAGGCCAACCGGGTGTAGACATGTGTGTTGTCGGGCCGGGACTCGTCTAAGTTGACGACGCTGATGGTGTGGGGATCAAACTGAAAGTAATCGACACCGGCTTTGCTTATTGTCACATCCAGTGTCACGCCGCCTTCATAAGTCGGCACCGCACGCAGGACCTCATCGCCGCCGTCGATAATCCCTGGCAGGTTCTCATCGACGAAGACAAGCCAGCCCTGCTCCCAGGGCGTCCCCGTGCAACCGATGCCGTCAGTGCTCGCGCATATGCTGACCGGCAACTCGCGCGTTACTGCCTCGATTCGGGCAAGTCTAAGCGTTTCGTGAACAAACTGCGCATGGCCCGCAAGTCGGACCGCGGCAGCGTAGTCGAGATAGCGAGGCAGCGCGAGGACCGCCAGCACGGCGATCACTACGAGCGCGACAACGATTTCAATCAGCGTAAAACCCGCGCTCGCTCTGCGCGATCTACACGCAAAGATAGTGGTGGGGCACACTTGTTATCGTCCTGGTCCCTAGGTCCCACGGAAAAGACGAGCAAGAAGCGTACCCAAACGTGAACACCGCCACCGACAAAGAAAATTATTAATATTCATGGCCTTAGGATCCTTAGGTTCGGAACGCGCTACCCTGCGGACCGCCCTTCGGCCCTATTTCTGCCGATATTCGGCAGCTTTCGGTCGATAAGCGGCAACTCCTCCTAACTCATAGGACTAGGCCACATACGGCCACGAGTCAAGGCGACTGCTGGTCGTGGTATTAACACTTCCAGGCGGAATGAGAGTGATTCGAGGCTGGCCGCGGGTGTTGAACAACTAACACAAATAGCGCCGTTGCTGAAATCCGTCAACAGCAGTGCCTATCTCACTGAGATCGTCCCCCACGGGTGGGTGGACACACTTGCATCGGAGCCATGGCCATCCGCACGCCGATGCCGGCCATGACGACAAGTACCGCCGCGCAGGCACGATAAACGATCGCTGTCGGCTGTACTGCCTCCGGCGCCAGGCTTGTCACCAGCACCACAAGCACGCCGATAAGTACCAGTAACACGCCTTCCATCAGCCATTTGATGAGGAGAATGCCTTTGTTGTCGGCTGAAACCCGGCAGAAGCCGTCGCCCACGCAACGGGTCGGAACAGCCATGCGGGCGATGCCCTACAAAACGACAATGGTAGCCCCTGCGTAGAGCACCACGGTGATCATGGCCGAACTACCCTGAAGAGCTCAACTGCAGATTCATTTTCCTCCCCACAGACCTCGGCGAGGCAATAGGAAACGACACGATACCCGCTACAGCCAACGGGTACTCCTACATCCGCATCTGGGCGCCCACTTTGCGGATGAAGCTGGCCATCATCAAGACCAAGATGCCGCCGAGAATGGACGCCATCGCGATCAGCCAAACGAGGATTCTGGGCTCAATCACAATCAGCACGCCGAGCCCAATCAACAGAACGCCGGGCACCATAAGCAGGAAGCCAAAGGGTCGTCTCTCCGTCATCCCCATGCACATCTTTGCCATCGGACACATGATCATCGTGTCTCGAGCTGCCTGAGTGTCTCGCGCGAATGTTTCTCCACCTTGTCTCACTGCATGTTGTATCATCGATAACCTCCTATTGGCCTAGTTTGATGACAGGTCTAGCCCGACTGCACTGCTTGTAACATGGTTTCTAGAGGACAAAGGCCAGCAAAGGTTAGTAAGCACCCATCACTGGGAAAGATGCGGCGATGATGGGCGCCCACATGGCCAAGACGCGACCGAATAATTGAACAGTCCCATGGCTTTTGGTTGACGGAAAAAGAATAAAGTAGCCCAGCACGGCCCAGAGCGTGGCTGGCAGAAGACTGAAAAATAAACACACGCTCCTACCTCCATGGTCGACGCGGGGTTTGGCGCGTCTATCGAGCGATAACTCCTTAGGCTGCCTCCTGCGTCATCCCGGCGAGTCGTTCGACATGCGCGGCCGCTCGCTTTTTTATGTACGCCGCCAGTCTGATGACTTTCACGATGTCTTCATGCGAAATACCCACAGCCTCGGCCGTGGCGAGATGCTCCTCAAGGTTGGAAACGCAGTTCACGCCGAAAGCCGCACCGATGGACACCAACTCCTCGAGGCGGCGCGTCGCCCCTGCCTGTTTCGCGTTTCCTTGCTGCTTAGACTCGCCTAGATACGCCAGTGCATAAGCTTTCATGATTGCTGTAGCGCTCTCACGCACAGCGAGCGCATCGGCAACAGCCTGTCTAATCTCATCATCGGAGGCGCCGACCTTACGCACGGCCTTCACGTGATAGTCGGTGCAAGGCTTGCAGCCCGCCGCCACCGAGATCGCAACAGCAACAAGCTCTTTTTCCTTCCCATTCATAGCCATTGTGGCCTCTCCGCTCATTCGGGCCTAAACCCGAACATTGCTAACACAACCTAGCGACGCATGCATTGATCTTAATCAGTCGATCAATGAATTCTCAGCATCAGGCGGAGCAATGCAAGGAAAAGGAAGACTTCTATTCCACCCTCGTTTCGCGACCATAAAGTCCAACCTATGCCGACCATGGGCAAAAGCCGAGCGAAAAGCGTCGCCCAATCGTTTAAGGCCCGTGCAGCCCCGTGGCATGGTGCTGGGCATATACGTAAAAAAATGAGGCCCAATGGGTTCAGAAAATTTGTCGGAGCGCCCCTTTTCAAATTCTCTATTCAGGCGGAGGCGCAACGCGCTGTTTTGCTCTGTGCAGACAGGATCTCTTCCAAGGTGACTCGCGCGCGTTGTCCTGAATAAACCAATAGAGCCGATAAGATCCGACGAAGCTGTAATGCGGTCAGAACATTTCACAGCTCGCGTCGTCCATGGCAAGATGCGATTCGGGGCCGGGTGCAGCCCATCGGCGTGCGCATGGCGACAGCCAGACAGCCTGGAGGCAAGTCTAGCGCGGTTGACCGAACCTCGATCGGCTCCCAGCTGTATGAGAAGAACGATGTACCACGGAATCCCTTTGCGACCGCTGTTGCGATAGTATTTTTTTATGCCTCGGACTAAAGCGATCTCTTCCAGATTGTCTCGTGCCCTACCGTTCCTGCAATGGACGGGGGAACTCCGCAACACCCGGCGTGTGCGCAGCGATGTGATCGCCGGCCTGACGGTGGCTCTCATATTGATCCCGCAGTCCATGGCGTACGCGCAGCTGGCGGGCCTGCCCGTTTATTACGGCCTCTATGCCGCGTTTCTACCGCCTATCGTCGCCGCCCTTTTCGGTTCGTCGCGGCAGCTCGCCACCGGCCCGGTCGCCATGGTGTCGCTGCTCACCGCGGCTGGACTTGAGCCCATCGCCACCGCCGGCAGCGATGCTTATATCGCCTATGCGATCTTGCTGGCATTGATCGTGGGCGTGTTTCAGCTCGCCCTGGGCTTATTGCGCCTGGGTGCGATGGTAAATTTTTTGGCACACCCAGTCGTGCTCGGTTTCACGAATGCGGCTGCGATCATTATCGCGACCTCTCAGCTTGACAAAATTTTTGGCGTGGTCGTGGAAAAGACCCCGCAGCATTATCAAACAGTATGGAACACGCTGGTCGCTGCCTATACCTCTACACACTTGCCCACCCTAGCCATAGCCGTGCTAGCGTTCGCGCTCATAGTCCTTACGCAAAGAATCGCACCGAGGCTACCGGCAATACTCATCGCCGTTGCGGCAACCACGAGTATTGCCTGGCTCATCGAATACGAAAAGGAGCGCACTACCACGATGGCGCGGCTCTCGAGCATCGCGGTGCACGAGGTTGCCCAGCAAACCTTAGCGCTGAAGCGCGAAATCAATGATCTTGGCAAAGACCTCGTCGAAGCCCGAAGACGCCATGCCGAGAGTCTCAGTCAATATGGCCAAGACGATGATCGTACTCTCTCAGCGCTTCACAACGTGGACCTACTCCGGCTCAAGCTACAAAGGCGCAAGCAGACATCCGCCGCCAACCTGCGCGAATGGAGAACGCTGCGTTTCGACTACGTGCCAGAGGAAACGCAGCAACCCGGCGTGTTCTATCTAAAAGGTCGCGCGCCAAAGCAAACCGACGGGGAAACTTGGCGACTTGTCCGTATGGAGGAAAACGGCGCGCTTGTCATGCACGCTGGCGGAACCGTGGTCGCCACCATACCGCCGGGCCTACCGTCATTGCGGCCGCCCAGCCTGAGTGTAAGTGTCTTGTTGCAGTTAGTGCCGATCGCCTTGGTCATTGCTCTCATCGGCTTCGCCGAGGCCTATGCCGTCGCCAAGGCGATGACCGCACGTACACGGCAACGCCTGGACGCCAGCCAGGAGCTGATCGGTCAAGGCCTGAGCAACATCTTCGGTAGCTTCTTTCAAAGCTACGCCGTATCCGGCTCGTTCTCGCGCTCGGCTGTCAACATTCGAGCCGGGGCGCTAACCGGTTTTTCATCCGTTGTCACGGGGCTAGTAGTGGCCGCGACGCTCCTGTGGTTCACGCCCCTGCTCTATTACGTGCCCCATGCGACCTTGGCGGCCGTCATCATGATGGCGGTCATCGGGCTCGTGAATATTCAGGCATTTAGGCATCTTTGGCGCACGCACCGCCCGGACGCGATCGTCGCTCTGACCACGCTGGTTTTCACGCTAGTGCTTGCCCCGGACCTAGAGTGGGGTATCGCGATTGGCATCATCCTGTCTCTTGGCCTGCACGTTTACAGGACCATGCGCCCTCGCGTGGCGGTATAGTCGCGTCACCCGGACGGTTCGTTCCGGGACGCTGAGGTACACGACCTTAAGACTTGCGAGAACATTTCGATTCTTCGCTTCGATGGCTCGCTGTATTTCGGCAACGCCTACTACTTCGAGCAAAAGATCATGGACAGGCTGGCTAAGAAGCCGCGCTTGCGCTACGTCATCGTCGACGCCGAGGGTATCAATCAAATGGATGCGAGTGGGGAGGAAATGCTAGCTGGCCTGACCGAGCGCCTGAACGAGGCCGACATCAAGATGCTCTTCGCGCGCGTGAAGAAGCAGATCATAGATCTGCTCCAGCATAGCGGATTCGTCGATCACTTTGGGGAAGATCGGTTCTTTCACCGAGTCGAGTTCGCCGTCGCGCATGCCTGGGCAGAGCTTGGCGATGAACACCACGCGGACTGCCCACTGCGGAACCCAAAGGCGCGCGCATGATCACTCCGGTTCGCGTTAAGTCTATCACCAGCCCAGTCGAGCGATACCATGTTTGATCTGTACACGATCACGGTGATCGCCGGAACATTTTTACTTGCAGGCGCCGTAAAGGGTGTTATCGGACTCGGCCTGCCGACTTTGAGTTTGGGCCTGTTGACGGTGGCATTCGATTTGACCACCGCCATGGTGCTGCTGATCGTTCCCTCATTCGTGACAAATCTCTGGCAGGCCGTCGGCGGCGGCAACGGCCGCCACATCCTCCGGCGAATCTGGCCATTTCTCCTGATGGCAACGGCGACTGTCTGGCTTGGCGCGATTGCCCTCACCCGCGTGGATCTCTCGCTCCTCTCGGGTCTGCTTGGTGGGCTTCTTGTGGCCTACTCGACGCTTAGTCTTGCGGGTGTCCGCCTCGCGATCTCGGCGCAACGCGAGCTCTGGACCGGACTACTCTTCGGGACGATCAACGGAATACTCACCGGGATGACCGGTTCCTTCGTCGTGCCCGGTCTGATGTTCCTGCAGGGGATCGGCCTGCCGCGCGACATGCTTGTTCAGGCCATGGGGATGTTGTTTACAGCCTTGACGTTTTCACTGGCATTGGCGCTCCAAGGCAACAACATTTTGACAGCCCACTACGGTCTCGTGTCTGTTGCCGCAGTAATACCCGCTGCCGTGGGCATGGTCGGCGGGCAATCCCTTCGGGGCATGCTTTCCGAACACAACTTCCGACAAGTCTTTTTCATTGCGCTATTGCTGCTTGGTGCCTATATCATCGCCAAGGCAGCACTTGGCGCTCGCTAGCGAGCAGCTCATAAAAGCGGCGGCCAGAGAATGGCCGTCATGATAATTTCGCGTCCCGAGGGCGATGCCCATGTGATGCGAGTTGTTCAGTGATGCCGTTTAGGGCTGCAGAGTAATCCAAATCAGAATGCCATGGTTACTAGCGGCACATAAAGGGGATGATGCCATGATGAAAAAAGGCGTGTACGTCGCGATCATTTCGATTCCCGTTGCCCTGGTCGGTGTCCTTTCACTTCGCCAGCAATTTCCAATTGGTCCAATCGTGCTGGGATTGGCGCTGATTCCTATCGTCGGGCTCTTACTCGCGAAGCGACGTTTGACCGGAGCCGTTCCCGATATGGTGTTTGGGGCGATTGATACGGGTCTCCTAGTCATCCCGGCGCTTTGGGGTGGGCTCGCGTTCGGGGTTGCGGGAGCGATCGCCGGGGGCGTCATCGGGGACGCCCTGACTGATGCCGTTGCCGGGTTCTTCGAAGGGGGCATCGCCGAATGGCTGCGCGAGAGAGGAATGGAGGAATCGAGAGAGGCAATCACGACTGCGCTGGGCAAGATGTCGGGCTGTCTACTCGGCGCCGGGATGGTGCTGAGTCTTGCGCTTCTACTAGGCATCAAACCGCAGTTCGGTTAACCGCAACGGCGAGCTTACAAGGGATGACCTGAGTCTACGCGCCTGAGGGTCGCGGGTACTGGTCGTCGAGCATAAAAAAGAAGCTTCACTACGCTTGGCCAAGGCATCGTACAGGAGTACACTCAGTCCCCCTGCCTCTCGAGGCTGGCAAAAAACGTCGCCTTCTGGGCCATCGCGAAAAGAAGGTGCAAGGAAGAAGCGTGAAGCACAGGTACTTGTATCGATCATGGCCGTCGCTGCTGCGCTCTCAGATTGTTGGAGAAACGGCGAAGTGCATCTACCTCGGGAAGACCGAGCATTTCAATCTCTACACGGAGAAGTGGGGGCCCGCGTCCACCTACCTAACACCCACCGTCAGCCGGGTGTCGAAGGCCAAGCTCAACAACCCCGCAGAGCCCGGAGGCTTTTGGACTGAATTCGATGTGCGCTGGATTGAGCGCCGACGGCGGGAGAATGAAAAACAACGCCGTGAGCACAAAGCACTTCAGGTGCGTTGGGAGATCCAGTACAAGGGCTTTCAAGCCTACGATGCGTCCGGGAAGCGGATCGGGCGTGTCTGGGCCCCCAGCGCCGAAGAAGCTCTACGCAGCAACCCCACGGTAGTGTACGTCGAATACAGCGATGGCGTCGGCAAGATCGCCGCATCGGCCGGCCGCAAACCGAAAGAGTTCAAAGGCTAAGTTAGCACCCCCCGACGAGATTCGCCCATGCTACGCGTGGGTGGGCAGTGTCGTTTGAGGCGGCCCACCGTGTTTGTTGCGCACACATGTAACTTTCGCTCGCCGGCCGTGGCGTTACGCCGGCTCCCGGACTCGGTCCGTTCACATACATGACCGTTGACGCTGATCAAAGCGCTGAAACAAAGATAATGATATACCTATCCGCAGTTTCGGTATCCGGCGAAGGAGCAGACCATGAACTACTCACCAATCATACTCTCTGGCCCTAGCCGGTGCGGACGGGCAAAATGTCAGACTAACCTGGGTTTTTCTTTTTGGATGATTTGCTTCCCGAGACCCCGGCGGGTCCGTATATGGACCTAACAGAATCCAGCGTTTTGTCTTCCCTACGACGACCGGAACCGCCACGCCGATCCGTATCCTCGGGGCCCCATCGAACCGATTGGCGACGATCGCCTCGGTGACGCCTCGGCTTGACACGTCTTCCAACCACTACTCGCGCTCGTGCTTTTTCACTCATGGTGCTGCCGTTGGTGAGTTCCTGGCGCCCAGTCAGTTGGTGATCGCCATCGGTAAATGTGTCGTGTCACGTCACCTCGCATCGTCAATCAAGTCCTCGACGGCATCCTTCTCTCACCGCTCAATAAGGGTAAGTATAGTTTCCCGTATTCGTCCGGCATGTCGCCCCAAAGCCCCCGCGTGCCTGTTATCAACTGCGTGCCAGGGGTACAGAAAACCCCTCCGGCAGTGCCGTCCTACTGCCACACCATTTCAGGCACTTGCATCTCCCGTTCTAGGGGTACATCAAACACCCATAGCGATCCCGCTTGTCCCATTCCACCGTCACGGCCTTGCCTGCGACCAGACTGGCCAGATGCTTTCGTGAGGCATTGCCGTAGGCTTGCCCTTTCTCGGGGGCGTCGATGCCCTGAAGGCGGATGCCGCGTT
>CAYGAS010000306.1:0-2385 GCA_964347935.1 uncultured Nitrospiraceae bacterium | reverse complement strand
CATACGCATGCAACATATCCACAAGGCGCCCTTACCTGCCGGCGCCAAGCTGTTGGTGATCGGCGGCCCGGCGATGTTAATCGGGCTGGGAGGCGGCGCAGCCTCGAGCGTGGCGAGCGGCGCAGGCATCGAGGACCTGGACTTTGCCTCGGTGCAGCGCGACAACGCCGAGATGCAGCGCCGCTGCCAGGAGGTGATCGATCAATGTTGGGCGCTCGGCGAGGACAACCCGATCCTGTCGATTCACGATGTGGGTGCGGGCGGCCTCTCAAACGCCCTGCCTGAGCTCGTGCATGGGGCGCACCGAGGGGCGCGCTTGGAGCTGCGCGCCGTGCCGAATGCGCAGCCGGGCATGTCGCCGATGGAGCTCTGGTGTAACGAAGCGCAGGAACGCTATGTATTGGCGGTCGAGGAGACACGGCTCGCCGCTTTTCAGGCCGTGTGCGCGCGGGAGCGTTGTCCGGTCGCGGTGCTCGGCACGGCGACGGAAGAGCAAAGACTGGTGCTGGCAGATGAATTTTTCGCCCGAAACGACATCCGCTGCTCGCCGATTGATCTTGAGATGTCCGTGCTCTTTGGTAAACCCCCGAAGATGCTGCGTGAAGCGAGGCGCATCAAACGCAAGCCGCCGCGTTTCAAAACCCGCACGATCGAGCTGGCGGACGCGGCGCAACGGGTGCTGCGGCTGCCGACGGTGGCGGACAAAACGTTTTTGATTACGATCGGGGATCGCAGCGTGTCCGGTCTGGTGTGCCGCGATCAGATGGTTGGCCCCTGGCAGGTACCGGTGGCCGACGTCGCCGTCACGGCGACCGGTTACCAGGGCTACATGGGCGAGGCCATGGCGATCGGTGAGCGCACACCGCTCGCCTTGCTCGATCCCGCCGCCAGCGGGCGCATGGCCATTGGGGAGGCGCTGACCAACCTGGCGGCCGCGCGCATCGAAAAGTTGCCGGACGTCAAGCTGTCCGCCAACTGGATGGTAGCTGCAGGTCATCCGGGGGAAGATGCGGCCCTTTACGACACCGTGCGCGCCGTGGCGCTAGAGCTCTGCCCGGCGCTGGGGATCTCGATCCCGGTCGGCAAGGACTCGCTGTCCATGAAGACGGTGTGGCAGGACGCCGAGGGGCGAGAACACGCGGTCACGGCGCCGCTGTCGCTGATCGTCTCGGGCTTCAGCCCGGTGGTGGATGTGCGCAAGACCCTGACACCTGAACTGCGCCGCGATCGCGGCGAGACCGATCTGTTGTTGATCGATCTGGGCAAGAAAAAAAATCGGCTCGGCGGCTCGGCGCTGGCGCAAGTTTATAATCAGCTTGGTCACGAAGCGCCGGACGTGGATGACCCGCGCGTCTTGCGCCTGTTTTTTCACGTGATCCAAGCGCTGAATCAGCTCGGCTTCGTGATCGCCTATCACGACCGCTCGGACGGCGGACTGTTTGCGACCGTATGCGAAATGGCCTTTGCCGGGCACACCGGTGTACACGTCGAGTTGGATGAGCTGGGCCGGGATCCGGTGGCGGCGCTTTTCAACGAAGAGCTGGGGGCGGTGTTGCAGGTGCCGCGCGAACGCCTGGGCGGCATCCTCGGGGCCCTGCGCCAGGCGGGTCTCGGCCGCCATGCGCACGTGATCGGTCGTCTGACCGACGACAATCGCATCAGCTTCAGCCATCGGCGCAAGGTCCTGTTGAGCGAAGATCGGGCGACGGCGCAGCGCATGTGGTCGGAGACGACCTATCGCATGCAGACATTGCGCGATGACCCCTCGTGCGCGCAGGAGGAGTACGACCGCATTCTCGATACCGATGAGCCGGGACTGACTGTGCGTCTGTCTTTCGATCCTTCTGAAAACGTGTCGGCACCGTTTATCGCGCGAGGTGCCCGCCCGCCGCTGGCGATCCTGCGCGAGCAAGGCATCAACGGTCAAGTGGAGATGGCGGCCGCGTTCGAGCGGGCCGGATTCGCGCCCATCGACGTGACCATGAGCGATATTATCGACGGGCGCGTGAGCTTGAAGGCTTTTCAAGGCCTGGCAGCGTGCGGCGGTTTCTCCTTCGGCGACGTGTTGGGTGCCGGCGAAGGCTGGGCCAAGTCGATTCTCTTTAATAGCCGTGCACGCGATGAGTTTGCTGCGTTTTTCACCCGACCCGACACTTTCGCCTTGGGTGTGTGCAACGGTTGCCAGATGTTATCCAATCTACGCGAGCTCATTCCGGGCACCGAGCTCTGGCCGCATTTCGTGCGCAATCGCTCCGAACAATTCGAGGCGCGTGTTTGCATGGTGCAGATCCCGGAAAATCCATCGATCTTGTTGAACGATATGACGGGCTCGCTGGTGCCGATCGTTGTGGCCCACGGCGAGGGGCGCGCGGAGTTTCGCGAGGA
>CAYGAS010000305.1:0-5411 GCA_964347935.1 uncultured Nitrospiraceae bacterium | reverse complement strand
GCCCGTAGGGCGTGTCGACGCCCTTGCCCTCGCGCATGCGCTGCATCATGTGACGGCAGACGACGTCGCGACTGGCGAGCTCTTGCTTCTCGGGCTCCATGTCGACCATGAAGCGGTGCAGATCCTTATCGAGCAAATAACCGCCGTCCCCGCGACAGCCTTCGGTGACCAGAATGCCGCTCGGCATGAGCCCGGTCGGGTGAAACTGCACGGCCTCCATGTTGCCGAGCGGCACGATGCCGGTATCGAGCGCGATCGCTGCACCCGTGCCCTCATTGATGATGGCGTTGGTCGTGTACTGACCATAGACGCGGCCGTGGCCGCCGGTAGCGATGACCGTGGCCTTGGCCAACACGGTGGCGAGCTCGCCGGTGCGCAGGCAACGCACGACCGCACCCCAGCAGCGACCGTCGTCGTGAATGAGGGCGACCGCCTCGGTGCGGTCGTGCACCGTAATGCCAAGCCGCACCACCTCGCCGTCGACGGCGTAGAGCACGGCGTGCCCGGTGCCGGCGGCCGCATAACACGTACGCCACTTGGCTGTGCCGCCAAAGTCGCGATGCATGAGGAGCCCCGCTTTGTCCGCCGGCTCCTCGATCTCGACGCGTTGTCCTTTAATAAAGTACATCGTCTTGCCCGGGCGCACGCGCGTCCACGGCACGCCGTAATGGGCCAGCTCGCGAACGGCGATCGGGGCTTGATCGACGAAGATTCGCACGACTTCCTGGTCGGCGCCCCAGTCCGAGCCCCTGACGGTATCGAGGAAATGCACGTTCGGGTTGTCGCCCGCCCCCTTCACGCAATTGGCGAGTGCTGCCTGCATGCCGCCTTGCGCCGCACAGCTGTGGCTGCGCCGCGGCGGAACGACTGAAAGCAACACCACATCGTGGCCATCGGCAGCGACTTCGATCGCACAACGTTCGCCGGCGAGCCCCCCGCCGATCACGAGCACATCGGTAGTGAGCATTTTTGTCATGGCCCAGGCTCCAGCAGGAACGCCAGCGGGGGTTGGAGCCATCCCGCCAGCACGACGAGCGCCACAAGCCCGAGTCCCAAGAAGCACCAGAGGATGACGTGCTCGATGCGCCACACCGTTTCACGCGCCAGACGCGTGCCCACTCCCCACTTCACGGCGAGGCGGTAGAGACCGACGCCGGCATGGAACTCGACGCAAAGTAGCAGCACCGCATAAAGCGGCCAGAGCCCGCCTTGCACGCGCGCGAAGGTCGAGATTGCCTCGATCCCGGTGCGCTCACCGAATAGCGGCGTGAAGATATCCAGTGCGAGCAGCACGATATGAAAGCTGCCCAACACGAGAATGACCATGCCCGTGCGCACCTGCCATATCCATAGCAATGAATCCAGATGCGGTTGCATGCGCGCATCCGTTTGCGCCGACGCCGGCACCGATACGGGCCGGCGGCGCAAGTCACTTGCCAGTGCGAGCATGCGCCGGCGCTCGCGCAGCTGCGCCGGTATCTTGCGACTCGCCATGGCCGCGTGAATCACGAACAAGGCGAGAATCCCTAGCACGGTAGGCTGCGCAATGTAATAGTCTTCCAGCGACTGAGCGACCCAGTTGAAGCCGCGCGCGCCCGTCAGGATCGAGCCGACGAGGAACATGTGGCCCCACATGAAGACCGCCAGCGCGAGTCCGCTGGCCCCGCTCACCAGCTCGTAGAGCAATTGCCGGCGCGCCTCGCGTGGCGCCACCAGTGCCCCACCCGCACCGACTGCCGCGGTCTTGCTCATGGCCTCAGCTCATCCTCATCGCCAGCGTCAAGTCGGCGCGCAACGACCTTCTGATACACACCGCCAAAGTAGCTTTGTTTGCTCCACGCGAATTGCGCCGGTTCACTGGCGAACGCCGCGATTTCGTTCCGCCACAAGCTCTTTGCGTAAGGCTCGAGCTTGTCGAACACGAAGCTCAACGGCAGCGTCAGCGGATTGGCAACATGGGGTTTGTGGTAGTCCACAAACACCACCGCCCCGCCGGGGGGTACGCTGCCTAGTAGCGCATTCACCACCCGGCGTTTGTAGTCATCCGGGAGCTCGTGTAGCAGAAAAAAACAAGCGACGATGTCGTACAGACCGCCGCGCCATGTCGCCGCATCCGCCACCCAGATGCGCGCATGGGCGAAATCCCTGAGCTTGCGCTTGCAATTGCGAACCTGCAGTTGAGCCACATCGATCACGTCCAGTTGCCCGTTCGCGCCGAGCCGCTTGGCGAGATTCTCCGAAAGATCGCCATAAACGCAGGCGGCTTGCAGCACGCGCATGCCGGCGTCGACCTCCGCCAACAACGCGCGTTGCAGTCTTTGGTAATTGCCGAAGAGGATCGTCGTAACGACCCAAGGATGGTCGAGCCAGCCCAGCGTATGCGGATTCAGGTACGCCCAGGCGTAGGTCTCTTTGAGATACGCCGGCACCCCTGCCAAGGCGTCGGGGGGCTGCGTGTGCGCGCCGCGCTCGAGCGGCAGCTGCGTCACCGCGCCGTGCGACGCGGGTGATATGGTTTCGGTGGCCGTTATCTCGCGACCCGGTGCACGCCGTGCTTGCTGTACGCCCATGCTCTAACCCCCTTGAAACTGTCGACCCAGCATCACGCCACCGACAAAGGTCGCGCAGTCTTTTTGTATCAAGGCCGCTCGGCGTGCTCCTTGATGCAGATCAAAGGCTTAGGCACCTGTCTCAAGATCGAAGACGACGCAGCGAGCCCTTACGCTTCGGGGAACAACGCCGGAAACGTCAGGCGGCTTTTAGTCCTTCGCGCGCTGGAATAAACGCAAAGGCCGCAGAGACCCCAAATACGCCGAGTAAACCAATAGTCCCTTATCTTCAAACATCCTCTGCGTAACAGCATCCGATGCGAAGCTGTGCCTTCAGCCTGCGCGCACTGGCATCTAGGCACCGTACTTGAGGCGCGTGCGAATGGCTTCTTCCTGATCGGTCTCTTCCAGGTGAGTCTCCATCTCATGCAGTGTTTGATCGATCTCAGGCAGGATGACGTCCTCGAGGGCGCGGGCACGGCGTTCCGTGTGGCGGTACTCCGCGACCAGACGGAAAAGATTGCTGGAAACGCCGGCCAACCCCGCTGCCTGATCAATTAACTCTAGAAACAACCGGCGGCAGCGGCGCGCCTCGGGCGATGGGTTCGCCGCCCTTGCCGAGGGATCCGTAGACTGATATTCGAGCTTGCTTTCGATAAGGCGCACGCCGAGAAAGGATTGCTCGACGATGTTCACGCGCGCATTGGTCAGCGTGCCGGCAGGATAGACCCATAGGCCCTGCAGCCCGTGGTGCGCGGCCGCGTCAGCGAACGCCGATACTGCACGGTCATGCGCGCCCTGTAAGGCATCCATGAGCTCCTGGTAACGCTTGAGCTGGCGCAGGATCTCGGCTGCCAGCAAGAGTCGTTTCTCATCGAGAAAGTTGTACCCCTCCTGGATGAGCTGATGCTCGTCTTTGAGCTCCAGTACCGCCGCGCGAGTAGGAACCGTGTCGCGTCCGTTCATGTTCGTCCGTCGTGAGACGTGAGTCGTTTAAAAACGCCGCCCTACGGCTAAGCAATAACGGCGCACGACTCACGGTTAAAAGGATTCACGCCTCACCAAGATATTTATCAATCTGATCATCGCTCAGCCGGCTGAGCTCGCCGACAGGCAGCGCCCTGAGGAGCTCCCAACCCGCCTGCATGCTCTGCTCCAGCGTGCGCACACCCGCCTGCTGCACGAGCTTGTCCTCAAACAGGTCGCCGAACGTCAAATACTTGCGATCCACATCGGGCAGGCCTTCGATGCCGACCACACTCGCGAGCACGCGCACTTGCACGGCCCGCGCGTAGGCGGCGTACAGCTGGCTTGCCAGTGCCGGATGATCGGCATGCGTGTAGCCCTCGCCGGTGCCGTCTTTCATCAGGCGCGAGAGGCTCGGCAATACTCTCACCGGCGGGTAGACGCCGCGTCTGTCCAGATCGCGGTCGAGCACGATCTGGCCCTCGGTAATGTAGCCGGTCAAGTCGGGAATCGGGTGACTGATGTCATCGGCCGGCATGGTCAGGATGGGCAACTGCGTGAGCGTGCCCGGCATATCGGTGATGCAGCCGGCACGCTCGTAGATGCTCGCCAGATCCGAGTACATGTAGCCGGGGTAGCCCTTGCGGCTCGGTACTTCACCGTGACTGGCCGAGACCTCGCGCAAGGCCTCGGAGTAGTTGGTCATGTCCGTCATGACGACCAATACATGCTTGCCGACAAAAAACGCCAGGTACTCGGCGGCGGTCAGCGCAAAGCGCGGCGTCAACAAACGCTGCACACTCGAGTCGCTGGCAAGATTGAGAAACATGACCGTATGTTCGAGCGCCCCGCTCGACTCCATCGCGCGACGGAAAGACTCCGCTGTGTCGTGCGGCACGCCGATGCCGACGAAGACAATGGCAAAAGAAAGCTCCTCGCCGCTGCGCAGGTGTGCGTTCTGGGCGACTTCAATGGCGATGCGATCGTGCGGTAGGCCACCGCCGGAAAATATCGGCAGCTTTTGCCCGCGCACCAGGCTATTCATGAGATCGATGGTCGAAATGCCGGTTTCGATAAAATCGCGCGGGTCGGCGCGCGCCGCCGGGTTGATGGCAAGCCCTTCGATACGCAGGCGCCGCTCGGCAGCCACCGGCGGTCCCCCGTCGATCACCTGGCCCACACCGTTAAAGATGCGCCCGAGGACCTCGGCCCCTAACGGGAAATGCAGTGGCTCGCCGAAAAAACGCACGCGCGCCGTGCTCGGCGACAGGCCTTCGGTCGATTCCAGAACCTCGATCACCATGAACTCTTCATCGAGCGCACTGATGCGGCCCAAGCGGGCGCGGCCGTCGGCACCGATAACCTCGACCGCCTCGTTCAGACCCACATTCAGCGTGCGCCGCAAAAACAGCAGCGGGCCCTCGATGCGGGTCGCGGCCCCCGTCACCGAGAGATCAGCTTGCATGGCTCATGGCTCCCTTCAACGTAGCGAAATCGGACTCGAGCTGCGCGCCGAGCTCTTCAAAAAGCTGCTGGCGATCTTCGCCCACATCTTCGCCCATGCGTTGGAGGCGGCGCACGATCGGCAACTGCGTAAGGCGATCGACGCTGATGCCATCGGCGAGCGCTTTTTCCGCTCGTTCCATGAAGCGCCTGAGCAGGCGCATCATCGCCATCTGGCGCTGCGGCGAGCAGTAACGGTCCACGGGCGAAATGGCCGACTGGCGCAGAAAACCTTCGTTCACCATGTCGGCGCAAAGCAGGATTAATTGTTGCCGCGGCGGCAACGCGTCTTTGCCGACAATACGCGCCATGCGTTCCAGATGCGCCTGTTGCTCCAGCAGCGTAAGAAATTGGCGCCGCGACGCCAGCCATTGCGGATTGCCGTTGGCCTGC
>CAYGAS010000304.1:0-4182 GCA_964347935.1 uncultured Nitrospiraceae bacterium | reverse complement strand
ACAGGCAGCCATGGCAACGGCGATGTCCCTGGCATTCGTCAGCGCAGTCCCGCCTGTGACGGGCCCGGGCCCGGCCGCACTCTTGAGCGGTACCGATCCTGCGCCGAAGCTCGGGAGGTAATTGTCCGGATTAGTGGGCAAGCCGCCGCGGCCCGCCACCACGAAGCTGTTCTGCGCGCCGCCGGCGCGTCTCGCCGCACAGCGCTCCGGCAGGAGCCCGCTCACGTCGACGATATCCTGCGGCAACTGCGCGATGGCACCGGCAATGTTGTTCTCCGGTGAAGCGACTACGACTGTGCCTTGCACGCCGAACTGGGAGGAGGCGCTCACCACGCTATCGGCGCTCGGAATAAAGTTATTGGCCGTGATCTGGATACTGCCACCCGATCCGGTAAAAGCATTGGCGATGATTTTGCTGTTGTTCAGAATCACGAATTCGGGGTCGATGTTAACGTTGCCGCCATCTCCACCACCCTCGGTAAAAATGGAGGTAGTTATCTCTGAGCCGGTCAGTTGCACGATGTTCGGCGCGGTCAGCTTGATGTCACCGCCATCAGCTTGAGCTGCCTCTGTGGAGATACTCCCGCCGTTGGACAGTATGATCGAGTCGCCGGCAGTGATCAGGATGCTACCGGTATCGCCAGCAGTCAGCTCTGCTGACTCGCTATCTGCCGAGACCGATCCGCCGTTCGTGATCTCGACATTACCCGCAGAGCTTAAGATGACGTCCCCGCCAGCACCGTCACCCAGCGTGGTCGTCGATATCGCGCTGTCTTTCCCCGAGATTGTTATGGTGCTCGGGCTACTTGCGTTGATCTCAACACGGCCGGCGTTCCCATTACCGACTAACAAATTGTTCGTCCCGATCTCGAACAATCCGCTTCGACTGCGGATCTGGCCGCCGCCGCTGACACTCAAAGAGCCCACGTTGGCAACTACGAGGCCGCCATTGCCGTCCCAACCCGTACCTGAGTCGATCGCAGATTCCTTTCCGCTGACAGTCAAAATCGGCGTCGTTACCGATACCGAGCCCCCATCGCCTGCGATAAGCGGTTCCCTGAGTGAGGTGTATCCGAAGGAGTCCAAAAACGCGAGCAGCTCAAACATATCCGCGTTTGGCGGTAAGCCGAAGGGTTCGAAGGCCGCAACCAGCGCGGCGTAATCCGGGAAGCCAAACACCGACTGGGCGAAGAAATCGAGAAACTCCGGGGACGGGGGTGCAGTCTGGGTTGCTATGCCGCTTGCCTCGCCCGAGATCGTGATAGATTCTTCAGCCGTGATGTTCACGTTGCCGCCAGCACCTGTCCCGTTCGTATCGGCGAAGATAACGAACCCGTCTTTTATCTCAATCTGCCCAGAAGCATTGATATTGATATTTCCGGAGGGACCGGCAAAGAAGCTGTTGGCGTTAATGTTGGCAGGCCGGTCTGAAAGAAAGATGTCCCCCGCGTTTATGTTTATGTCGCCGCTGCTTCCCAATGCTACGCTCGTGGTAGTGATTATTCCGTCGCCGCTAATCCGCAGGGTGCCTGTGTTAACGGTAATGCTTCCGCTGTCGGCATAGGTAAACGCCGGATCGCCGAAGAAGTCTGCGAACGGGTGAAATAGCCCCTGGGCCAGGAGCCCGGTGGCACCCGTGGGACCGACGCTGCCATCACCGGCGATCTCGACTTCTTCTGCTGCGTTGAGGGTGATATTGCCGCCGGGGCCTTCAAAGAAATTGAGTAAGGCGATTGACGCGCCCTTCTCCAGCGTTACGGAGTCTGCATTGACGGTCACTTGGGCTGGATCGCCTGACCCAAACCGTTGCAGCTGCACACCTGAAAATCCCGATAGTGACACGGTCCCGCCCGCGTTGATCGTCACATCTGGGACCTTGGCAGTCGGGTCGAAAAAGCCAGCAAAGCTGATAATTCCCCCAGGGTTGCCCAATAGTGGTTCAGGCACATCCGCGGCAATGACAACGTCGCCGGTCACGTCAATGTTGACTTCGCCCCCATTCGCCTCGGGGCCAAGGCCAAAGAGCGAGAACACCCCAGGGGATATGATCCCAGGCAGTACGGGACTGCTTGGATCAGCGGGGTCAGCCGGCGCCCCCATGGTCAGCTGGCCCGCCCGTATGTAGACGTCCTTGCCGTCTATCATGCTGTTGCCTCTGATGTTGATGTCTCCCAGCTGCGCGAATGCGTCGACATTGATGGGGCTGTTGAACGTAGCTTCGCCGGGCGAGGCCACACTCACCAGATTCAATGTGCCGGCGGGCGCCATCACGTACCCAGCGGCGCTGCCATCGGCCGCGCCAACGTTTATGTTCCCCCCGACGAATGACATCGTCTCCCCAAAGGGCACCTGGAAGAGAATGCCTGTGGGTGCGCTGGTATTCACGTCGATAGAGGCGGTGAACGGGTTGCTCGGCAGAAAACCGAAGGCCGATGGCGGCGACACCGTAAGCATATTCTCGGTCGCGGGGTTTGCGTAGAATATGCCGTCGCTGCCGAGCGTGATGTAGTCTGCCGTCGTTGCGTGAAAGGATCCGTTCAAGAGCTGAAGTTGGGCATTGGGGCCAAACATAATGCCGCTGGGGTTCATCAAAAATAGATTGGCGCCATCGATGCTGGAGCGCAGGATGCCGTCGATGTTCGAGATCGGTGCCACCCCTCCAAAGGTATCGGCTCCTGTAACCCGGCCCACGATGTTCTGAATGCCGGCGGGCCCGGTAAAGTTTCCGATGTCGTTGGTCCCGACGCTGAACGCATCGAAGCTGTGGAACTGATTAACCCCGCCTATAATCTCGCCGCCACTGATGTCAAAGCGGTTGCCCGCCCCTTCCGGGACCGGGAGTGCGACGACCGTCGGATTCGCAAGGGTGCTATCAGCGGCAATGTTGGTTTGGGCGTGACTAACGAAGAAGAAACCGCTCGCCGCGAACAGCGACCCGCTAAGGAGCAAAATCTCAATAACGCTGCGAGGTCTACGCCTACTCATCTTACCCTCCTAACCTATAACAGCAACCAACGACAACGCCTGGCGAATCGCAATCGCTATCTTAATTTTTTGGCAGTGCCAGCCATGGCGCCTCGCAGAGAATCGCAAGGCGCCATGCTTACAGCAGTTACTGCGTCCTGTGAACCGTGACGGTAGCCGTGCCCACGATGGGGGCGCCGTTGAGCAGCTGCCCCGTTACGGGCAGGTCGACCGTATTGCCGTCGGCCGCCGCGTCAAACAGCGCTTGGTTTGCTAAGTAAAGCGCCTCCACATCGACGGTCAACTGCAGATCGAGAATGCCGTCCGCGTTGCCGTCCGCGGTTGCTGTTCCACAGTCAGTTCCGGACACATCCCCAATCTGCGGGCTCGTGAGCACGACGTCTCCGAGCGTCAAGGTGGTTGCATCAATGTCTGTCACGTCTACGGTATCGAAGGCTCCCGACCTACCGCCTAGGATCGCAACGGGGTCTGACCCATTGGGATTATTCAGGGTTAGCTGGTTGTTACAGCCCGGGCGATAGTCCACGCGCACAGGCTGCACGATGGTGACGGTACCGTTGCCCGTGAAAACGGTATTCCCAACCGTAGAGGGTGCACGGAACGGTACTATGACGTCGCCCGGCTGCGCATTTTTCAGCAAGGACGAACCGTCTGCAGCGAGGAGATCGTTTGGAATGCTGTATCTTAGGGTCAGATCATTAATGCCGTCTTCATTGTAGTCGCTGTTCAGATCTGAGGCCCCCGACGCCGTCACGCCGTCGAGTGTGACGAGCGCAGCATTGATGGTTGCGGGGTTAACAGCCACGTCGCCGCTTGCTTCCTTTTTGCTCAAGATCGCGACGGTTAGAAAACCCGCGCTGTTCCTATTCAGCAAGTTGGGATCTTGCCCAGGTTCAATGTCGACGTTCATGTCAATGATGACTGTTGCGGTAGCGTCTGTGCGAAATTTCACGCCTCTTGTTGGGCCGCTCCCCTCACAGACGATGGGGTTGACGAGGTTGCCATTGTTCTTACGGCTGCCATCGAAGGTACCGTTATGACACGGGGTCCATACGAAAGTTTTTGCGATTAGCTTGCCGTTATCCTCGACCATCGTGAGTGAAAATACTCCGTCAGGAAATTCGGCTTCGCTGGGATTACTGGGAGTACCCTGCCAGCTCGTGCAATCAGTTTCGGGTACGCCATTGCAGAAGTCCG
>CAYGAS010000303.1:0-9836 GCA_964347935.1 uncultured Nitrospiraceae bacterium | reverse complement strand
GGGGCCCATGTTCAGCGCTGATGCAGAGGTCTTGGGCGTTCGCATCGTGTGGCCAAGCAATCTGTGCTGGTTGTTTTTGCTGTCGGCCTTCGCGCGTTGCCTGGTGGCGCTGATCTTTGTCCCCTACCTGAAAGAGGTGCGCACGGTGCCGCCGCGCACGGCTGGCTGGCTGATCTTTCGTGTCACCCAGTTTCACGCCGTCGCAGGCCTGATCTTCAGCATCTTCCCGTTCGCGCAACGGCCCGAGCGCGGGCGGGCGCGGGATAAGTAGCTCCGAGGGCCAAGCAGCACGCGGCGCAGATTCGTTCCTCGCTCGCAGGGCTACACCGGCAGGGGTTCTTGGGCAGCTGCCCCGGGAGGGCGACGTCAAGCGGGCGCTTGAGACTGGGCATGTGCAGCGCCGGCAGGATGGAGTACGCTCTTACTCGATGCTGCGGCCGTCACCGGCAGGCACAGCTTGGAGGAGCGAGCGCAATGTCCGCCATAGCAAAACTCTTTCTATTCCTCGGCGGGGCCAACGCCGCCTTGGTGGTGGTGCTCGGCGCCTTCGGCGCACACGCGCTCAAGGCACGCCTGTCGAGCGACATGATGGCGGTCTACCACACCGCCATTCAGTACCATCTTTTTCATGCGCTCGGTTTGATCGCGGTCGGGGTGCTGGCCGCGTGGTTGCCGGGCTCGGGCTACCTGAAGTGGGCGGGCTGGACGATGCTGGCAGGTATCGTGCTGTTTTCCGGCAGCCTCTATCTCTTGAGCGTAAGCGGAATACGTTGGCTTGGCGCCATTACCCCGCTTGGCGGCATAGCGTTTATCGTCGCGTGGGTGTTGTTCTGCATCGCCGTGCTCAAGGCAGCGAGCTGAGCGGCCCGATTTCAGGTCGCTCGGCTGGCCACGGCGAGCGCTCTGCCGTGTTCATGCTGATGCGGGTGGGCAGTTATCGTGCCCGTCCCTCTCGTGCGCGCGATGTCTGCGCGAGCAGGTCGTTATACGCTGTCAGGGTGCAGGCCATCTCCGCCACCAGTGCCGTCGGTGTATCAAACGCCTCGACCAGGCGTGCCCGGATCTGCCCGCCGAGCAGGGCGAGCGTGCGCTCGGCCGCTTCGCGGTACGCCGGGCGACCGCTTAGGCGATACGCCGTCAGCAGTGCCTGCGCCATCAGTCCATTCGCCGCCAGCGGCACGTCTTCGGTGCGGGCGCTGCGCCCGCTGTGATCGGGATTGTTCCAGGCGATGAATGCGCCGCGTTGCGGGTCAAAGAGCTCGGCCAAGGCGTAGTCAAGCACGCGCTCGCCTGCCTGGCGATAGGCGTCCTGGCCTGACAGCCGATGCCCCTCGAGGAATGCCAGCGCGGCCCAGGCATTGGCCTCCAGTTGCCCGCGCAGCGCGCCGCGCTTCGCCGTCTCCAGGTAGATGTGATACATCCCTCTGTCGCTCAAGAGATGCGTGCGCATGAACTCCAGCGAGCGCAGCGCGGCGTCCCTCAACTCCTGGCGCTGTTTGCGCTCGCCGAGTGCGAGCAGGGCGAGAATCGCTTCCGCGTTCCAGGCCGTGATCTTGTCGCGGTTGACATCGGGTCCCCTGTGTCCCCGGCGCGTCTGCGGCGGCTGCCGGTAATAGGCCGGGTCAGCTGTCTGGCTCCCGTAAAAGCCGCCCGCCGCGGTGTCGTAGAGCGTGCCGAGCATAAAGGCGAGGGCCGCATCGGCCGCGCGCGCGTAATGCGGCTCACCCAAGACCTCGGAAGCCTTGGCGAACGCGAGCGCGAGCCCCGCATTGACGTGCAGCATCTTCTCCGTATGAACGTCGCTCCAGTCCGGGCGCTCGGCGTAGCGGAAGAACCCACCCGCGATCGGGTCGTGCAGGCGTGCGAGGATTGCATCCAAGGTTTTCTCGATGAATGCCAGGCGCTGGGGATCGCGCGCCGCCGCTTGTTGCCCGAGCAGATGGGCGAGCAACGGCGGATAGGGGAACTTGCGCCCGCTACCGAATCCGCCGTGAAGCCGGTCGGCGTGTTCCTCGGCGTAGGTCGCCAGCGCCGCGTCGAGATCACGGTACGCCGCCGCCGTCACGGGCAGCGGCGCAGCGAGAACGGTTTCAACCGGTGCCGGTGCGGCGGTGCCGCGGGCAATCTCCGCCTCGGCGCGTTTGACGATGTCGAGGAAGTCCTGCTTGACGAGCGCGCCCGGGAATGACAGCTGCACCCGGCCATCTGGATGGAGCAACACAGACATCGGCCAGCCACGGACGTATTTGCGCCTTAGATCGGCGCGGGCGTCGGAATCGACAAAGACATTCAACCAGTGCCGGTTCAGATAGCTCGAGACCTCGTCGGTCTCCAGGGTGTTGGCGTCGAAATATTTGCACCAGTAGCACCAGACGGCACTGATGAGAATGAAGATCGGCTTGCCCTCGCGGCGCGCTTGCTCGAACACCTCGGTCGAGTACTCGCGGTAGTGGATCTTGGAGGTGTGATGCCGGTAGCCGTACGCAAGCACAGGGGCGAGCAGCAACGCGAGCGCCAACACGAGCGGCAGTCGGGTCATGCGCCCTCGATGGCGGTTGCCGGGTCGGCAATGGCCGCTGGCGACGCGCCGGGCTGGGGGTCGCCTCATCAAGGCGACACGAACCATCCGGCGCCGCCTTTCAGTCCTCGGTCGGCGGGCCCGCGCGATCGAGCATTTGGCGATATTCGTCATACGAGGGCGGAAAGCCGCCGGTGTAGCTCAGCCAGCTGGTGACGGGGTAACGAGTTCCCACGTTGTGGGTCGCTTCCAGGCCTTCGATGATCTCTTCCAGCAAATAGAATGGAAAGCCGAAGGCCAGCTCGTGGTCCTGGACTTGACCGAAGATGCGGTCGCCGCTGCACGGAACGATCATCTGCGGTTCTTGCCTGATCATCGGGGCAATCGCAATGTCGGCGCAATCGATGCGACCCCTGAACTCGCTTTTCAGCGTGCCGCCGCGTTTCCACAGGTAAGCCTGACCGAGGCGCATGATCTGCGCACTGTTGCCGTAGATAACAATGGAATCCGGCTCGAAGCTCGTGCGCTGAAGCGGCGCGGTGACGACACCGACATATTTTCCTGCGGGCAGTCGCGGCACGCTCTCTTCGCTGAGGCGCCCGGCCTTTAGGTTCTCGGTGTACAGATTTATGCAGAGATTGCCCTCGGTATAGTGCGGCAGCCGCTTTTCCAGACCGAGCGCCATGGCGCCGAGGACGCAGCTGCTGTCCTCGCGCCCGAGGACCAGCACCCAGCCGTAACGTCGCGACATGGCGATGGCCTGGCAGGTCGTAAAACGGTTATTCATGTCCTTCAATGGACGCTTCGCGCGCTCGGGTACGTCGTCCCAGCTTCGCAGAAACCTCACCGCCACCGGGAACGTGCTGAGCCGCAGATAGCGATTTAGTTTCTCGTCATGCTCGACCAGCCTGTTGGCATCCATGGTTGTTCAACCTCGCGTGTGCGACCGCTCTATTGTAGCGCGCTTAACGCGCGCCTACAGTGGGACGGCCGCGCCGGCTCGGCGGTGCGGTCCTGGCGGCGGTGAAACGTCTTTTCAGCCACGCGGCCGTTTCCGGTTGACGCGACGCGGCGCCGTCGTCGCCGAATCGGGCGGCGGCGAGAACGTGTATTTCGTGCCGGCTTGCTCGTGGCGATCGGCTAGCGGCGACTAGAATGCCAAATGGTAGACAAGGCCGATCAGCGCGCAGACGCCGATGACCGGGATGATGCCGATCTTGAAACGCCAGAGCGCGGCAAAGGCGCCGGCGCTGATCAGCAATGCGAACCAGTCGAAGCGCCCGCTGAAGGGCGCCGCCACGCTCGCCTCGGGCCAGAGCACGTGCCCGGCAAAGAATAGCGCCAGGTTCAAAATGACACCGACCACCGCGGCGGTGATGGCCGTCAGCGGGGCGGTGAACCTGATTTCGTGCCGGGTCGCCTCGACCGCCGGCCCGCCGATCAGGATAAAAAGAAACGAGGGCAAGAAGGTGAAAAAAGTCGCTACGGCGGCGCCGCTCAGGCCGGCGAGGACGAGCGCATCGGCACCGAACAGCGCCTTGGTCCAACCGCCGACGAAGCCGACAAAGGTCACGATCATGATCAGCGGGCCGGGCGTCGTTTCGCCAAGGGCCAGCCCATCGATCATCTGCAGGCCGGTCAGCCACTGATAGGTCTCGACACCGCCTTGATACACATAGGGCAACACGGCATAGGCCCCGCCGAAGGTGACGAGCGCGGCCTTGGTGAAGAACCAGCCCATGCGCGTGAGCGTGCCGTCCCACCCCTGCGTCACCACCAGGAAGCCCATGAAAAGAATCCACAGACCGACGCCGGCGCCGCCGAAGACAAGCATCCTCGACCATCGCCGGCGCGCATGCGGGGGTGGCGGCGTGTCGTCATCGATGAGCGCGGGACCGTGCGAGGCGGCCGCGGCGGCATGGATGCCGCCGGTCCTGAACTTTGCCGGCGCCAGGTGCCCGCCGACATAACCGATGGCCGCGGCGGCGAGCACGATATAGGGAAAGGGCGCATGCAGGGCGAAGATGGCGATGAAAGCGGCGGCGGCGATGATCCACAGCGCCGCATTTCGCAGCGCCCGCGAGCCGATGCGATAAGCGGCGAACAGCACGATCGCCGTCACCGCCGGTTTGATGCCGTACAGCACGCCGGCAACCGCAGGCACCTGGCCGAAGACGAGATAAATCCAGGCGAGCGCCACCAGGATAAAGAACGACGGCAGCACGAAGAGCACACCGGCGGTGATGCCGCCCAGGGTTCCGTGCAGCAGCCAGCCGATATAGGTCGCCAGCTGTTGGGCCTCGGGGCCGGGCAGCACCATGGTGTAGTTGAGCGCGTGCAGGAAGCGGTGTTCCGAGATCCAGCGCCGACGTTCGACCAACTCCTGGTGCATGACGCTGATCTGTCCGGCGGGACCGCCGAAGCTGATGAAGCCAAGCTTGAGCCAGAAGCGAAACGCCTCGGAAAACCGCAGGGACGGTTCGCGGCTCGTGGCACCGGGATCGCTCATCCCATCACCCACACCCGCGTCATGGCCTGAGGGGCGCGTTAGCGCCGATCGTGTAACGCCCGCCAGATGCGCTCGGGCGTGATCGGCATGTCCAGGTGGGTGATGCCGTGGTCGGACAGCGCGTCGAGAACGGCGTTGGCCACCGCCGGCGGTGCCCCCACCGCACCGGCCTCGCCGGCACCTTTGATGCCGAGCGGATTGGTCTTGCAGGGCGCGCCCTCGTTCAGCGCCAGGTCAACAAAGGGCAGGTCGTCGGCGCGCGGCAGCGCGTAGTCCATGAACGAGCCGCTCAGGAGCTGGCCGCTTTGCGCGTCGTAGACACAGTGCTCGAGCAGGGCCTGGCCGATCCCTTGCGCGACGCCGCCGTGGATCTGCCCTGCGAGCAGCAGCGGATTAACGACGGTGCCGAAATCATCGGCCACGGTGTAGCGCACGACACGTGTGGACCCTGTCTCAGGATCGACCTCCACCTCGCACACGTGGCAACCATTGGGGAAGGTGCGCACCTTCGGTTGGAAGTCCGCTGACGCCGACAGACCGGGCTGGTCGCCGGCGCCCGCGTAGCGTGTGTCAAAGGCCGCTGCCGCCACCTCGGCGAGCGTGAGCCGACGGTCGGTACCGATGACCTCGAACGTGCCGTTGGCGAAAGCGACGTCGGCAACCGCCGCTTCGAGCATGTCGGCGGCGATGTGCCCGGCCTTTTCAATCACCGCGTCGGCCGCACGCTCGCAGGCCACGCCCCCGACCGGCAAGGCACGCGAGCCGCCGGTGCCCGTGCCGGTGGCAATGAGCTCGGTGTCACCTTGCACGACCCGGACCTGTGTGATCGCCACGCCGAGTCGGTCCGCCACCACTTGGGCGAGCGCGGTTTCATGGCCCTGGCCGTTCGATTGGCTGCCGATGAGCACGTTCACATTGGCGTCTCGGTCAATGCGCACCTCGGCGGTCTCGCCGATTTCGCCGCCGCAGGCTTCGACGTAATACGCGAGCCCGATTCCGCGCAGGCGATTCACCGCCTGCGCCTGGCGTTTGCGCTCGGCGATGCCCGCCCAGTCCGAGCGCACGAGCGCCAACTCCATGGTGTGGGCGAAATCGCCGCTGTCGTACTGAAGACGCATGGGCGTGCGATACGGCAGCGAGTCAGCGGCGATAAAGTTGCGCCGGCGAATCTCCACCGGACCCAGCCCGGTCTCGCGTCCCGCGGCATCGACCAAGCGTTCGAGCAGATAGGTGGCCTCCGGCCTGCCGGCGCCGCGATAGGCGTCGACCGGTGCCGTGTGCGTGAACACGCCCGTCACTTCGCAGTGCAGCGCCGGCAGCGTATAGACGCCGGGCAACATGACGGCGTACAGGTCGGTGGGGATGTAGGGCGCGAAGTTCGACAGATAGGCCCCCATGTTGGCAAGCGTGCGCACGCGCAACCCGCGGAATCTGCCGTCGTGATCGAGGGCCAGCTCGGCCTCGCTGACGTGGTCGCGACCCTGGGTGTCGGAGACGAAATCGTCCGCCGTGCGCTCGCCGTTCCACTTGACGGGGCGGCCGAGCGCTCGCGCCGCGAACAGCACCAGGGCCTGTTCCGGGTAAAGAAAAATCTTCATGCCGAAGCTGCCGCCGACATCACCGGTGACGACGCGAAAGGCCTCGGCCGGCAGCTTGAAGATATGATCCGCGAGCAGGTCGCGCAGCATGTGCGGTCCCTGCGAGGGGGTGTGCAAACAGAAGCGCTCTCCATCCCACTCACCGAGCGCCGCGCGCGGCTCCATCGGGTTCACGATGATGCGGTTGTTGACGATTCTTTGCTTTACGACATGTGCGGCGGTTTCGAACGCCGCGTCGGTCTCCGCGCGCTGGCCTTTCTGCCAATGAAAGCAGACGTTACGCGGGGCCTGCGTCCAGACCTGTGCGGCGCCGGCGGCGTTCGCCGTGGCCGTTTCGACGACCGCGGCCAGATCTTCGTAGCCCACGCTCACCCGCTCGGCGGCGTCGCGCGCGGCGCCGAGGTTTTCGGCGACGATCATGGCCACCGCCTCACCGACGTGGCGCACGACGCCGTCGGCGAGCAGCGGCCGCGGTGGCGTCACCAGCGGCTTGCCGTCACTTTGTTTGAGCGGGATGAGACAGGGCAGGGTGCCGAGGCCGGCGGCGCCAATCTCTGCGGCGGTATAGATCGCAAGCACCCCAGGTACGTCGCGCGCGGCGCCGATGTCGAGCGAATGTATGCGCGCGTGCGCATGCGGCGAGCGCAGGAATAGAGCGTGTGCCGCGCCGGGCGCGTCGATGTCGTCGGTGTATCGCCCCGCGCCGGCGAGCAATCGCAGGTCCTCGACCCGGCGTACACTCTGGCCAATTCCGAACTGCCCCATGCCCTGATCCCGCGTTGCTGTTCACGCCACAGGCCGCGCCCACCGCCGCCGTGCGGTCGCCCGCCAGCAGAGATTGTAAACTAGGCATTTGCGAAACTCGTAGCCCTTTGGTCATGCGTTTGCGAAGACTGCTTAGCGCAGCCCTGCTGGTGTCGGTCGGCGCTTGCTCCGGCAGCGAACGCGACGATCGGCCCTATCTCGAATTTATCGGCGGCGGCTTCATCTTCAATTACCGTCTGGCGCAGGCCGACTATGGATTCGTTGCGAAACCGCTTCGCCGCCTCCCCGAGGGCGCCATTTTGGAAGCGAGCTTTGAGAACCCAGGTGGCGGTGCGCCCATCGTCATTCGGCAAAAGGCCAAGTGGGGGCGATCACAGTACGTCTTTCGCACGCCGCCGGTGCAGGGCGTGAAGGCGCAGCGCGACTACAAAGTTGAATTGCGCTTGCTCGACGCCGAGGACAAGCATGTCATCGCCAGCTACCGCAGGACGTTCCGCTCCGACGTTGACCAATCGATTCTCCCTGAAAGCCCGCCCGTGGTCGGTCCCGGTTATCATCCGGCGCCGCCGCCGGGCGGCTGACGACGGCACCGGCCGCGCGCCATCTCCTCGCAGGCCAGCACCGATACGCTTTTGTTGCAGGGCACAACTGCACGGTCTGGGTGCGGCCGGTCCAGCATCGCCGTTCATCGGTCGGCGCTGACGGGTTGTCCGGAGGACTGTTAGTCGCTCACGGAGGGCTTTACACTAAGCCCATATTCAACTCTGGTTCGGTACGGCCTGGCGCAAAGAACAAGAGTCGCGCCGGCCCTGGATTCAAAGCTCAGACAAGAACACGGCCAGAGCGAAGTTGAGATCCAGCATTAGTTTTAGATACCGTCGTCGCGGCGGAGTAGGGGCGTTTACGCTGCCATGGAGGCTAGAGGCGTGAGGAACGTTGTTGTGCACCATGCTGTGGTCCTCGCAAGCGACCACCATTTCGAACGAGGGGACATCACGAACGTGCATGTCACTTAAGCAGTGACAGCGCGCTTTCCCCGGCGGTCGGAGCGGTCAAGACCATGAAACCCGGATGTGCAGCGACACAGCGCCGCCTCGTTGACGGTGTGACTGCGCCAATCGATGACGGTCGCGAGCGTGCGCTGAGAGCGGTCGCGGCCATGTGTCTTGGCGCGCTCTTGGCCGCTTGCAGCGTCGCCAAGGTGGTGGTGGAGCATGAGCCGCCGCCCGCACCCCCGTCGCCACCGCCGTCGCCACAAACGGCGCCGGCCGAGCCGGTGGCAGTACAACCCCCGCCCGAGTCGGCACCGCGCCCCGCGTCTCGGCCCGTACCCGAAGCGAAACCGCCGGCCCCCGCCAAGCCGGCGCCCGCTGTGGTCGCCGAGCCCAAAGACGAAGCTTCCGCTGCGCCCATGCCTGTGCAGCTATTGCCGACGGTGGCGATTCTCGTCAGCGCCGACATTCCTGCCTACATGGACGTGGCTAATGAGCTGAACCGGCGCCTGGATGAACGAACGAGGATTCACCAACTGAACAGGAACGTTGCCGACAGCAGCAAGGCGATCGATGAAATTCAACGATCCGAGCACGAACAAGTCGTTGCGATCGGTCTCGTGGCGGCGCGCGCCGCACGCGGGCTGCTGGGCAAGCAGGTGATTTTTTGTCAGGTGTTCAACTACGCGGATTACGATCTGGTGACCGACTGGATGAAGGGTGTAAGCATGCTGCCCCGCTTTTCGGAGTCTTTCCGCGTGTGGAAGGACTTTGACCCTACGCTTCGACGCGTGGCGGTGTTGACCGGTGCCAACCAGGAAGACCTTGTTGCTGAGGCGCGCGAAGCAGCCCGGGGATACGGCATCGAGCTGGTCCACCGGGAGGTCCGTTCTGACAAAGAGACTTTGTACGCCTTCAAACGCCTGGCCCCCGAGGTGCAGGGCTTGTGGCTGTTGCCGGACAACCGGGTGCTCAGCGCGGGCATCATCCGGGCGACCCTGTCCTACAGCGTCAGACACAGCAAGCAAGTGCTGGTTTTCAGCCCGGCGTTGCTTAAGATAGGCGGATTGCTCAGTATCCGAGGCCTGGAATCCGATGTGGCCGCGCAGGTGCTCGAGCGCCTGCAACGGGCTTACGGACAAGCTGCAATTCCGGGCGCTGACGTGGTGCCGCTCTCCGAGATGCAGCTCCAGGTCAATGCCCGCGTGGCAAAACGCTTGGGGCTGATCATACCGGCCAAGTACAGGCAGCTAAGCCATGAACCGTGAACGCGCGCTCACCGCGTGGAACCATTGGCGGCAACGCGTGCCGCAAGCCGTTATGGCGCGGCTTGGCGGACGCTACCGAGCCGCGCGCTCAGGCGCGGTGACCCTCGTGCAGGAGGTGGCGGCACGGCGCGCTAAAAGCCAGCGCAGCCTGGTTGGGCACATTCAGGTCCTGCAGCTTGTGCTCGG
>CAYGAS010000302.1:0-6862 GCA_964347935.1 uncultured Nitrospiraceae bacterium | reverse complement strand
GTTCCTTGCGTTCGTATTCGTCTCTGTGGTCGGTCTACCCGTGTTTCGCTATGGCGGGCTGTGGCTCGGGATCCTGGGGATCGGGGTATTCGCATTTCAGATTTATGGCTATGTGCAGTTCGATGCCTGGCAACCGTTCGCGCTTCGGGATTTCACGGACGCGGCGTTTCTGACTGTGGCACTCGATGACGCAAGCGGTTGGGCGAAGAGAGTCCTGAGGGCATTCCTCGCGCAGACACCGCTTTCCGTATCCTTGATTGCATGCGGTGTGCTTTGGCACGTGGGTGCAAAAAAGGCATTCAATTACGAGCTCAGGGATCTTAAGGCCAGCGAGCGCCAACGACTGAAACCGCCCGACGAAGCGCGCGTCCGGCCCAAGCTCGCTATTTCCCCCGGCCGCTGGATCCCGACGCGCCTCTACAGAAGAAGCGCCGCGAATTCGGTCCAGTCGCCCAGCGCCGTGCCGTTGTTCGGCGAAGCGCAAAGACGCAGGCCGCAGGCGACCAAGGTGCAGCCCCACTAACGTTCTCGAACGGGCACCCGAAGGGCGCCCTCATACCCCGGGTGTCGTGGCCGCGAGGTCGATTCAGTCCGCGATGTTGCTGAACGCACGCTTGGCCTAAAGGACTTGCCGTAGTTGTGGCCAATCCCGCGCCACTGCGCAGCTCCCCGCCCAGGCGGATACGCGGCCAACGGAATCGAGCGCGGGGAGCGCCAAGTCCGCGCAGCGGGTCAGCAGGCCAACCGCGGGGGGTACCCAGACATTCAACACCGGCGCACGCTGTGCCAGTCGCTGACCGGGCCTGGCTGGACTGTTGCACTGCGCCAATGTCAGTGGCGGGCGCGTGTCCGCGCGTCCATGGCGCGGATGCTCGCCGGCAAGCTGGCAGATACCCCCACCTCTGTCGGCTGCCTTCAAAGCCCGAGCGTAATCGCAAAAGTTCTACGCTTCAGAGAGATAGAAGGTTTTTCTCACCTTAACTCTTACCTTGCGAAGCACAAAACGATCGACAAGACTTAATTAAGGGACCACATCGCGAGGCCGATCTCGTGATGATGCGATTGTAGGGGTGAGCGATCTGGCTGATCGGGCCGGGTCGGTAGGGTGTGCCTTTTCCTTCGGGTGAAGCAGGACTCGTCGCAGCACACTGCACAGGGGCGGGTGGGCATCACGCACAGACGGCGTGTAGGCCCCCGCACGCACCTCATCCCCGCTGAAAACACGCTGAGCACCGGGCTATCAGGGACGCGCCCTCCGTAGTTGGGTTAGGTTATGAAGAAGAAGGTTGCGGTCGATGAGCTAAAGCAGGGCATGTACGTCAGTGCGCTGGATCGCCCCTGGCGTGAGACCCCGTTCGTATTTCAAGGTTTTGAAATCACCGACGACGCGCAGTTAGCTGAGCTGAAGCAATACTGCAAGTATGTCTACATTGACGATACGTACGTCGGCGATGCCGACATCCCCACTCCGAAGGTATACCCCCAACGCGACGCTGAGGCCGCGGGCGCGGAGGCGATGCGAAGACCTCGCTATCACGTCGTCGCCGAGGAGGCGGCGGCGTACCGGCGGCGACGGGTTTACCCGGATAAGACCACCGTCGAGCAGGAAGCCAAAATCATTCGCGAGACCCATGACGAGGCAACCGCGCTCATCCATTCGATCATGGACGACGTGCATCTCAAGAAGGGCATCGACACGGGGCGCGCGAAGAAAGTGGTGGCCGCCATGGCTAAAAGCGTGCTGCGCAACCCCGATGCGCTGATTTGCTTCGCCCAGCTGAAGGAACGCGACGAGTACACCGCACTACATTGTCTTCGCGTGTCGATCCTGGCGCTCGCCTTCGGTCGGCATCTAGGATTCGAGGAAGACGAGCTCAATCTGCTCGGCCTGGGCGCGCTCTTGCACGACATCGGCAAAATGCGAGTGCCCGACGCGATCTTGAGCAAACCTGACAAGCTCAGCGACCGCGAATTCGAGATCGTGAAGAGCCACGTCCCGATGGGAGCGGAGATCCTGGAACGCACCGGTGTTTTTCCGACCAAAGCGCTCGAGGTCACCCGCCAGCACCATGAGCGCTATGCCGGTTACGGTTACATGGACCGCCTAAGGGGCAATCAGATCAGCGAGTTCGGCGCGATCAGCGCGATCGTAGACGTCTACGACGCTATGACCAGTGATCGGGTCTACAGAGACGGGCTATCTTCGCTCGATGCGCTCAAGATCATGTACGAATGGCGAGGGCGGGATTTTCAGCCGGAGCTCTTGGAGGAGTTCATCAAGTGTATTGGCATCTTCCCGATCGGCACCGTCGTCGTGCTCAACACCGCCGAGGTCGGCGTGGTGAGAACCTTGAATCGCGAGCAGCGCTTGAAGCCGCAAGTGGTGCTCGCGCTGAACTCGGACAAAACGCCTTACAGCAGCCTGCGCTCGATTGACCTCGTTCACGATACCGGGCCTATGGGCAAGCCTTATGAGATTACCCGGGTCGTTCCACCGGCGACATTCAACATCCAGCCGGTGGATTACTTGCCGGTGAGGGCAATGGCCTAAGTATTAGGCGTCGCCTTCGGCACTCGGCTCGGCGAAAGGCGCAAGGATTCTAACACCCCCTCTCCACCTCGCTCCTCAGGGGTAGATGCTTCGCCGCCAATACTCAGTGCTCAGTCTTTTTTCTTCTGCCCTCACTACGCGGCACTCGCTACTCGCTACGGCCGTTCAGTGATTCGCAGCCCGCCACGCATCGACGAGGACGTCACGAAAAAGCTGATTCAAGAGCTGGGGATCGCCCGTGGAATCGAGTTTTTGGAACGTCACCGTACCGAGGCGGGCGAACTCGGCGTCGATGAAGCGGCTGATGGGTTCGATGCGGGGGGCCGTGTCTTTCTCGAGCCCGGAACGCTTCTTGTCCACGAGCGTATCGATGGCGGCTCGCAACTCCACGTCCGCTACGAGCGCCTCGACCAGGGAGCAGAATTCGGTCGGCACCACGCCGAGGCCGCGTTCTATCCACAGCACGGCCAGCAAGGGCCGCAGCACATAAAAATACTTCTTCAACCAGACGTCGGAACCCTTCAGGTACTGACGATAGTTAGTCTGCGCCATCCGCAGGTAGTGGTAAGAGCATTTGGTAGGGTAGTAAAAATCGGCAGCCAACTGTCGCAGGTTTCTTGCCAACGGCCCGACCTGGCGGTACACGATGGGCGAGCCGAGCCACTCCATCAGGGGCGGATTGGATCTCCGAAAGAGCCTGAGGGCCTTTCGCACATCCCAGCCGTTCACGTCGAGCGTGTCTTCAATCGGCAGCTCGATGACATCCCGTTTCTCCTCTAAATCCACCGCCAGGTACCAGTTGGGCCGGTTGACGTAGATAAAGCGTGCGTCGTAGTCGCTGTCTTCCGAAGCGAAGCCCCAGGCACGGCTTCCGGATTCACAGGCATACAAAACACGCACGTCGTGTTCGCGTTCCACCGCATCCAGCGTGCGGGCGATGTCTTGTTCGATAGTCGGCGTGCTCGAGTCCATGGGGAAATCGGGGCCTGGTGCGCGAGTTGTTCGGAAAGCATACTACAAGGCGGCATGGGGTGCCGGCTATGGCAACGATGTACTAACGCTATGGCGCCCCTGATGGCTTGCAGTCGAGGGGGAGCCTGTTCAGTAAGGCAAAGGCGCGCGAGCTGTCCTCGACGACAAGGATTTCAGCAAGACGCTGCTAACGTTCCACAGGGTTCACGACAACTGCACGCGTCGAGGTACGTCAAGCCGGCCAAGCCAGGCACCGATGATCGTGGCGGATGAAAGCAATGGCGATCAGCTTTGCGGCTCTGGGCATTCGAGCCGGGTCCAGAGCCTAACGGTCGTCGCTTGTCACCGTGTGCAACATCGGCGGTGGCAGGGCGTCGCCGCTTGAGCCGCGCATCGGTTTCAGGCCGTAACGTAATTCGAGGGTCACGAAATTCTCGCCCAGGTTCGGCGTTTTAGTGTGATTACAGATCGCACTGCAGTTGCTGTAATGAATCCACGCCACATTAGCCTGAAAGTTTGATGATGGCACGTAGTTGAGCTCGAAACGATTGTGGAACTGCCAGTGGGTGCCGAGAACGTCGGTTTTTCGACCGATCCCCGCCATGCCGGGTACCCAGCCGAAGCGGACCTTGCGACCGAACCTCAAAGGATAGCCCACGCCGACAGCGACGTTGTCGCTGTCTCCGTTCCACATCGATAGTTGGTATTCGAACCGCTGCCCCTCATAAGTCAGGAACACGCCGTCGCCATTACTGTAGCCGATGCCGTGTGCCGCGAAAGCGTTGACTTTATACTCGGCCTGGACGGCTCCGCTGACAATTAAGGCAGACAACGAAAGGGCCGCAATAACCCACGGTCTCCTCATGGCTCACACCTCTCGTGGTGAGTCTAAAGTTGCCGTTCTCCACGTTGTGTTTGGCTGCGTGATCTATCAGTCAGAATGCCCGCAACCAAGTACTAGCTACCGTCCCTGGGACCCAGGTTGTGCGGGCAATATTTGGCGTGGTCTTGCCCGAGGCGGCCGCACTGCGGACATTCCGCGTCGGGTATTCGTGGGGGTTGGGAGCGACGGATGCCGCGGGTGTTAGCCTTCAATCTTGTCGATCGTCCACTGCCGATGCCGGTAAAACTGGCCATAATGCTCAACTTCGCTATTTCTTGATCTTGGCCACACGGCCCCGGACCGTCCAAAACCGGCGAGGCCGTACAACAGCTATTGACCTTGCATAACTCGTTCCCATTTCACGATTTGAATGATTTTCCAGCACAAAGCGGCTAGTCAGCGCTCTCCACCAACACCTCGCTGTAAACCACACCGACAGTCTTCCTTCCGCTCATCACCGGTTGGTACTCGATTTAGGCTTCTGTGAACGACAATCTGCGATAAAAAGCAACCGAGAACAGGGCGTAAAATTTTTCGACATGTGTTGTTGAGCCCTCGGTCCGCTGGACTAAAACCCCAATCCGATCTGTCACGTCGTTGGGGCGCTCGGCTGCACCGAAGGCGCCAAAAGTCGGAGCGGCGAGGCACAAGCGCCTGAATTTTAGCGATTTTTATTGGCATCCCCTTGACCCGACACAATGTAGGTGGATCTCGGGAGGAGCATAGTTATCGAAGAAAAAAGCAAGTTAGCGATGGGTAGCAGTTGGCAGTTTGACCGAGGACAGCACGATGAACGAATACGTGAAGAAAAGCATCTCCAAAGAGGCGCTGACAGAGTTCCGTACCGAGGATGTGCTCAAGCTCAGAACCGCGGGCCTGGGGCAGAAGGAGTTGCGGCACGGCGAGTGGATCGCCAAGGCGCGCGCCCAGGTCAAAGCGCGCATGTTTTCCAACGCGCGTTTCGCCCTGCTGGCGATCTTCATCCTGCTCTTTGTGGGGTCGGTTTTTCTGTTTGAAAACATGGAAATGCTCAACCCCGCGCTTTACGCCACCAAGATAACGGTGTCCAGTCTCTTTGCCGTGAGTCTGGGTTTTATCCTGTCGGTCTGGTGGTCGGGCGGTGCCCGCTTCGAAGAGAAGATCAAGGAAGCCGAGCGCATCGATATCGAGTACCGCGAGCTGCTCATGAGCTTCTCCGATAGCCTGTTCGACATCATCAACGCGTTGAATACGCTGGCGGCCAAGCCACCGCGACCGTTCGTGATCGCCACCGAGTTTTTGTTGGGCGAGTACGTGCATCTCCTGCAAAGCCGCTTGCAGCGCTATGGCGATTACATTGCCGGGCTGGGCTTCGACGCCACGGCCTTTCTCGATGAGAAGATCAGGATTTTCGAGGGCATCCGCGAGCGTGCGAGCTTGTCCATCCAGGACATGCCGAAGGAACTCGAGAGCGTGTTTATCGACAGTCTCAAGCTCGACGTCAGCAAATTTGTCGACACGAAGGCCCAGCGACAGCACAAGCTGCGTGCCAAGCTCAAGGAGCTGGCGCCGTCACACGAGGGCGAGAAAAAGCACGAGCACAGACGGCTGTCGGCCTAGCGTGAAGGGACGGTAGCATGAACACTGAGGGGCGCACGATGAGGCGATACAAGACGCAGATGATGATGTTCGCGCTGGCGGCAAGCGTCGTCGCTTGCACGCAGACACCGCCGCCCGCGCCCGGGCCGCAGATCACGGCCCAGGGTTTCGATATCAGCACGGCCAGGGAAGGGACCATGGGCCGCTTCGGCGATATCAAGGTGCGGGTCGAGGCCGCACAAAAGATCGACCAGCTCAAAATCAAGGAACGCTCGTACGAAGTCGATCTCGCGAGCACGCGCGAGCGCTCGCACTTCGAGCTTTTCGGCCTGGAGCGGCGGCCGGCGCTGCATAAAGACATCACCTTGAACCTCAAGAACTACATCAATAATAAGATCGAGCATGAAGGCCGGTACGAAATCAGGATCGAAGTCAGGGACCGCACGGGCCGGACCACGGGTGCCGCGCTAGCGCTCACCGTGAGCGGACAAGAAACGGCGCGGCAGGGCGACATCGAGCCCGTCGGGCTGGTGCCCGTGGAGAAAAAGGCCTTTCGCCTCGAGCGGGTCGGCAAGGGCAGCGTGGAAGGGGCTGCAGAGCTCGGCATCACCTGGAAGACCATCGATAAGGACAAGGTCGCCATCAGAATGGTGAAGGCGGCGGGCGGGGCCAGCAAACTGGTGCCGCTGCCCGATATCGACTTCGAGGCCATCGCGACCAAGGAACAGATAGACTGGTGCGTAGGCCGTACGCCAGCCGCGGACGAGATCGTGCTGAACACGGCCAACAACGAGGCGGCCGGCGAGACGTTTGCCGTAGTGGCGCAAGACAAGTGTTACGTGCTCACTGTGGGGAAGAGCGAGACCCTGCTCTCCGAT
>CAYGAS010000301.1:0-7987 GCA_964347935.1 uncultured Nitrospiraceae bacterium | reverse complement strand
GTGTCGGGTGGCGACCTGGGACCGGCCGGCAAACTAGGACTGGATTACCTCTATTCCGACCGGACCAATCTCTACCTAACCTACGTGATCGAGAACGAGACCTCGGACAACGGCATCCGCGCCAAGAAAGGCAACTTGATCTCCGGTTTTCGCACCCGATACTCGGACAGCGCGAGCGTTTATCTCGAGCAAAGGTACACGCACGGCGACGTGCCAACCGGCTTGATGCATGCCACCGGCATCGACCTGGCACCCACGGATCGGTGGACCCTGGGAGCTAAGCTAGACTTTGGGACACTACGGGACTTTGACACGGGTGCCGAGATCGACAGGCGTGCGCTTGGTCTACACGCAGGTTACGCTTTCAATAGCGTTAAGTGTGCGACCGCCCTCGAATACGGTGAAGACGAAAGCGAGGCTCTGGATACCACTACCACCGAAAGAAAAACGTGGCTTTTCAAGAACAGCTTGAAATGGCAAGTGAATCCGAGTTGGCGCATTGTCGGCAAGTTAAATTACGCCGACAGTGAGAGCTCGCAAGGAGAATTCTTCGACGGCAAATATACCGAGGCCGTGCTTGGGTATGGTTATCGACCGGTCAACAGTGATCGCCTCAATTTGCTGTTCAAATACACCTACTTTTATAACCTGCCGACTGCAGAGCAGGTGACCGCCTTTAACGCGCCCACCGCGGGGCAGGTGAGCGGAACGAGTTCCTCCGCGGACATCGTTCAGAAGAGTCACATCGCCGCAGTCGACGTGATGTACGACGTTACACGGCGATGGACGATCGGAGGAAAATATGCGTATCGTCTGGGGCAGGTCAGTTTCGATCGGGTAGACCCCGAGTTCTTCGACAGCCGTGCACACCTTTACATCGGCCGCGTCGATTGGCAATTCAAACGTCGTTGGGATGCCTTGATGGAACTGCGCATGCTGGATCTGCCGGATGCGCAGGACAGACGCAGCGGCGCGCTGTTTGCCCTTTACTGGCACATGGGTGATCACCTCAAGCTCGGCGTCGGTTACAATTTCACAGACTTTTCCGACGATCTGACCGACCTCGACTATGACAGCCAAGGTGTGTTTATCAACGTGATCGGGAAGATGTAACTACCCGAGTGAGTGTCTGCCTGCCCAGCCGCGGCCGAGCGACTTAGCGGGCGGGGACATAGTTCTCCCTTAGATACGCCGGCTCGAACCCGCTACGCATGATGTTCTTATAAGAATGTTGCGGATCGCCCTCCACGGCCTCGCCGGTAGCGGTCAGCAGGGTGTGGCAACCCGCATCGATGGCGTCTCGGATGCGCACGGCGAGAACGGCGCTCTGTCCGCCTTTACCCCGGTAATCGCGATGGGTCGCGCCCCAATTGAACCAGGCGACGCCTTCGCGGATAAACAGTGCGCCCGTGCCCGCCGGCTCGCCGTTGTCAAAGCTCATGTAGACCTGCCAGCCGGCCCGGCCGGGAAGACAGGCCAGCAGCGGGATGACCTTATCACTGAGATCGAAGCAAGGGGCGGCGATGGCGCCGAAATCGAGCCCGTGCTTGGCCCCGACGCGCTCGATCTCGAGCTCGGTCTTGGCAAGGGGCGGGGCCACGGGCCCACGCCGGAACTTCATCCACCCCCGGTACTTCACCAGACCCGCTTGTAGCAGCCAGTGCTTCAGCTCAGCCGGCTTGGCTTCGGGGTGTAGATGCACAAAATAACGCGCGATCCCGGCGGCGGCATAGGCATCAACGATCTGCGTGACGCTTGATTGGCTTGCCGGTCGCTCCACGCCGAGACCAATAGTGCGATTGAGCAAGATGCTGGGCTCATGGCGTGCGATCGCGACCAGCGCGCCGCCGATCTCCTCAAGCTCCAGGCCAAGTGATGCCTTGACCGCGGCGGGCGCGGCCGCATGCATGTCTGCAATCTCGGCGCGTTCAATGCGCTCGGCGATTAAGGAGAAATCATCCATGCAGGGTGTTCCCCGCGCCAGCAGCCCTTGACCGATCCTCCAAGTCAGTCAAGCGCGACCCCGTGCTGGTTTTGGGCAGGCCAGGCATCGACATGTGTGTCGCTCTTATGTCGTCGCAAGCTCACCCGACTGTCTCATCTCGGCGATCACTTTGTTGGCGATCTTGAAGGCTTCTACGCCGGCGGGGATGCCGCAGTAGATGGCGATCTGAATAAGCACGTCCTGCAATTCAGCGAGCGTCAAGCCGTTGCGGAAGGCACCGCGAAAGTGCAACTCGAACTCAGGACCGCGATTAAGGGCCGCCAGCATGCCGAGGTTCAGCAGGCTGCGCTGCTTGCGATCGAGCCCATCGCGACTCCAACAGAAGCCCCAGCAATACTCAGTCACCAGGCGCTGGAAGTCACGGTTGAAATCGTCGGCACCGTCAAGGGCCTTCTTTACTCGCTCTTCACCTAAAACGTCGGAGCGGATTTTTCTTCCTGTTTCAAAAAGATCTGTCGACATGGTCGCCTCCTGGATAGGTTCGATGGCTAGTTGACCCGGCGGTGCACTGTAAAGGCCCCGAGCGAGATGAGAGGTTAAGGGATCCACGGTGCGGAAGCAAAGCCGCGGTAAGCGCAAGCGTTATGCTAAAGTGCGTAAAACCAAGTCGGAGGCGCAGCAAGTGCCCTCAGTTCGTCTGGTAGCAGCCATGTGTGTGGCTGAGGTGATCGGCATGCTCGGCATGTTCACCTTTGCCGCCCTGCTGCCGACCTTTATCGCGGAATGGCAGCTGACGAATACCGAGGCCGGTTGGGTTTCGGCGATCTTTTTGGGAGGCTATGCCCTCGCCGTGCCGGTGTTGGTGAGCTTAACCGATCGCACGGATCCACGACGGATTTACCTGGCCTCGATGGTGCTTGGTGCGGTGGCTATGCTTGGATTCGCGCTCATGGCGGCAGGTTTCTGGACAGCCATGATATTCCGCGCACTCGCGGGCGTCAGTTTGGCAGGCACGTATATGCCCGGATTGAAGGCCCTGACCGATCATATCGAAGGTGAGCAGCAGCCGCGCGCGGTCGCATTCTACACTTCCAGCTTTGGCATCGGTGCGGCGCTTTCCTTTCTAGTTTCCGGAGCGATATCAAGCTGGCTCAACTGGCAAGCGGCGTTCGTCGTCGGTGCGATCGGAGCAGTGGCAGCCTTTTGGCTGGCAGCGCGGACGATCACACCGCAAGGTCCGCGCCAAGCAGCGACGCCGACCACGGCGCTGCTCGACTTTCGGCCGGTGCTGCGCACGCGCTCGGCCATGGCTTATATTCTGTGCTACGCCGTTCATAACTGGGAGCTGTTTGGCATGCGCTCCTGGGTTGTCGCGCTGCTGGTGTTCAGCCAGGCACGGCACGGCGCCGAGGCGAGCCTGTTGCCGCCGACGGTGGTGGCGACGGTGATGACCTTGCTCGGCGTGTGGGCCAGCATCATGGGTAACGAGCTGGCCATGCGTTTTGGGCGACGCCGATTGATTTCTGTGGTGATCTTGCTTTCGGCGCTGCTGTGCGGATTCATCGGCTTCGCGTCGGCGATTTCCTATGTGCTGGTTGCGGTACTGTGTCTGCTGCACGGAATTACGGCTGCCGGTGAGTCCGCGGCCGTGACCGCCGGCGCCATTGGCACAGCACCGCCGGGTTATCGGGGCACGACCATGGCACTGCACTCCGCACTCGGATTCTTTTTTGCTTTTCTCGGACCGCTTGCATTTGGCTGGATACTGGATCTGAGCGGCGGGGCGAGTGTGCTCGGCTGGGGGCTCGCCTACGCCTCGATGGCAATGGTCATGACGCTGGGACTCGTCGCGTTGCTCGTGTTGAAGCCAAATGAGTTGGCGAGTGATAAAAACTGATCAAAGATCCAACTAGGAACCCAGTCGGCACGCTCTCATCGTGATGCTTGGTTGTTGTATCTGAGTTTTACCAGATCGCCCTTCGCAGCAGGTTCAGGCCAACGAGAAACAAGAACATAAGCAACAGCTTGCGAAAGAGTTCCTGGTTGATGTGTTTGCGCACCAGTTGACCCACAGCCAGGCCGACAAACCCAGGTACGCACGCGAGCGCCGACAGCGACGCAGTCTCTGCGTTGAGAATGCCATATCGTACATAGGCAACAACAAGGGGGATGGCGGCAACGAACCAGACCAACCCGACTGCCTGGATGTAAGCTTCCTTCGGTAAACGCAACATCACGAAGTAGATCATCATCGGTGGGCCCCAGATCGTGGATACGCCACCCAAGAAGCCACCCAACACGCCTGCCACCGGACCCGCCCATCTTTCCGCTGATGGCGGGACATTCCATGTGATCTCAAAATAACTCGCGATCGTGAATGACAGGACCGCCACGCTGATCAAACCGTAGAGTAGGCGCGCCTCGAGCATGACCACGAGCCGGGCGCTCAGCCAGATAACCACGAGCAGGCATAGAATCATCGGCCAGAAGCGCGCGAGATGAACCTTGAAGTTGCCAGCAGCCACGGCTTGCCAAAGATTAGTCAGCAGGATCGGCAGCGTAACGATCGCCAGCACCAACGGCGCGGGCAGGAAATTCGAGAGAATGGCGATGGCGACCACGGGCAAACCAACGCCGATGGCACCCTTGACGATGCCGCCCAGCATGAGCGACAGCGAGGCAATGACGACAGCGGTCAGATCAAGGCCAAAGAAGATCGGATTCGTGGTGACGCTCCCTCAGTACCCGCGCCTGCGGTCGACCAACGCTCGCAACGGTTTGCCGGCTATAAATCGCCTGACATTGTCGACAAACAGCTCCGCGACGATTTCATCGCGTGCAGGATTCAGGCCGCCGATGTGCGGCAGCACGGTAATTCCCTCGGTGACCCAGAAGGGATGATTCGGCGGCAATGGCTCCTGTCGAAACACGTCGAGCACGGCGCCGGCGATGGTGCGGTTGCGCACCGCGTCGACGAGGTCATCGTCCACTACCAGGCTGCCGCGCGCGAAGTTGAGCAAGTATGCCGTCGGGCGCATGGCTCGGATGCGATCCGCGTTCATGAAGTTCTCGGTTTTCGCCGTGGCCGGCAGCAACAGCAGCACAAAGTCGGATCTTGCGAGCACCTCATCGGTTGCTTGCGCAGGATACACCTGGGCAACGTGAGGCAGCGCCACCGGCTCGGTCTTGGTACCGATCACTTCGAGTTCGAGCGCAGAGGCCTTCTTTGCAAGCTCCTGGCCGATCGTACCGAGGCCCAGGATGCCGAGGGTCTTACCGGCGAGCGGTTCCGAGACTTGCCGGGTCCACGTGCGCTCGCGCTGATCGAACGCAGCGGCTACGTATGGCTTGGTCAAATGAAATAAGGCGGCGAGTATGTTTTCCGGCATTGCCACGCGATGCACGCCGCGCGCGCAGGTGAGGGCAATGTCCTCACGCAAGTCCGGCCGCCCCAACCACTCTTCCACGCCGGCCGTGAGCGCCTGGACCCACTTGAGCTTAGGCATCCGGGCGAGCACATTCGGCGTGGCGCGCCAGGCGAGCATGGCATCGATGTTTTCGAGCACGTGCTGCGGCGGCGGAGTATCGATCGGCACGTGCACGGTCTCAACAGACTCGCCAAGGCCGGCGGCAGCGAGTGCACGTTCGTAGGGCCGCGGCGTCTTCAGCCAGAGTAGGATCCGCGGCTTGTTCATTGGCATGCGCGGGCACGTGTTTCGAGCCCGCGTTGTTTCATCCGCCAAAGCAACAGCTCGATCCGGTCTTGGCCGAAGAATGGCTCCCCTTCGAGCACGATGGTCGGCACACCCCAATGCCCGGCGGCGACGAGGGCATCGTGATTCTCTTGAATCAATCCGTCTAGATTCGCTGCCTCGGCCGCAATCTCGCGCTCCAGCACGTCCGGCTCGAGGCCGGCACGTCTGATCGCGTCGGCCAGGTGCGTCCCCTCGTTCCAGCCGTCGACGCTCCCATCCCATAGGAGCGGCGACAGGTGCTCGAGGAAGGGCAGGCCACGACCGGCGCGGGCAGCCGCCATACCGAGTCGCGTCAGTCGGTAAATATAAGGTTGCTCGGCGGCAATGGCGTTGGTTTGCATGTCCTGCACGATTGGATCGGGGACGGGGCGACGATAGGCGATGCCCAAGTACTCGGCCACGCGCTTGGAATCAAGCAGGTGATAACGCCGGTAATTGGGATGGACATGTTTGAAAAAACCCGGATCGCGAACCGCGATCGGGTATATGGGTCGCACCTGCACCTCGACGTCGTAGGCCCTGTGGATCTGGAGAATGCGCGGCAGCGCGAGGTAGCAGTAGGGACTGCGAAACGACCAGAAGAGGTCAAACGCAAGTGTCATGGTCTTCATCGGGCAGAAAGCGCCGAGAATTTGCCGGGAGCCTGCCGGCTGATGAGCTCAATCGCAGCGCGATACTACCATGAGCTGCGCTGCAGGAAACATCCAGTGTGTCAGTTTATGGTTTGACTATGTTTTGCGTGGATAAGATGCGCCTGATACGCTCCACGCGCCGACGATTGACGCCGAGGTCTGAATAGCCGAGGCGTGAGGCCGAGCGCACGGCGATCTCAGCGCTTGATGGGCGCAAGTGGAATTCTAGGTCATCGATGAAACCCCACAGCATGCTGCGACACTCGGCGTGTAGATAGTCCACGCTTTCCTCGATTACCCGCGTGCGTGCAAGGCCGGCGACGACCTGTCGGAGCGCCTGCCACGCATGGGCTGGATCAACCGACAACCGGTAAGCTTGCACCCGATGCCGGTGCTCGCTCGCGTCGCTCGACACGCAATTAGGTGAGGAGGGGCAAGGAGCGAGTCTACCGGCCTGCAAGCCGACGATTTTTCGTTGCCCGCGGAACAATATCATGTGCATCCTGCTAAGCCGTTTACTGGCGTGCCATTAAATGGTGTGGCCGCAATTCGTCGCTTGCGCTACGGCACATTTGCGACGACGAGCAACGGCCCGGCGGACACGACCACCCCACCCGGTTGCTCAAGCGTGATGGCGAAGGCCTTCGGTGCAATGACGGCCAGCTTGGCATCGATAGGGACGATTGTCTCGGCGTCACGAGCGACGTCGAAGACGCCGCCATCGATGGGACGCTTATCTCTTTTTGAGTCGACAATCCAGAGCTGATACTGTTTCTGGGTGGGATCGTTGGCCGGTATCCCTAGCAGGCGCATAAATCCTTTCTGCTCCGCGTTGCTCCAGACCACATCTCCCTTGACCTTCGTAAAGCCTGCTTGCGCGGATGGCCCCCATGGCACGTTGATCAGATCCGCCGCCTCCGCCATCAGCGTTGCGCGCTGTTCCGCAAGCGCTGGTGACGGGCGAACGCTGTAAAACGGTTTGTAGAAAAGCAATGCCACCAGCAAGATGGCGGCCGCTGCATACCAGCCGGACTTTGCGAATCCAAAGCGGGCTGACTGGCGAGGCTCGCGCATCAAAACTTGACGCGCTTGCCCAAAATCGATAGGGCCTGTTGGCCGCGAACTGAAACGCCGTGCTGCCTCAGCCAACACGGCTGCTCGCAGGCCTAGTCCCATCCTCGCCCGCGCTTTCTTGTCCCGCTTGAAGAACGCGAGCTGTATTAGCGCTGCCGCCTGCATCAGCTCATCGCGTCGCGGGGCATCATGTTGCTCGAGCAGCCTGTCGAATTCATCGGATTCGGCAGCGCTGAGTCCCTCGGTTGCATCGGCAACAGCCAGCTCGGTCAGCCGGCCATTTTCAGGCAGGTTGGGCATCAGGAATTAAACTCCCCCTGCGACAAGGTGGGCGGTGATAAAAGTTGCTGCCGAATCCTAAGCAGACCGCGGCGCAGATGGGTCTTTACGGTGCCAACCGGAATCATCATTTGCCGAGCAATCTCGGCGTGCGAGTACCCGTAGTACATGGAAAGCTCCAGCGCCCGCTGCTGTTCCGTATTCAGCTCGGCGAGGAGCTTGGTTACTGTGACGATGTCTTTATGGGTCTCCAGAGAGTTGGCAAGGTTTTCGTCCGCCGGAATCAAGTCTTCTTCGAGTGT
>CAYGAS010000300.1:0-2369 GCA_964347935.1 uncultured Nitrospiraceae bacterium | reverse complement strand
AGCTTTGTCGCCGCTACGGGACACTTTTGGTAGTCGACGAGGTACAAACGGGACTCGGACGCACGGGACGTTTCTGGGCGATCGATCATTGGCGGGTAGAGCCGGATCTGGTCTGTATGGCCAAGGCGCTTTCGGGTGGATTTGTGCCGGTGGGGGCTGTCGCCTGCGGCAAAGGTATCCTTGAGAAAGTGTTTAACTCCATGGACCGTGCGCTCGTGCACGGCTCCACATTCAGCAAGAACAACCTGGCCATGGCCGCGGGCTTGGCGACCCTGGAGGTGATCGAGCAAGAGCGTTTAGTCGAGAACGCCGCCCGCATCGGCGGCCAAATCCTCGCCGGGCTCGAACCGCTGGTGGCACATTACGAGCTGCTGTCTGAGGTACGCGGGCGCGGCATGATGATCGGCCTTGAGTTCTCGCAGCCTCGCAGCTTCTCGCTGAAGGCGTCCTGGAAAATGCTCGAGGCTGCCAATAAGGGCTTGTTCTGTCAGATGATCACCGTGCCACTTTTTATGCGTCACCGCATCCTGTCGCAGGTCGCCGGCCATGGCATGCACATCGTAAAGTTTATCCCGCCGCTCAGCTTGAGCGACGACGATCGACGCTGGATTGTCGACGCCGTGACCGATGTCGTCGCCGATGCGCACCGCGTGCCAGGGTCGTTATGGAACTTCGGCACGACGCTCGCGCGGCAAGCCATCCGCATGAGAGTCGGCACGGGCTAAGCCTAGTATCTCTGCTCGCCGCGCTTCAGCTCGATTGCATGTCTGCCGTCTCGCGTCTATTTCACCCGCTGTGCGGTAGCAATCCCGCCACCTTGCTAAGGCTGCTGGCGACTAACGGCGCGCTCGCGCCCGGGCGTATCCCCCAGGCAGCCATTGCGGCGGCAGCCGTATGTCTGCGGTTGCCTTTCTCGACGGCCGAACGTCTAGCCATGTCCTTACGGCACCGCCACCAGCCGGCGATGCCGGCACCGGTCTACATTGTCGGTTACTGGCGCAGCGGTACGACGCATGTGCACAACGTTCTCAGTCGCGCAGAGCAGTTCGGTCACGTATCGCCGCTGACGGCCGGCTTGCCGTGGGATGCACTCGGTCTCGCGCGCGCGTTGGCGCCGCTGTTGAAGCGGGCACTGCCGTCGGATCGCTATGTCGACAATGTGCGCGTGACCCCGGATTCGCCCCAGGAGGACTCTATCGCCTTATCGAACATGCTGCCGCTGTCCTACTACCACGGCCTGTATTTTCCGCAGCGCTTTCGCCATCATTTCGAGCGCGGGGTGTTTTTCGACGGTTGTCGCCCCGATGAGATCGAACAATGGCGGGATACGCTGGTTCACTTTCTGCACAAGGCATGGCTGCAGCAGGGGCGCAAGCGCTTGCTCATGAAAAACCCGGTGTACACCGGCCAGCTTTCGCGCCTGCACGCCATCTGGCCAGACGCGAAGTTCATTCATATCTACCGCAATCCCTACGTGTTGCTGCCCTCGACCCGTCATTTTTTCACACGGCTTTTGCCGGAGCTCGCACTGCAACACTATGCGGACGTGAACATCGACGAGTTGATCCTTTCGAGCTACCCGCGCATGATGAACGCCTTACTGGCCGATGCGGCGGCGCTGCCCGGTACAAGCTTCGTCGACGTTCGTTTTGAGGATTTCGAGGCCGATCCGCTCAGCCAGCTAGCGCGCATTTACCGCACGCTGGCGCTCGGCGACTTCGAAGCCGACCGTTCGCGCTTCGAGAGCTACCTGGCGCAGGTGCGCGACTACCGCAAGAATCGCTATGCCTTCGATCCGCAGGACATCGGCTTGGTCGAGCGCCGCTGGGCAACGTTTATCGAGCGCTTCGGCTACGCGCGCCCGCAGCGGCCCGAGGGACACCTGAACTGAGGGCCAGACTCAGTTAGGAAGACGCGCCGCGCCGCGTTCCTTGAGAAAGCGGGCGAGAACACGCGCGGTGTGGGACCCGCGCCGCACACGGGCGACGCGCTCGGGCGGGCCCTGCGCGACGATGCGCCCGCCGCCGTCCCCGCCTTCGGGTCCGAGGTCGATGAGCCAATCTGCCTCTGCGATCACATCGAGATTGTGCTCTATGACGACAACGGTGTTGCCGGCGGCCACCAGCCGGTGCAGAACCCGGATCAGCCGTTCGACGTCGGCCATGTGCAACCCGATCGTCGGCTCATCGAGTACGTAAAGGGTGGCGCGCCGGCCGTTGCGCGCCGCACGATCGCTCCCAGGCTCGAGCGGCCGCGCCTTGGACAGCTCGGTCACAAGCTTGATGCGTTGTGCTTCACCGCCGCTTAAAGTGGGGCTCTGCTGGCCGAGGCTGAGATAACCGAGACCGACATCCTGTAGCAGCTGCAGG
>CAYGAS010000299.1:0-17754 GCA_964347935.1 uncultured Nitrospiraceae bacterium | reverse complement strand
CGTCTCCTTTCTCGCTCACGGGACTACCGTCGCCACCAACGCGGTCGTCGAGCGCGACTGGGCCGAGACCGCGCTCGTGACGACCGAGGGCTTCCGCGATTCGGTCGAGATCGGCTACGAGCACCGCTTTGAGCAATACGACGTCTATTTGGATAAGCCCGAGCCGCTGGTGCCGCGCGCCCGGCGCTACACCGTGCCCGAACGGATGAATGGGCGCGGCGAGGTCTTGTTGGCGCTCGATGAGCGCGCCGTCGCTGCCTTGGTGCCGCGCCTGCAAGCGGAGAAGGTGACCAGTGTCGCCGTCGGTCTGTTACACGCGTATGCCAACGCCGCGCACGAGCAGCGAATCCGCGAGATTTTACTCGAGCACCTTCCGGGGCTCGGTATTACGCTGTCTTCTGAGGTCTCGCCGGAGCTGCGCGAGTATGAGCGTCTATCGACGGCTTGCGCCAACGCCTACGTGCAGCCGCTGATGGCCGGTTATCTCGAACGGCTCGATGACGCTTTGCGCAAGCTCGGCATTCACGCCCCCTTGTTGCTCATGACCTCCGGCGGCGGCGTCATCGGTCTTGAGGCGGCCAAGCGTTTTCCGATCCGCCTGGTCGAGTCGGGGCCGGCGGGCGGTGCAATTCTGGCGAGCCGCATCGCGCTCGAGTCCGGCCTCGCGCAGGTGCTGGCCTTCGACATGGGCGGTACCACAGCCAAGATCTGCGTCATCGACGACGGCCAGCCGGAGACCTCGCGCAGTTTTGAGGTGGCGCGCGCCTATCGCTTCTTGAAGGGCAGCGGTCTGCCGCTGCGCATCCCGGTAATCGAGATGGTGGAGATCGGTGCCGGCGGTGGTTCTATCGCGCGCATCGACGCCTTGCAGCGCGTAGCCGTTGGCCCCGACAGCGCCGGTGCCGAGCCGGGACCCGCCTGTTATGGGCGCGGCGGCAGCGATCCGACAGTGACGGATGCGGATCTGATGCTGGGGCGCATCGATACCACGGCCTTCGCCGGCGGCAGCTTCGCGCTCGATGAAAAAGCGGCCGCGGAAAGCATCGGTCGCGTGATCGGCGAGCCGCTGAAACTGATGACGCCGCTCGCGGCGCTCGCGATCAGCGAGATGGTCGATGAGAACATGGCGAGCGCCGCGCGCGTGCACGCGGTCGAGCGCGGCAAGAGCCTTGAGCAACGCACGTTGATCGCCTTCGGCGGGGCCGCGCCACTGCACGCAGCGCGCGTGGCTGACAAGCTCGGCATGACACGCATCATCGTGCCGACCGGCGCCGGTGTGGGTTCGGCGGTCGGCATGCTCGCCGCACCGGTGGCCTACGAGGTCGCGCGCAGTCTTTATCAGCGCTTGAGCGAGCTCGACCCGGACGCGGTAAATGCGCATATCGAAGCCATGCGCCATGAGGCCCATGAAATCGTGCAACACAGCGCCGGCGAGCAGCTGCTGGTCGAGACGCGCACGGCCTACATGCGCTACATCGGTCAGGGTCACGAGATCGCGGTGCCGTTGTCGGTGCGTGACCTCACTTTGAACGATCGCGGGACGCTGTTGCAGGCCTTCGAAAAGGAGTACCGCCGGCAGTTCGGTCGTACCATTCCGGGGCTCCAGGCCGAGGTGCTGAGCTGGGCATTAAGTGTGAGTACCGAGGTCGAGGCGCCGACTGCACTGTCTCAGGTGCCCGCAAGCGCTGCACCGTCGCCGAGCGCCAAACGATCCGTGTTCGATCCCGGCCGCGGTGATTTCGTTGAGGCAGCGGTGTACCGGCGCGATACGCTTGCCCCCGGCATGCGCATCGAGGGACCGGCGCTGGTGGTCGAGGATGAGACCACGACGGTGGTCTCGCCTGCATTTGCCTTGAGCGTGAACGCCCTGGGTTATCTGGTGCTGGACCGAAGCGGATGATACAAGAAGGCTTTCATATATTAGGTCTCCACCACAGAGCGCCCAGAGAGATTATTAGTCTCACGCTGTGCTCTCTGTGGTAGACGGTCATTAGCGAGTATTGGCGTGTGCCCACAACGCACACAGAGACCACAGAGACGTTATTCTCGGCGTTGCGTTGGCGCTGTTTTTCCGACGAGTTGGACTATCACGGTATGACAGCTTCGTCCTGCTCCATGCTCGCTCCAGATGCCGACCAATCTTCTGTGAGCGTCCCCAATTTCTCTAGCCGGCCCTGCTGATGGGAGCGAGAATGTCGCACAGAGCTCGAACTCTCCTACCTTGGCGGTACCTTGGATTCGAGAAGCCGTGACGATGCGGTACTCGTATTCCACCCTCGTTTCCGGATCCACCATGTAGATTGAGCAATTGGAATACGTGCTGGACCTCTTGAGCTCTACAAGCGAAGGTGGAAGCTGGCCGAGGTCTCGCGCGTAGCGCTCGATGCAGTTGGACAGCTGGTTCAAGTTTTTCTCGCGCTCTATATCGAATGCGCGTTTCCTGGCCGTCTCGGGAGATCCGGCTGCGAAAAATCCTAGGATAATGCCTAGGACCACCATGCCTACCGCCGCCCAGCCCAAATACTGGAAGGCGGCTCGCGGCACGTCCTTGCGGTATTGGATCTTTCGACGTTCGAGATAATAGAAGCTGAAGATGAGGCCCGCGATGACAAGGATGATCAGGGCCTTGAGAAAAAACCGCACCGTGACTTCTCCCTGTAGGAGCTTGAACAAGACGGCGATGAGATCTCCGACGATGGTTACCGAAGCAACTAGGAGCACCAGATAGGTCAACCATTGGGTGAGGCGGGACTCGGCCCGGCCCTCGTCCTCGCGGAACTTTCGGAACCATATTCGGATCGCCGCGAGGTAAAGCGGGAATCCGATGACGAGCGATGCGATGGCGTAGTGTATCGCGCTCGTCCTGCCCCATTCGCCTGCTCCGCCCAGCGCGGCTAGAGGATCTTGAAAATACTTGTTGATGATTTGGAAATAGAGCGATCCAAGCGCAGTCGCGACGATGCACAGCAGGATGAAAGAGAAGAAATTGACCACGATATCGACGGTGGAGGATTTCCTGGCGAGCGACGGACGATTGCCTGTGCTCGGCATCGGGATGCCGAGCGCGACCAACCCGTCGCGATAGGCCGCATCGGCCTCCTCTTCCGACCAGCCGACTGCGAGCAGCTCTTCCTTGATCTCTGCCTTGGAAAGACCTGCTCTTACACGGCCCTGCACGTACTCGGTGAGTGAATTCATGTCGTAATCCGTAGGCGGCTGCTCGAGTGAGATACCATAATATCGGTCGCCTTCCAATACAATTTCTCTACCTTGCAGGGCGGAGGGCGGAAGGTCACGGTCTAGCCAGGAGCCGCCATTCGCGCTCGATTGAAGAATCGCTTAGGATGGTGGCCACGAAATTGGCAGCCGCTGTGTATGGGAGGTACGGCTTTGGACAAAATCAGCATTCAGTTCACTTTATTTTCCGCATTCTATTCGCCGCTCATTTCGACGATGTCGGGCGGATTCCTCAAAGCCGAAGGTCTCGATTCGGAGTGGTCGGTTGCACCACCGGGCGCCTCGGCGCTCGATGCCCTGAAAGACGGTTCGGCGCACGTCGTGCAATCGGCCCTCAGCCAGGGGTTCACGTCACTCAATAAAGGGGAGACACCGGCTGCCGTGCATTTCGCCCAGGTCAACGAGATGGATGGGTTTTTCCTCACCGGACGAGAGCCGGATCCCCAATTTACCTGGGACAAGCTGGAAGGCGCCGAAGTTGTCCTGTTCAAGGGCGGCCAGCCACTCGCCATGTTCAAATACGCCTGTCACAAGGCAGGCATCGATTTCAACAAGATAAAAGCTATCAAACCCGGTGGCGCTGCCGACATCGATAAGGCCTTCCGCGACGGTCAGGGGCAGTATGTTCAACAGCAGGGCCCGTTCCCGCAACAACTGCAAGCCGATGGCATCGGTCATATCGTGGCCCAAGTCGGCAAACAGATTGGGCCCTGCGGTTTTTCCAGCCTGGCGGCGACCCGGGACTGGCTCAAAACAGATATGGCGAAGGCCTTCATGCGGGCCTACCAGAGGACGCGGGTCTACATGAACGAGACGCCGGCCGCGGAGATCGCCAAGGCGGAGAAGCCGTATTTCCCCAAGATCGATGAAAACGTGCTCGCCGATTGTATCGCCACGTATCAGCAGCTCGGCTGCTGGACGCCGCATGTGGAAATCACACAGGCGGCCTACGAAAAGACGCTGGACGTCTTCGAATACAATGGTCTCTTGAAGCAGCGCTATCGCTACGAGCAGGTCTGTGCTGCACCACCGCCGACCGATTGAAGCTATATTGCAAGATCGATCGCCGCTTTTTCCGGCAAATGTCATTCGGCCGAGACATGGGTTGCATGTGTGTCTGCTTCCGGCCCGCCGGTAGGTCTTTTAATCATCGCTACGCTGCACAAGGTCGAGTGCTCGGCAAGCGAGGAAGCGGTCCGTGAAACACGTGCGCATTATCGTCACTCACTACGGTGGGCCCGATGCACTTCGGATGGTTGAAGAAGAGTGCCCCGAGCCGAAGCCTGGCGAAGTGCGGGTAAGAGTGCTGGCGGCAGGTGTCGCCTTACCCGACCTCATGATGCGCGAGGGCATACATCCCGAAACACCCTCGGTGCCCTTCACGCCCGGGTGGGATCTGGTTGGCGTGGTGGATCGGCTCGGCGATGGCATCTCTGGAATCGAACCGGGCCAGGTCGTCGCCGCGCTGCCGATCAGCGGTGCTTACGCGGAGTTCGTCTGCCTGCCGCAACGTGAACTGGTTCCGGTGCCATCCGGGCTGGATGCCGCCGAGGCGGTTAGCCTCGTACTGAACTACATCACGGCGTACCAGATGCTGCATCGTTCGGCCAAGGTGAGACCGGGTTGGCGCGTGCTGATCCACGGTGCGGCAGGCGGGGTGGGCTCGGCGCTCTTGCAGCTTGGGCGCGGGGCTGCGCTGGAGATGTACGGGACGTGTTCAGCGCGAGGGGCACCGGTCGTATCCGATCTGGGCGGTATCCCGATTGATTACCAGCATCTCGACTTCGTCAAAGTAATTCACCGCCTCGCCAGCAAGGGCGTAGACGCCGTCTTTGACGGCATCGGTGGCACCCATATCTGGCGTTCCCGCAAGGCTCTGCGTCCTGGCGGGAGGGTGGTGGCCTATGGTCTTACTTCCTCGCTACGTGGGGGCCGATTGGCTTCAGGTCCTTCAGGTCGCCGTCAACGCTTTCGTGGAATCCGCATTTTCGGGCTGTATATTGCTGGCAGCTGGCTTCTCCCGGGCCGGAAACGGGTGGTCCCCTACAGCATTCAGTGGCTCAAGCGGCTAAGACCGGCACAATTTCGACAGGATTTGATTGCCCTGTTCGAGCTCCTTAGACAGCAAAAAATCAAGCCGCTAATCGCGCAGCGCTTTCCTCTTGCTGAGGCAACACCCGCCCACGAGTTACTCGGCAAGGGAGGCGTGACGGGCAAGATCGTGCTCGTGGGCAACGGGTCCTCGCTTCAATCAGGATCCGCGTAACAACGGCATAAGCCGGTTCGGTGGATGCCTGGCCGCTTCTGACCCGTTTTCAGTCATCGGACTCATTGACATTAACTCCCTGGCCTCTGTGTTCTCTGTGGTGAAGAGTTTGGTTTTTTGGTAGTTTTGTTTGGCTGATTCTGCGCTCTCTGTGGTAAAACATCGTAAGGAGTCTCGCCATGTCTAGCAACGACGCGCTTGCCCGTATCCGCTCGCAAATCATGTGGAACCGCTTGATCGCCGTCGTCGAGGAACAGGCGCAGACGCTGATCCGCACCGCATTTAGCGCCAGCGTGCGCGAAGCCGGCGATCTCTCCGCCGGCGTGTTCGACCTCGAAGGCCGCATGCTGGCCCAAGCCGTGACCGGCACACCCGGGCATGTCAACTCCATGGCCGAGGCCGTCGGGCATTTCATGCGGCGCTATCCGGTGGCGCAGATGCACGAAGGCGATCACTACCTTACTAATGATCCCTGGCTGGGTACTGGGCATCTGCACGACTTCACGCTGGTGTCGCCGACCTTTTATAAAGGTAAGGCGGTGGCGCTCTTCTGCTCGACGGTGCACGTGGTCGATGTCGGCGGGCGCGGCTTCGGGCCCGATGCACGCCAGGTGTTTGAAGAGGGGTTGTGCGTACCTATCATGCCGCTCGCGCGCGCCGGCGAGATGAACGAGGATCTGCTCAAGATCGTACGCATCAACGTGCGCGAGCCGGTGCAGGTCGAAGGCGATCTCTTCTCGCTCGTCGCCTGCAACGATAAGGGCAGCGAACGCTTGCGCGAAATGATGGCAGAGTTCGACATCGACGATATCGGCCCGCTCGCCGACCACATCGTCGAGCATTCTTTGTCCGCGACGCTGGAAGAGATCCGTAAGCTGCCGGCCGGCGTGTACCGCAATGCGGTCACCATCGACGGTTACGATCACCCGATTGAACTGAAGGCGGCGCTGACGATCTCCGACAAAGGCATCCATGTAGACTTCACCGGCACCTCGGCGGTCAGCGGTTTCGGCATCAACGTGCCCATGCTCTACACGACGGCTTATACCTCTTTCGGCGTCAAGTGCCTGGTGGCGCCGAGCATACCTAATAATACCGGCTCGCTCATGCCGATCACGGTGAGCGCCCCGGAAGGCTCGATCTTAAACGCCCCGCGCCCGTGCGCCGTGGCGATCCGGCACGTCATCGGACAGGTTTTGCCCGACGTTGTGTTTGGCTGTCTGCATCAAGCCATGTCGAGCGGCGCCCCGGCCGAAGGGGCGTCGGCGCTTTGGGTGCCGCAGCTTCGTGGTGGTCACGGCGTCAGCGATACGGCTGACGGTGGCACACCTTTTAATGTGCTTTCGTTCCACTCCGGCGGCACCGGCGCGCGCCCGACCAAAGATGGGCTTTCGGCCACGGCCTTTCCAAGCGGTGTGCGCAGTGTGCCGGTCGAGATCATCGAGTCGATCGCGCCCGTGACCATCTGGCGCAAGGAGTACCGTACAGACTCCGGCGGGGCGGGGCGCTATCGCGGCGGGTGCGGGCAGATCATGGAGATTGCTAGTGCCGAGAATGCGCCGTTTTCGGTATTCGCCATGTTCGAGCGTATCGATCATCCTGCGCGCGGACGCAATGGCGGCCGCGACGGTGCGGCCGGCACGGTGTCACTTGCCTCGGGTTCGCCAATGCGCGGCAAAGGCCAGCAGACAATCCCGCCCGGTCAACGCCTGCGCCTCGAGCTTCCGGGCGGCGGCGGCTTCGGCGATCCAAAAGAACGTGATCGCGAGAAAGTCCTGCGTGACGTTCGCGACGGGCTCATTTCCCCCGAGGTGGCGGAGCGGGTGTACGGCGTTAAAGTCGCGGCGACGTAAAATCGCTGGGCGAACGAGCTCGCCTAATCGCGACGACCGACTAGCGGGGTTTCGCCTCTGCACGACGAGATACTTGCGCGTCGGCGAAAGTGCCCAAAGGGATTCTCATGCCTACCGGCCAGCGCAGACCGCCACCCTCCTTTGCCCGCTCGGTGCAACGGGAGCACCTTTTTTCACGGTTCCCTCTTTCTTTTAGGCTGACTACGACGCAGTCATGCCCGATGGGATCGCTTCGGGCATTGAGGAAGAAATAAACGTGATACGGAGATGTACCGAATCCGAGTTGGCGACGATTCTTGAGATCATCAATCTCGCGGCCCAGGCGTATGAGGGCGTTATTCCGGATGACCGCTGGAAGGACCCGTACATGCCGCTTGAAGAATTAAGACATGAAATTGACGATGGCGTTGTGTTCTGGGGGATGGAACACAATGGGCAACTTCTCGGTGTCATGGGAATGCAGGACAAGGGCGATGTGGCGCTCATCCGGCATGCCTATGTCCGGCCACATTTTCAAAAACGAGGAGTCGGGGCGAAACTGCTTCAACATTTGGAGGGCATGACCCAGAAAACGATCCTCGTTGGTACCTGGGCAGCCGCTACATGGGCAATACTGTTTTACCAGAGGCATGGATACGTATTGGTGTCTGACGAAGAAAAAAATCGTCTTCTCAAGAAGCATTGGTCGGTCCCAAAACGACAGATCGAGACCTCGGTGGTTTTAGCCAAGCATGTCCATGACCGTAGCCTCCCGCAAAAACCGGCATCGGGTGACCGTTCCCGCCGATAGACGCGGCATCCGCTAGCGACGCCAGCAACGAGTCGCGCCGTCGGTGATGTCGTCTGGATTATCGAAGCGGAGGCTGTGCGGCTACGGTGTCAAAGGGCAGCTAGTGCACGTTCGCAGGCGCCCAGGATCGCCTCTGCATCAAGACCGTAGACACGGTACATGTCGTTGACGTCACCGGACTGACCGAAGCGGGTGACGCCGAGCGGGACGACACGCTGCCCCCGCACTGCCCCGAGCCAGGACAGCGTCTGCGGTGTGCCATCGATGACGGTGACCAGTGCGGCGCCCGGGGCGAGCGCGCGCAGCAGTCGTGCAATGTGCGACTCGACTCGGCCGGCGGCCGGTGTGCGCGCATGCGCCGTCTCGACCCATCCCGCATGCACTCGATCCGGCGATGGAATCGCCAACAACCCGGCGTCGGGATGCTGGCGGCGAAGCTCGGTGACGGCGGCCAGCGCCTCGGGCGCCACGGCACCGGTGTAGGCGATGGCTATGCGCGCGCCTGCCGCGGGTGGGATCTGCCAGTAGGCGCCTTTCAATAGATCGCGGCGCCAGCGATCAACGGGCTCGCGCTCGATCTGAGGGAGCGGTCGGTTCGAGAGCCGGAGATACACCGAGCCGCCGTCCTCCTGCTGCAGGTAATCAAAGCCCCAACGCATGACCTCCACGAGCTCGTCGACATAGGCCGGCTCGAAATAGACGAGCTTGTCTTGCCCCATGCCGATGAGTGGCGTGTAGACAGACTGATGCGCACCGCCCTCGGGGGCGAGCGTGATGCCAGACGGTGTGGCGACGAGCATGAAACGCGCGTCTTGGTAGCACGCGTAATTCATGGCATCCAGCCCGCGGGTGATAAAGGTGTCGTAGACCGTGCCCACCGGGAGCAACCGCTGGCCGAAGAGCGGGCCCGCAAGACCAAGCGCGGCGAGCAGCAGAAAGAGATTGTTCTCGGCGATACCGAGCTCGAAGTGTTGCCCCGAGGTGGATTGTGCCCATTGCTGCATGGAGATCACGTGCTCGGCACGAAATGTGTCCTCGTGCGGCGTGCGGTTGAAGATGCCACGCTGATTGACCCAGCCCCCTAGGTTGGTCGAGACGGTGACGTCCGGCGAGGCCGTGATCAGATGCTCGGCGAGCGGGGTGGTGCTGCGGCCGAGCGAATTCATAATGCGCCCGAACGCTTCCTGGGTGGAGATCTGTTGCGTGCGCGGGCGCGGGAACTCGCCGATCACCGGCACGGGTACGGGGGGCGTGCGGTGGCGACGTGCGCGCTGCGCCACGAATGGCACGCGGGCGAGGAAGGCCTCGAGGCGCTCCTGCTCGATATCCAGTCCGGCAAAGCGCTTCCACTCGGTCCCAGCTACGATCTGCATCTGTTGGCGGAAGGCGTGCATCTGCTCATCGCTCATGAGCCCGGCGTGGTTATCCTTATGCCCCTGAAACGGTAGCCCCCAACCCTTGATGGTGTAGGCGATGAAGCAATGGGGACGCTCGCTATCGATGCCGTGAAAGGTGTCTAGCAGCAGCTCCAGATCGTGACCACCCAGATTAACCATCAGGGCGTGCAGTCCGTCATCGTCATACTCATCGAGCAGTGCTCTTACTCCCGCGACCTTGCCGATGTCAGCCGTAAGGTGCGTTCGCCACGCGTCGCCCCCTTTGAAGGTGAGCGCCGAGTACAGCGCGTTCGGGCAGTCATCGATCCATTGCTTCAACGCGTCGCCACCCGGCTTGGCGAACGCTGCTTGCTGTTTGCGGCCGTACTTGAGCGTCACCACCTCCCAGCCGGTGGCGTGAAAGATGTCGGCGAAGCGCTCCCACATGAAATCAGGCGTGACGGCATCGAGGCTCTGGCGGTTGTAGTCGACGATCCACCAGGTGTTGCGAAGCCCGTGCTTGGAGCCCTCGATGAGTGCCTCATGTACATTGCCTTCGTCGAGCTCGGCATCCCCGAGCAGCGCGATCATGCGCCCCGCTTCCGACTGCTCAATCAGCCCCTTCGCCAGCAAGTAATCCTGGGCAAGCGAGGCGAAGAGCGTTGTCGCGACCCCGAGGCCGACCGATCCGGTCGAAAAGTCGACGTCGTCCGCGTCTTTCGTGCGCGAGGGATAGGCCTGAGCCCCGCCCAGTGCACGGAAGTGCTCGAGCTGCTCGACCGTTTGATTGCCGAGCAAATACTGGATCGCGTGAAACACAGGACTCGCGTGGGGTTTCACCGCTACCCGGTCTCGCGATGTCAGTACGCTGAAGTACAGCGCAGTCATTACGGTGGCGAGCGAGGCGCTCGAGGCCTGATGGCCACCGACTTTGAGCCCGTCGCGTTGAGGTCGGAGGCGGTTGGCGTTGTGAATCATCCACGCCGACAGCCATTGCACCTTGCGATGCAAGGCTTCGAGACAAGCGAGGTCGGCAGCCGAGTAGGCCGGGCCCGAGTGCTTCGCGAGATCCTGGACGACGCTAACCATGACCGGGGGCAGTGGACGCTAATTTAAGCAATAATACACCCCTCGAGGGCGCAATAGATTGCTAAATTAGTTTACTTATGGCAGTTTTTAGCAACCTTCTATCATTTCGACCTTAGAAAAGGGGAGTTTATGGCTACGGCGTCCCTCGACGACATCGACCGACGCATCCTCGCCGAGCTCCAGCGCAACGGCCGAATCAGCAACGCCGCCCTCGCCGAGGCCGTGAACCTCTCGCCTTCGCCCTGCCTGCGCCGCGTCCGTGCGCTCGAGGAGCACGGAGTCATCCGGCAATATGCGACCCTCATCGACCCGGCGGCGGTGGGCTTGCCGCTGAACGTATTCGTGCGCGTCACGCTGGCGCAACAGATCGAGCACAATCTCGAGATATTCGAGAAGGCAATCCGCCAGCGGCCCGAGGTGATGGAGTGTTATCTGATGACGGGAGATTCGGACTACCACCTGCGGGTCGTGGTGCCCGATCTTCCGGCCTACGAGCGTTTTCTCATGGATCACCTAACCCGCATTCCGGGTGTAGCGAATATTCGTTCTAGCTTTGCGCTCAAGCAAGTGAGCTATCGTACGGCGCTGCCGCTCGCGCACACGGCATCCGCGTCCTGAGCCGAGGCGCTCGCGGTCTGTCCGAAGTTAGGTTTTGCGCTGGCGCACCGACACCTCAGTCACTGAGGGGTCAGAGAGTGTTGAAAAGCGCCGTCCCCGCTCGCGATGAGCGCGTCAGGAGCACCCATGGCCACCAAGACCAAAGTCCTTATTGCCGTCGCTATCCTCGCCATCTTCGATACCGTCATCCCCGTTCCCTTCACCGCGCTGATCGTGATTTATGCCATGATCCAAAAGCCACCTTGGGTCACTAGAGTCATTCAAGACATTTACTTTGACAAGAAGGAATCAGAATAAAGGGATAAACAGTCTTTTCTTGGTGCGCCCCCGCCATTGGATGTTTTCTGCACATGCCCTAGAGTTCAGCTATGAAAAGTGCGGCCGGCATCGCGGTCACCACGGACAACCCGATTGGCCATGATCTTCAGGCCGAAGCCGAATCCGTCCTACGCTGCCTGCGCCAGGGCGGTGTCGCCATTATCCCGCTGAACGTGGCTTACGCGATTGTTGGGCATACAGAAGCCGCTATACGGCGCATCTTCCAGGTCAAGCAACGCAGCTATGACAAGCCGAGCGGCTGTTTCGGTAATCTGGAACTGTCACGTGACCTGCACGTGTTGGATACCCGAGGGGAGGACGTCCGCCGTGCCCTGATCGAAGAGGCCGACCTGCCTTGTTCCATCGTCGCGCCGTTTCGACGCGACCATCCCTTCCTCGCGAGGGCCGATCGGTTCGTGATCGACACCAGCTCCAAAGACGATGGCACTATGGACATGTTGATGAACGCGGGGCCGCTGCACAACGCTCTCACGTACCTCAGCCGCGTCCAGGGCGCACCTGTGTTCGGGTCCTCGGCGAACAAATCCCTGACGGGATCGAAATTCACTGTCGCCGATGTCGAGCCCGAGCTGCGTGCGGTCGCAGACCTCATCATCGACCACGGCCCCTGCCGCGACCGAAACGCCGAAGGCCTCTCGTCCACTATCTTCGATTTCCGCGATTTCTCGGTGATACGTCGCGGTTGTCGATTCGATGAACTGGCGGCGTTCCTGAAAGCGCGCTTTGGGATCGTGGTCTAGCCCAGGTTTAGCGCCAAAGGGGTCGGGAACCTTTTTCTAACAAACTGTTGAGTGCTACGGAGCGCAAAACCCCGCTTTGTTCAGGGATCATGTTTGTGTCCGATAACGCTCGCCGCAAGACTTGCCCGGGCTCGGAATGGGTTTGCTCGATTGATCTGTATGTCAGGCCGGCACGGCCGTCCTGCGCCCAGACGACGAGCGCGTCAAAACGAGAGAGCCGCTCCCGGCCGTTTTCCTGAAACCTGACAGTGACCTTAACAGGTGTATCGACGTTGAGGGTGATTGGGCTGGTATCGATCGACATCCCTCTGCGGCTAATGTCACGAACCTCGCCCAGCACGAGGCCAAGCGGTGGGTACGTCACGATGGCTTGGTATGAGGCAGGCTCACGCGGATATAGACGGTGTTCCATCACCATGTTTTCCTCCTGACGCCGACTTTCGCGGCTCGCGGCACAACATTGCTTCTCGAACCCAAGCTTGCCTGCGTCGAGCAGCCGTAAGCGCTGTGAAGACTAGGTCTCGACCCGTTGCGGGTACAAATAAAGCCCGGCAGTCTCTTCCATGAGTGCGCTCGAGAGGCGGCAGCTTATGTTTCGTGAAGTTCAGGCTACGCCCCCCGGTTTCAGTAGACAACGCATACTTGCCAAACGTCGCACCCGGCCCGATGCACGGTATCGCGGTCGCCTGAGCGGTTTTTGCCGCTTGTGTACAAGGGTTGCCCGCGAAAGCAGCGAAGGAACATTGTGTATTCAAAAGGATCGGGCAGCTTTTACTACACTTTAGCACGGGTAGCATGAGCTGGTAGGTTCCTCCTGTACTGGGCATTCGGTCTGGAGATAATGCAAAAAAGCAGACGTTCTATGGGAAAGGCCATTTGCTGCGCTGCATTGGCGACAATTGCGCTCGCTGGGAGCAGTGACGCGGTGAGCCGTGCCCGCATCGATGTTTCGGGCAGGATCGAAGGCGGGGTTTACCTCAACCCTGAGCGGACCTTCCGTATCGAGCTTCCAGGATTGCGGGAGCCTGCGGCCGTTATCCGAGACAGGAGCTTTCACCGAAACGGCTGGATCGTCGAGTTCGCAGACGATCTCTGCCGCAATTACGCTCTGTCCGAACGCAAGATGGACTTGGCGGGAGAGGATTTTCCCAGTTGGGTACTGCGAGTGGTCATCCCCGAGATCGAACAGGGCGGGGGGATCTTGATGAGCGCCAAGCGCATTTCCCAGGGTCCGCGTCCAACGATGCTCTTGCGCTATCGGCAGCCCAAACGTGCCCCGTGCACGGTCTATCGGGCGCCACACGCGACCCTCGTCGAGCCGGGTGGTTACGACAAGGACGACGAGAACAAATTGCTCAGGCAGGGCTTTAGCATCACCCACCCCGACGCCCAGGTCGGTATGTATATTTTCTACGCGAGGGGTCGCGTTTACCGACTCAGTTACACAGTCGGCGAAAACCTGCCGAAAGTGTCGACCGCCGTTAGAGTCGGTCCGATCGAAGCGAATCTCGAAGGTTTTCTGAAGGGTTTCGCGTTGCTCCGCTGAAGTCCCAATCGGTCGTCGTCTAAAGAGACCAGTCGGTCACGCTGGTGCAGGTTTTGCAGTCTGCTTCCAGACGACTAGAAAGAGCACCAAGAACACCAAGTCCAACCATGCCCACGGGATCCACATGGAGGGAATGCCTCCTGTGAAGTCGTGCCAAAATACCAAGCCGCTGTAGGCGGCTTTGAGTGCGATGCCGTATGGAATCAGGTCGCGGGTTCCTGGTGGATTCACTGCGATGCGAAAAAACATAACGGCGAAGATCAGAAGCAACAGCGCCGGAAATTGCACATAGCCCACATGGTTCGGAGGCGTAACCTCGAACCACTGGAAAATCGCCAGCGGGAACAGCAGGAAAGCCAAGCTCAAGATACCATCGTAAAGCCCGACAACGATAAACAGAGACCTGATCCATGCTGAACTCATGTGTGTATACCCCGGTTAGGAAGAAGTTGCCGTTTGTAAATGTTACGCCGCGGATAATAGAAACTCTGCTTGCCAAGCGCATGAACGAGTTGCGATGATTCTATTCGAAGCGCAGCTTAGGTTCGAATACATTTATCCTGTGAGATCCCTGCTGTGATAAGTTTGGCGCCGGCTTAATGCCAGGTAACGATACGCTGCGGACATCGCTGGCGGTACACAGGGCGTGGAACTGTATCGTGAAACAGCTTAGGGCCCGAAAAAGACTATAATGCCGGCTTCGGAAGGACAAGGTTATCTTCGGCGTCATCCAGCGTTAGCTTTTACCGAAGGCATAGAATTAGACCAGTCGCGGTCTCAGCAGCGAAGCTGAACGAAGGAACCAAACGAATGAAAGCCATTACTTTTCTGAATGTATGCTTGATGGTTAGCGTATTGAACGTCGTTGCCATGGGCATGACACAGGGAGGCGCGATGCCAGCGACGAGCCAGGAAGGGTTGAAGCTGGCGACATTCGCGGGGGGCTGCTTCTGGTGCGTGGAGCATGCCTTTGACGACGTCGAGGGGGTCGTATCCACGACCTCCGGCTACACCGGCGGGCACAAGAAGAATCCCACCTATCAAGAAGTGTCTGCTGGCGGCACCGGTCATGCGGAAGCCGTGCAGGTCGCCTATGATCCGAAGAAAGTTAGTTACAGCGATTTGCTAAAGGTTTTCTGGCGCAATATCGACCCGACCACAGCAGACAAACAATTCTGCGATGTCGGCAGTCAATATCGTAGTGCCATTTTCTACCACGATGAAACGCAGAAGCGCCTCGCCGAGGCGTCCAAGCGTGAGCTAGACAAATCGAAGCCCTTCAAACAGCCGATTGTTACCGAGATTACGGTGGTGTCAGAGTTCTACGTCGCTGAGGAATATCACCAGGATTACCACCACAAGAATCCGCTTCGTTACAGAGCTTACCGCTTTGGTTGCGGTCGAGATCGGCGTCTCAGTGAACTTTGGGGAAATAGCCGGTAGCCTTGGTCCACTGCTATCGACGCGCATGGCCTGCCCGGCGGATTCCCTGGACCAAGGTGATTTCACTCTGATGTTGTCGTTTTGCTGATGAGCTGTTGCCTGCACAGCCGTGATGCCAGACGGTTTTTCTCGCGCATGGCGCGGCGCGAGCGGCGCCGCTACGAGCGCCGTGGGCTCGAGCGCTCCCAGCGCGAACTTTTCGCTGGCATTGAGCAGGCGGACTTCGCGGGCGCGAGCCTGCTCGAGATCGGTTGTGGAGTCGGTTACCTGCACCAGCGCCTGCTCGAGGCGGGCGCGGGACGGGCCGTGGGCGTCGATCTCTCGGCACGCATGCTCGAGGAGGCGCGCGCCGGAGCGCAGGCAGGCGGACTCGCTACCCGCACCGAGTACCGCGAAGGCGACTTTCTCGAGATCAGCGAAGAGTTTACGAATGCCGATATCGTCATCCTCGACAAGGTCATCTGCTGTTACCCTGATGCGCAAGGCTTGGTCAAACGCTCGCTCGCCAAGGCGAGGCGTGTGTATGCCTTTACCGTTCCGCGAGACCGGGCATTCGTGCGCTTCGGTGCGGGGGTCATGGCATTGGCGCTGCGCTTGCTGCGCTCGCGCTTTCGCCCTTACGTGCACGATCCGGAGGCGATAGACAGCTGGCTCCGGCAGCAAGGATTTGGCCTACTTTATCGAGCACAGACGCCAATCTGGCAGAGCAGCGTCTATCGTCGCCGTGGCTCTCACTAAGAAGGGTGCCTAGTAACCAAACATCGTGTCAGACCTAAGATGGTAATCAGCTTCTAAAGCTAGTCGTGGTGCGGACTCATATCGTTGGCTGAATTTTGGACACTGTCCTCGCTAAAGTGATGGGCCGGCCCCACGAAGCTTTGTCCCGTCGTCGCGCCGCTGGAATTCTTAGCCCGCCGGAGCAACACCGTTTTTGGCCGCGGCGTGGCCCCGGATAACACAGAGCGAACATGCATAGCGGCGTAATCGCTGATCGCCGCGGCGATGACATGGATGCATTTCGGCAGGCTGTGTCACGCGTCTCGTCGCCGATTTACACTCGACTTGTGACAGGCGCCGAGATCGCGTCAAACTCAGATGGCATTACAGTTCCCGCTGATATACTCGGCGCAAGTGTTCACTTATCCGCACTTTTGCTTGACTGCGTTTCTGCCGCTGACCGCGGGCATGATTGCCGCCTGCGCCAGTGCGCCGACGACGGCACCGACGCTTGATGAGCTCGGTAGTATGACCTATTACGGCGTCTACGAGCGGCCGGTGACGCTTACGAACGGCCTCTATGAGGGGACGCCATTCGTAGCAGGCGGGGCGTCACGCCCGCGCGTGCAACTGATACGTCCACTGCATGCGGTGGGCGATCTCGATGGCGATGCCAATCCGGAGGTCGCCGTGCTACTCGCCGAAAGCGCGGGTGGCAGCGGCGTGCGCACCTACGTCGCGATCGTCGCGCGCCGCGAAAAACGCCCGATGAACGTGGCCACCCGACTCATCGGCGATCGCGTGCAGATCCGGCGCTTGGCGGTCGAGGAGGGCGCAGTGGTGTTGGAGATTATCGCCGCCGGGCCGCAGGAGCCGATGTGTTGCCCGACGGCCAAGCGGCGCCTGGTGTTGCGGCTTGCTCGGCGTGCTTGGCACGCTAGCGCGTGGGATGAACTGGTGCAGGTGCAAGCTCAGGACCTGGGACCGCTCACGCTCACGGACCTTGAAGGCGTGAACTGGCGACTGGTGCAGTTCGGGCGCGACGCCCCGGTGGCGGAGACGGTCTCGGTGACGGCGGCTTTCGAGGGGGACACGCTCAGTGGCTCGGCCGGCTGTAACCGTTACTTTGGTTCGGTCAGCGGCGGGCCCCATGATCTCAAGCTTGGCCCCATGGCGGCGACGCGACGCGCATGCGAGCCGTCAAGGATGGCGTCCGAAACGCGGTATCTGGCGGCACTCCAGCGCACAACGAAATTCGGTTTTCATCTCGGGCACCTGGCGCTTACATACCGATCGGCAGAGGGGATCGATACCCTTTTGTTCGAAGCCGCACCGGCGAAATGATACGTAAATATCCAGCGGCGGCATCATTCTCACCTGGCGCTCCACAGCTGGGTGCGGTCGTCCAGCTTCAGTGGATATGGAGCGCTTAGTCTCACCCACTGGCGTTAAATACGAGATCCCGGCATCTGACAAAGCCGTCTAGAGCGGTCGGCACGCTTCGGCACCACCGTCACGACTAGACTTCAGCAAGACGCAAGCGGGCGTGGGCGGGTAGACATTCTAGCCTTTGCTGGGGTCGCGATAGGTGAGCCCGAACAGCTCGAGCCCGTTGCGAAAGGCGATGCTTTCCGCCACGCCGGGGGGTAGTGTCTTTAGCCACTTTCGGTAACGTCCAAAATAATACCGGAATTGATACCAGAGCCTCTCGTTGTAGGTGCCCCTTCCGAGCAGGAACCT
>CAYGAS010000298.1:0-10820 GCA_964347935.1 uncultured Nitrospiraceae bacterium | reverse complement strand
AGATCATTCGTCAGGCATTGAAACGGGCAGGATAGACACGTGATTGAATCGGATCGACTGGTGTCGGCGCATGTGCTGACCACGCCTGAGGACAGCCAAAACGAGCGCCGGCTGCGTCCGGCGACGCTCGCCGAGTACGTCGGTCAGCCGCATGTGCATCGGCAGATGGAGGTGTTCATACCGGCGGCGTGCGCGCGCAGCGAAGCGCTCGACCACGTGCTGGTGTTTGGGCCGCCGGGGCTGGGCAAGACTACGCTTGCGCACATTATCGCCAACGCGCTTGGCGTGAACCTGCGCCAGACCTCGGGTCCGGTGCTCGAGCGCCCGGGCGATCTCGCCGCCTTGTTGACCAACCTGCAACCGCGCGACGTGTTGTTTATCGATGAAGTGCACCGCCTGAGCCCGGTGGTCGAAGAGATCCTCTACCCGGCGATGGAGGACTACCAGCTCGACATCGTCATTGGCGAAGGCCCGGGGGCGCGCTCGATCAAGCTCGACCTGCCGGCCTTCACCCTGGTGGGCGCGACCACGCGTGCCGGGCTCCTCACCTCGCCGTTGCGCGACCGTTTCGGGATCGTGCTGCGTCTCGAGTTCTACGCGGTCGAGGATCTCGCCAAGATCATCGAACGGTCGGCGACGATACTCGGCGTCAGCACGGAGCCGGAAGGGATCGCCGCCATCGCTCGGCGCTCGCGCGGGACCCCGCGCATCGCCAATCGGCTGCTGCGGCGTGCCCGCGACTACGCGCAAGTCAAGGGCGACGGTCGGCTGACGCGTCGCTGTGCCGAGGAGGCATTGCGGATGCTCGATGTGGACGAAAGCGGTTTCGATCTGCTCGACCGCAAGCTCTTGCTCACCGTGGTCGAGAAGTTTGGCGGTGGACCGGTCGGCATCGACAGCCTGGCGGCGGCGATCGGCGAGGAACGCGGCACGATCGAAGACGTGGTCGAGCCCTATCTGATCCAGCAAGGCTTTCTGCTGCGCACCCCGCGGGGACGCACCGCCACGGCCAAGGCCTGGCAACATCTGGGGCTGTCGGCGCCGGCGCAGCCGGAGCTGGCGCAAGGCAGCATCTTCGAACGCGAGTCCTAACCCGAAACCCGCTCGTTCGCGTTTATGGCCGAAGGGAACATTGCCAAGAAGGGGGATTTTTCCATACCGGTGCGTGTCTACTATGAGGACACGGACTGCGGCGGGGTCGTCTATTATGCCAATTACCTGAAGTTCATGGAGCGGGCGCGGACCGAGTGGTTGCGGGCACGAGGTTTCGAGCAAGACCAGTTGTCGACGCAGGAGCGGGTGATCTTCGCGGTTCGGGCGATCAAGGTGGATTTTCTCAAGCCCGGGCGCTTTAATGATCTGCTCGAGGCAACCGTCAACGTGCGGCGGATCGGCGGCGCGAGCTTGACCTTCTTGCAGGCAATCCAGCGCAAGACGACGACGCTTTGTCAGGCCGAGGTCAGGGTCGCGTGTCTCGACGCGCAGTCGTTCGCGCCGCGGGCAATCCCCAATCACATTGTTTCACAACTCGGAAAGGTGAACTGATCTTGGACGTCGTAGCGACACCCGAAGGCATCGCGTTATTCACGTTGATCAAAAATGCGAGCTGGGTCGTGCAAGCGGTGATGGTGGCGCTGTTGCTGGCATCGCTGATCTCCTGGTATTTCATCTTCGGCAAGTTTTTCGCGTTCAAGTCGGCGAGCGCGGCGGCCGACCGCTTCGAGCGCCGATTCTGGTCGGGCGGCAACTTGAGCCAGATGTACACCGAGCTCGCGCGCGATGACGCCGCCACGACCGGGATGGCAGGCGTGTTCGTGGACGGTTTTCGCGAGTACAAGCGACTGGTGCAGGCCGGCAAGGCGAAGCCGGCGGAGATCCTCGAGGGTGTGCAACGGGCGATGCGGGTGGCGCTGACGCGCGAGATCGACGATCTGGAGACGCATCTGCCGTTTCTGGCGACGGTCGGCTCGACCAGCCCCTACGTCGGTCTGTTCGGCACCGTCTGGGGGATCATGAACTCGTTTCGTGCGCTCGGGGCGTTACAGCAGGCGACGATCGCGCACGTGGCCCCGGGCATCGCCGAGGCGCTGATCGCCACCGCCATGGGCCTGCTGGCGGCGATCCCGGCGGTGATCGCCTATAACCGTTACTCGAGCAAGGTCGAGCGGCTGGTGACGCGCTATGAGATTTTTATGGAAGAATTTGCGAGCATCGTGCAGCGCCAGGCGCTCCTGCCGAGGACCTGAGCCATGGAACCGTATCGGGCACGACGCAAGCAGCTCATGAGCGAGATCAACGTGGTCCCGTACATCGATGTCATGCTGGTGTTGTTGGTGATTTTCATGATTACGGCGCCGCTGCTGATGCAGGGCGTGGAGGTCGAGCTGCCGCAGGCGGCGGCCCGGCCGATCGACAGCCAGGACACGGAGACGCTGGTGGTGGCGATTACGCGCCAGGGCGAGTACTACCTCGATGACCGCAAGATCACGGCCGACGCGTTGCGGCAACGGGTGAGCGCGATACTGCGGTTGCGGCCGAAGACGCCGGTGGTTGTGCGCGGCGACCGTCGCGTGCCTTACGGCGAGGTCGTGAAGGCGATGGCGCTGTTGCAAGAGGCCGGCGCCCCTAGCGTCGGCCTGGTGACGGAGCCGGCGCGCAAAAACTAAGATGGCGCGATCACGGTTCAGATTACGTAGGCCGCAGGGCAGCATGAAGGCATGGGCCCTGGCCATTGGCTTGCACGTCGTCGTCATCACGGCGCTGGTGATTGGTTTTCGCTGGCCGGCCATCACCGGTCAGGACACCGAGGTCATTCAGGCGGTCGCGGTCGAGGACCCGAAGCAGGCGCAAGCGGAGCAACGCAAGCGCGAGGAGGAGGAGGCACGCACGCGCAAGGAAGAAGAGGCGCGCAAGCGCGAAGAGCAGGCCCGTCAGCGCAAGCTCGAGCAGGAGCGCCAGCGCATCGAGGCGGAGAAGCAGCGGCTCACCGAGGCGCGAAAGAAAGAGGAAGCGGCGCGCCGCAAGGCCGTCGAAGATCGACGGCGCAAGGAAGAGCAGGAGCGCCAGCGCCTGGAAGACGAGAAGCGGCGGCTGGCCGAGGAGCGCCAGCGCATCGAGGCGGAACGTCAGCGTATTGCCGAGGAACGCCGGCAACGGGAGGAGGAAGAGCGCAAGAAGCAAGCGGAGGAACAGCTGGCGGCGGCGATGGCCGCCGAGGAGCGCGAGCGCCAGGAGGCGGAGCGCCGCGCCCGCGCGCTGACGGCGGCGGAGAAGTACAAGATACTCATTCGCCAGAAGGTGAGTCGCAACTGGGTGCGCCCGACCGGCACGGAAAAAGGTTTGCAATGCACGATCCGGGTGCGATTGGCGGCGAGCGGCGAGGTGTTGACGGTGGGGATCGTGCGTTCGAGCGGCAACGAGGTGTTCGACCGCTCGGTGGAGAATGCGGTGTACAAGGCCTCGCCGTTGCCGTTGCCGGAGGAGAGAGACCTTTTCGATTACTTTCGTGACATTGAATTCTTGTTCAATCCGGAGGCCTAAACTGTCCCCATGTACAAACGTCTACTGAGTTGTCTCACCGTTGGCTGGTTGACGCTGGCGAGCACGAGCTCGCACGCGGTGCTGACCATCGAAATCACGCAAGGTGCCGATGTCGGCATCCCGATCGCCGTCGTCCCCTTCGGCTGGCAGGGCCAGTCGCCACCGCCGGACACGGTGTCCGACATCGTGGCGATGGACCTGGCGCGCAGCGGGCGCTTCTCGATCATTCCCAAGGAAAACCACCTGTCCTCGCCGCACACCAACGATGAGGTCGTGTTCAAGGACTGGCGTATCTCCAAGGCCGAGGCGCTGGTCATCGGCACGGTGCGCCAGGTCGAGGGCGGGCGCTACGAGGTGACGTTCCGTCTCTACGACGTCTTTCGCCAGCAGCAGCTGGCGGGCTACCGTTATACCGTAGAGGCCAAGGTCTTGCGCACGGTGGCGCATCAGGTGGCCGACATCATCTACGAGAAGCTTACGGGGGAGCGCGGCGCCTTCAATACCCGCATCGCCTACGTGACGCGCGAGGACAGCCCCCAGGGCTTGGTCTACCGACTGCAGGTGGCCGACTCCGACGGCCACAACCCGACCACCGTGCTCAAATCGAACAATGCCATCCTGTCGCCGGCCTGGTCGCCGGACGGCATGCGCCTGGCCTACGTGTCTTTCGAGCAGGGGCGCTCCAAGATCTATATCCAAGGGGTGGCGGACGAGCAGCGCGAGCTCATTGCCGATTTCCCGGGCATCAACGGGGCGCCGGCGTGGGCCCCGGATGGCCGCCGGCTGGCGCTGACGCTGTCCAAGGACGGGAACCCGGAGATCTACGTGCTCGATCTGGATACGCGGCGTCTTGAGCGCCTGACCCGCAACGGCGTCATCGACACGGAACCGGCGTGGTCACCCGACGGGCGCGAGATCATATTTACTTCCGATCGCGCGGGCAAGCCACAGGTGTACCGCATGAAAGCGAAGGGCGGCAGGGCCGAACGCCTGACCTTCGAAGGCGATGCCAATTTGCGGCCCTCGTATTCCGTCGATGGCGACACCATCACGCTGGTGACCCAGATCGACGGCAAGTATCACATCGGCGTGCTGCACCTGAAGGACAAGGCGTTACAGGTCTTGTCGGACACGCCGCTGGACGAGTCGCCGAGTTTCGCACCCAATGGCCGTATGATACTGTACGCGACGTCGGAAGGCGGACGCGGCGTGCTGGCATCCGTCTCGGCCGACGGGCGCGTACGGCAAGTTTACAGACTTGAGGAGGGCGATGTGCGCGAGCCCGCATGGTCGCCGTATAATCGTCAACTTGCACTGAGGGAGTAAGCGTCATGAGGACTTCGAAAGTTAACATAGCAATCACAGCGACCCTGGTTTTGTTTCTCACGGCTTGCGGAGGCAGCAGCGCGATCCGCGGCGACGAGTCGGGCGGTGAGGGCACGACCGCCGGCGCCACCGGCAGCGGTGCCGGCGGGGCCGAGACCGGCGCGGCTGGCGGCAGCGGTGCCGAAGGACAGGCGTTGGGCGGCAGCACGCAGGTGGCCATGGCTGGGCAGCGACCCGACAAGCTGCGCATTTATTTCGAGTTCGATAGCAGCGCCATTGACACCGAGTCGCGAACGCTCATCGAGCAACACGCGGCCTACCTGGCGGCGAACCCCGATGTCAAGATCAACCTGACCGGCCACGCCGATGAGCGCGGCACGCGCGAGTACAATCTGGCGCTCGGCGAACGCCGCGGGGTTTCGGTCGAGCGCATGTTGCGCGTGCTGGGTATTACCACCGATCGCATTACGACGATCTCCTACGGCGAAGAGCAGCCGCTGGCCATGGGTCATGACGAAACCTCATGGCGGCTCAATCGCCGGGTCGAGTTCATCTACATGAACTGATCTTGATGGTCAAGCCTGTACACCGCACCGTATCGCTGTTCATCGTCGCGCTGATGATGGTGGCGGCGCTGCCGTGGGCGCAGGCCCAGCAAAGCGGCGGCGAGGTCACGATGTCGCGGCAGTCGGCGATGGAGCTGCTCGAGCAGCTGGAGGCTTTGCAGACCGAGGTGCGGCAGCTGCGCAACACGGTGGAGCTGCAGACCAACGAGCTTGAGCGCATCAAGGCCGCCCAGCGCGATCTGTTGCTCGACATCGACCAGCGCTTATCGGCGCTCGAGCGCGGCGCCGAGCAATTCGCGACGGCGTCGGCTCCCGGCGCATCCGCCGCGCCGGTGCCGGCCGCCAGTGGCACGGCGCCTGAACCCACAGCGGGCGCCTCGCCGCCGCCGCCCGTGGCGGCGGTGACCCCGCCCGTGCGTACGCCCGCGACCGCGCAGGAAAGGCGCGAGTACGACGCCGCCTTCAGCCTGTTGAAGCAAGGCCTGTACACGCGTGCCAGCGACGCCTTCCGTGCCTTCACCCAGAAGTATCCGAACAGCACGCTGGCGGGGAACTCGCAGTACTGGACGGCGGAGGCGAACTACGTCGTGCGCAACTTCGGGGTGGCGCTCGATGAGTTTAACCGCGTGGTGAACAACTACCCCGACAGCGCCAAGGTACCGGATGCGCTATTGAAGACGGGCTACAGCTACTACGAGCTGAAGAACTTCGAGAAGGCCTGTGCGACCTTGAACAACGTCGTCGTACGTTATCCCAATACCACCGTGGCCCGGCTCGCCGAGATTCGCCTGGCCAAGATGAAGGAAGAGGGGCACGCGTGCTAGCCTGCGCGGCCCATTACTAGACCCATGTCTGCTCCGGCCGCGCCGCGCGCGCAGGCCGCCCGCCAACGCCTGCGCATCACCGAGATCTTCTACTCGCTCCAGGGCGAGGCCCGCACCGTCGGCGTGCCGACAGTGTTCGTGCGCCTGACGGGCTGCCCGTTGCGTTGCGTCTATTGCGATACCGAATATGCCTTCCACGGCGGCGAGTGGATGGGCCTGGACCAGATTCTGGCGCGGGTCGAGGAATACAGGCCGCGTTACGTCTGCGTCACCGGCGGCGAGCCGCTGGCGCAGACGCCGTGCCGCGAGCTCTTGCGCCTGTTGTGCGATCGCGGCTACAGGGTTTCGCTCGAGACCGGCGGCGCGATCGACATCACCGGGATCGACGAGCGCGTCGGCATCGTCATGGATCTCAAAACCCCGGGCTCCGGCGAGGAGAGCAAGAACCTGTACGCTAATATCGCCCAACTGCGATCGAAGGATCAGGTGAAGTTCGTCATCTGCAATCGCGCCGATTACGCGTGGAGCGCGGCGAAGCTGCGCGAGTACGGATTGCATCGGATTTGCGAGGTGCTGTTCTCGCCCGCCTACGGAAAACAGGACGCGAGGCAGCTAGCGGAGTGGATCCTCGAAGACCGCTTGCCGGTGCGTTTGCAGGTGCAGTTGCACAAGCTGCTCTGGGGCGATGGCCCCGGGCATTGAGGGAACGGTGGCGGGCAAGAAAAAAGCGGTCGTGCTGGTGTCCGGCGGCATCGACTCGGCGACCACCTTGGCGATCGCGCGCGGGCAGGGCTTTGCCTGTTACGCGCTGAGCTTCGACTACGGCCAGCGTCACCGCCTCGAGCTCGAGGCGGCGCGCCGCGTTGCGCAGAGTCTGGGGGCGGTCGAACATCGTTGTGTGAAGCTCGATGTCGGCTGGATCGGTGGCTCGGCGCTGACCGACGCGGCCCTGGCGGTGCCGCAGGCGCCGAGCGAAGGGATCCCGGTGACCTATGTGCCGGCGCGCAATACCGTGTTCCTCGCCACCGCGCTTGGCTGGGCCGAGGTGCTGGGCGCGCGCGATATCTACTTCGGCGCCAATGCGATCGACTACTCGGGCTATCCCGATTGCCGGTCGGCCTTCGTCGAGGCCTTCGAACGCCTGGCCAACGTGGCCACCAAGGCGGGGGTGGAGGGCGAGCGTTTCCGCGTCCATGCGCCGCTGATCGACATGAGCAAGGCCGAAATCATCCAGACCGGCACGCGTCTGGGCGTGGATTACGCCTTGACGTTGTCGTGTTATCAGCCGAGCCTCGCGGGCGAGGCCTGCGGGCGCTGCGATTCCTGTCGCCTGCGCGCCCAGGGCTTCGCCGACGCCGGCGTGCCTGACCCGACGCGCTACCGCCCGGGTACCCCATCGGGTGATTGACGCCGCTAGCTCGAATCGGTAGAAGTCGAGGCATTGTTTCCACCACCCGGGGGTAAGCAGACATCATGGAATGGCCGGCTGTCTATGTAGTCGCCCTGTGGGGTTTTGCCGTCGCCGTGGTCTTCGGCGCCGTCTCCAGCAAGACGAACTTCTGCACCATGGGGGCGGTCAGCGACTGGGTGAACATGGGCGACACTGGACGCCTGCGTTCCTGGTTTCTCGCCATCGGCATCGCCATCCTCGGCGCGCAAGGGCTGCAGGCCGCCGGTTACATCAGTCTCGGCAACTCGGTGTACCTCACGTCGAACTTTGGCTGGCTGGGTCATCTGTTGGGCGGAACTCTCTTCGGCATCGGTATGACCTTGGGGTCAGGCTGCGCGCAGCGCACGTTGGTGCGCGTGGGCGGCGGCAATCTCAAGTCCTTGGTGGTGATGGTGATCCTGGGGGTCTCCGGTTACATGACCATGCGCGGCTTGCTGGCGGTGGTGCGCATGGATGTGATCGAGGCGGCCAATATCAATCTCGGCGCCTACGAGCTGCCGAGCCAGGGGATCCCGGCGCTGATTGCGGGTGTGGCGGGCCTGGAGAATCTGCAGCTCGTCGGCGTGGTGACGGCGGTGGTCATCGGTCTCGGCCTGGTCGCTTTTGCCTTCGCCGGCGCCAGCTTGCGGCGCAGCTTCGACAACGTGCTGGCGGGCGTTGTCATCGGGGGTTGTGTCATCGCCGGCTGGTATATCACTGGGGTGGTCGGGTTCGATGAGTTCGAGCCGGTGCGTTTCGAGTCCTACACTTTCGTCGGCCCGGTGTCGGACAACCTGATGTATTTGATGACCTATACGGGCTCCAAGATCACCTTCGGGGTGGCGGCGGTGTTCGGCGTCATTCTCGGCGCGTTTCTTTACACGATCGCGAGCGGCAAGTTTCATATCGAGACTTTTAACAGCCGCGCCGACATGATCCGACATCTATTAGGTGGGGTGTTGATGGGCTTCGGCGGCGTGTTGGCGATGGGCTGTACCGTCGGCCAGGGCATCACCGGCATGTCGACGCTTGCGTTGGGTTCGGTCATCACGCTTGTGAGCATCATCTTCGGCAGCGCGCTGACCATGAAGGTGGAGTACTACCGGCTCGACGAGCAGGGGTTCTTCACGGCGCTGCGCTCGGCGTTGGCGGATATGCGGCTGATGCCGGCCGCCGGTAAGAAAGCGGCGACGTCGTAATCGGGGTCGCCTGGCGGCGACAATTCTACTAACGGGGTTCCGCCCCCGCACGACCGGTTCATTTTCTTTGGCCGCTCAAAGAAAACGAACCAAAAGAAAACCGCCCTGACTCTGCGCCCCGCAGCGAAACGCGCTGCGGGGTTCCCTCGCGCCGCGGTGGCATCAAAGGGTTCTCCGACGGCACATCCCTGTGCCGGCGTCGAACGCCGGGGTCCTTGACCGGCCGCTTCGCGCCTGCATTTCGGCTGCGCGCCTCGCTCGGCTTGAGTAAAGGGGATGAAAACCGAAAAGCACGACTAACGGTGAACGATTCACGGATTCTTAGTCCTCAGTCCTCGGCCCTAACTGTAGTCACCAATCACCAATCACTAATTACGAGCCCAAAAGGCCATGCCCTTGCCGCTGGCTCCATTGTTGGGGATAATCCCGACCTCCCAGTATCCCACCTATATATGGGCCGTTAGCTCAGTCGGCAGAGCATCTGACTTTTAATCAGAGGGTCGCTGGTTCGATTCCAGCACGGCCCACCAACTAAAACAGACACTTAACTTCCCTCTTCGCGTTTTACCTCTTCAGCACTGTGACCGGATTTGTGACCACGCGCGGTCCGGCAATGCGCTCGGCGTCCTCGGTGAGGTGACTCGCGCTGCTCGGCGGGGTGTCCAGCAGGGCCGATGTACCAACCACCCAAATATCGAAAACGGTAAAGTTTGAACGTCCGCATTGAACTCAATCCGGTGCGAGCCCCTATGACCACCACACCGGGCCAATGCGCAGGGCAAGGCCAACGATCTGATGACGCCGCATGCGCTATACACGGCGCTTGGCAGGCGCCGTGCGAGCCGGCAACAGGCCTATCGGGCCCTATTCAAGGCTCATGTGGATGAGAATGCGCTCGGTGACATTCGGGCTGCCCTGGCAAACGGGAACCCCACTTGGCAATGACTATTGCCGGGCGCAGGTCGAGCGTAAACTCGGAAGCAAGGTGGGGCAGGCGAGACGCGGGCGGCCTTCTAAAAGGGCGCTGACCCCTTAAATGCGGCGCGAGGCGTAGGGTGATTTTAGAGACCAGAGCGGAAACCACACCGGGAGAAATACCGATGCGTCTTTTCAGTCTCGAAGAGCTAGAAGACCACATTGAGCACCGGATACTAAAGGCCCTTCATAAGGGACATCATTTGCCTTTCCATTTCGTTGCAGTCGGGACGAACGGCAGCATGGTCGGCGGGTCCTTTTATCGAACACCCGATGAGGGGAAATTGATTCTGGATATTCTTATCGAGCATTCTGTCGGCGAGGGGATTCGCTTGCCCGTCATCATAGCGGCGACGAATGAAGCGGGGGAATCGCTATCCCTTCGGGTTTCTGAAACTGGAACAGAGCTCCTGCACTAGGCGCCCACTCAAGTAGAGAGGCTTCGGCGAGGCAGACTTGGAGCTCGGGGATTTGGTCGTAGTCGTCTTGTTCGGGTTGAAGGTAGTAGCAAGGCATGGTGGTCCCCTCGTATTTGTTGTGCGTTCTAGTGCTTTGCTGCCTTAGTGTAACTCTTGAGCTGGAAGTAGGTACTACCTCCCCCTTCCCATTGATACTTAACGATCATGCCGATTTCAGGGGCGAACCAGTAGGTTTCGTAAGCGGGAAAGGGTCTGTCGTCGCGTTGGTTGGTGCGCTCAATTTTAAACGCCCAGAACTTTCCCGCAGCCGTCTTGATCTCGTTATATTTGCTCACCTTCATTGTGGCCGTTCGGCGCATTGATTCGCTCTTATTCGTGTAGGTGTATTTGTGGGTCCACGTCGTCCCGACCTGCATCGGGAATTTCAGCATGCCGGTATGCGGGTTGGCCGTCCTGACCTCCCCATCGGGCATGGGCCATTGGACCCAGTTGCCATCAAGGGTATAGATGAACTCACCTTTCGGGGCGTCTTTGGGTTTGGC
>CAYGAS010000297.1:0-11952 GCA_964347935.1 uncultured Nitrospiraceae bacterium | reverse complement strand
CGCCGGTCAGGACATAGATCGTGTCGAAGACGCGAAAGGCATCGATGGTGCGGAAGATCAGCACCACCAACAGCAGCGGGCGCAACATCGGCAGCGTGACGCGCATGAACGTGACCCACGGCGAGGCGCCATCGACCTTCGCGGCCTGGTAGAGCTCCTTGGGGATCGTGTGCAGGCCCGCCATCAGCAACAAGGCCACGAACGGCGTCGTCTTCCACACATCGAGAAAGATTGCGGCATTCAAGGCCCACGCCGGGCTGCCGAGCCAGTTGATGTGGGTGCCGAGTAAATAATTCAGCACACCGAAATCCCCGTTGTACATCCACTCCCACATCTTGGCCGCCACCACCGTCGGAATCGCCCAGGGAATCAAAATAATCGCGCGCATCAAACCCTTGCCCTTGAACGCGCGGTGCAACAGCACGGCGATGGCGAGGCCCAGGACAATCTCGATGGCTACCGAAACGACGGTGAAATAAAGCGTGTTGCCGAGCGCATTCCAGAAGCGGGCGTCGCCCCACAGGCGCACGAAGTTTTCCAAACCCACGAAGCGCGACACATCGCCGATCAAAAGCCGCTCGTGCATGCTCAGCCACAAGACATAAAGGATGGGATAAACCGTGACCGCGCCGATTATCAAACCGGCAGGTAAAATAAAAAGTGCAGGCCTCGAGTCACGCATTTTTAGTTCAGCAATTCCTCGCACGGCGCGTCCGTGTGTTCGCACGGCGACTTGCGTAGCCCCGCGCGCATCCTGCATGAGCCCCGACCGGGGCATGGGCAGGGATGCCCTGCCGGCCCCAGGGTGCGCGCGAAACAGGGCGAAGCCGGAGTTACGCGATGTGAGGGACGAGCTCTTGAGCTTATCCTACTTGCGCCGCTTCAGTATCTCCTCCATTTGCGACTGCAAGGCCCGCAACGCTTCGTCCGGCGTCTTCACGCCCGCGAGCGCCGCGCTGAATTCCGACTGCATCGCCTGCGAGAGCAAAACGTAATAAGGCGAGACGGGTCGCGGTCTTGCATGCTGGAAGATGTTGTAGAGCTCGCCCAAAGCCGGCTGCGCCGCGAGCAGCTCCGCATCCTCGTAAAGCGCCCGGCGCGTCGGCTGGAAGCCGACGGTGAGACCGAGGTGCTTCTGCGCCTTCGCCGAGGTCATGAAGGCGACGAACTTCTCCGCCGCTTGCGGGTGCTTGGAGTGTTTGTTCACCGCCAACTGCCAACCGCCCAGCGTGGCGGCCGAGCGGTGGCGTGGAAAGTGCGGCAACACCGTGATGCCGACCTTGCCTTTGACCGGCGAGCCTTCCTGCTGCAGCAGGCGCCACGCGTAGGGCCAATTGCGCATGAACACGGCCTTGCCGCGGCCGAAGATCTCACGCGAGGGCTCCTCCGTCGTCGTCGTGACGAGCTCAGGCGTTACCCGGTAGGTGCGCACGAGATCGACCATGACTTTGAGCGCCGCGCGGTTCTCGGGACTGTCGATGACGACCTTGCCATCGCTCAGGACCTCGCCGCCGTGGCTCCAAAGGTACTCGAGCACGTTGCACACCAGCCCCTCGTACTGCTTGCCCTGCCAGATGAAACCGTAGAGATCCGAATGGCGTTTGCCGAGATCCGCCGCGATGCGCACGAGCTTGCCCCAGGTCTTTGGCGGCGGCATGCCGTACGCCGCCAAAAGATCCGTTCGATAGTAGAGCAAACCGGCATCGATAAACCACGGGATCGCGTACACGCGCTCCTCGATCGTCACCGCTTCGATGGGGCCGGCGAAAAAAGCGGTGCGCTCGGTTTCGGGGAGGAGCGCGGTCAGATCACGCAGCCAGCCGGCCTTGGCAAACTCGGCAACCCAGATCACGTCGATCGCAAAGACATCGAAGTCCGACGCGCGGGCCTCGAGGTTGATCACATAGAACTGATGCTGCTCGTCGGATGAGGACGGCAGCGTTTCGTCCTTCACGCGAATATCGGGATTTTGCTGCTCGAACTCGGCAATTAATTTTTGTAGCGCAGCCGGATCGCCGAAGAGCTTGCTGTGCTTGAAGACGATCGTGGTCCTGGTGGGATCCGACGCCGGCTCCCGGGTACAGCCTGCAAGCGCAGCGGCGAGCGCGATTCCCAGCGCCAGCGTCCAAAAAGCGTTTCGACTCCTTCCCACTGCGTGCATCGTTGTTCTCCATATTGGTCGAGGCCGTTTATTGGACCCGCCCATGGTACCGTCAGCTGGTGCCGGCGCAAGGCGATCCCAATCAAGCCGGCTAGCCGCGGTGCGATGCAACTCGCGAAGCTCGGCTTGAGGCGCAGGGGCGAGCCCGCAAGGGGCAGGTACAGGGACGTACCGCCCGCCGGGCAGGATGACCCGTACGGTCGGCCCCGGAGCACAAGTGCAGAAAGCGAAGCGCCGGAGCCGCGCGCCGCGGCTAGCGAGCGCAAGATATCTTCAAGCCACGCGTCGACACCGCCAAGCGTCTTGCGCCGCTTAAAGTGCCACCGTCGCGCCGCCGAGATCGGGCTCGCCGCAGTGGCGCAGGATCTCGGTCCGGGCGGCGTCGCGCAACGCGACGGCCGCATTCCAGTCCTTGCCGCGCGGCGCAATGGGCTGGCTGATGGTGACGCTGATCGCGCCGCGGCGGGGTAGCCACTGATCGGCGCGCAGCTTGGCGCGCGTACCGCGGATCGTCAGCGGCACCACCGGAACGGCGGCCTCGGTGGCGGCGATGAACGCGCCCATGCGAAATGGCAGCAGCCCCGGCATGCGCAAGAACGTGCCTTCAGGAAAATAGATCAACGAGTCCCCCTCGCGTGCCAAGCGCGCCGTGCGACGCGCATCGTCGGCACCTCGCTGCTTGTCGAAACGCTCGACGAACTGGACACCCAAGCGGCGCAGAAAAATCCGCGAGATAAAAAACTTTTCGAGCTCGCGCTTGGCGACAAACGTAAACGGCCGCGGCAACACCGCGGTCAAGACTACGCCATCGAGATAGCTGGCGTGGTTCACCACCAGCACGCAGGGCTCATCCGACGCCAGATTCTCCACACCCTCGACCCTAAGCCGGGCACCGGTCAGGGCTAGCGTCCAACGCGCGGCAGCGCCCACGAGCCGCCAACACCACGAACGGCGCGGCGTCAAAGCCGCCAAGGTCCAGACGACCGGCGATATCAACGCGAACAGCGTCCACGCGTAACCGGCATAGAGCAGATCCAAGACGAGACGGTGGCTGCGGTGCAGTTGCGGCCGCATTCCGGCCCAGGCGATGCACGCAAACTGCCACCAGGTGGCGCGCGCCCGGGCGCCGAGCGTACCCGCCGTGTAAAGCTCGCGGCTGGCAGCCCGGCGCAGCTTACCGCTCGACGTCTTCAAAACCGCGTGCGGCGGCGCCAACACGATATCGTCCGGAGGCATGCCAACCAGATCGACCGCCGTGCCGATGATTCGTGCCCGCAGCTGATCGAGCACCTGGCGCTCGGTCTCGCGCGTCTCGGCCACCACGATCACCCTTTCGCTGCCCGAGGCGGGATCCGGCGCCGGGAAGACAGCGACGCAGCCGCGGCGAATGCCGGTGATGTTGCTGATGGCCTCTTCCAACTCCTGCGGATAGATATTGCGGCCGGCGCGAATGATCACGTCCTTGACGCGACCGGTCAGGTATACCTCGCCGTCGACCGTATAGGCAAGGTCGCCCGAATCCAGCCAGTCACCGTCGAACAGATGCTGCGTCGCCTCCGGGTTGCGATAGTAGCCGTGCGTGGCCGACGGTCCGCGGAACTGCAGGCGCCCCTCTTGTCGGTCGCCGATCTCGCTGCCGGTGGCATCGACGACGCGTACCTCGTGCTCCGGCAGGCTATATCCGCAGGCGACGAACGACAACGCGCGCGCATCGTCTTTTGTCGCAGGGATGGCTCGTCCTTCGCCGGTAAAGGGCTCGCGCTGGATGTGGTCGATGACCGGCACGCGTGCCAAGGGCGGGAAGGTAAGGCCGACCGAACACTCGGCGAGCCCGTAAACGGGATACATCGCTTCGGGGCGAAAGCCATATGGCGCGAAGCGCTCGCTGAACGCGCGCACGGTCGTGGCACTAACGGGCTCGGCGCCGTTCACCGCCATGCGCCAGGAGCCGAGGTCGAGACCTTCGATTTCGGCATCGTCGATCTTTCGCACGCAGAGCTCGTAAGCAAAGTTGGGTCCGGCCGAGAGCGTGGCGCGATGGCGATGGATTACCCACAACCATTTCGACGGGCGCGCGAGAAAGGTCAGCGGCGACATCAGCATGAGCGGCACGGCGTGGTACAAGGTCCCGAGCCACGCGCCGATCAGCCCCATGTCGTGGTACATCGGCAGCCAGCTGACGAACACATCGGTGGAATCCACGTGCAAGGCCTTGCCCATGACGCGGATGTTGGAGAGCAGATTCTTGTGCGTCAGCACCACGCCCTTGGGTGCCGCCGTGCTGCCCGAGGTGTACTGGAGAAAGGCGGTATCGTCGCCGCGAAGCGCCGGGCGCGCGAGCACGTCGCGCGAGGCCAGCAATTGGCCCACGCTGACGACGTGGCGCAGGTTCCCGACTTGCGCTTTCAGAAGCCGCGCCAACGGTCGCGCCTCCGGCACCGTAATCAGCATCCGTGCGTCGGCGTTGGAGAGAATGCCGACATGGCGTCGCAGGTGGTCTTCGATCTGTGCCAAGCGCATCGGCGGATAAATCGGCACCGGCACGCCGCCGGCGATGAGCACGCCGAAGAAGCTGAGCAGATAGTCGCGGCCGGTCGGCAACATGATCGCGGCCGTCTGGCCTGGCTCCAAACCGGCGTATTGAAGCCCCGCGGCCACGTCTTCCGCGCCTTGCAGAAGCTGGCGGTACGTCATCGCCTGCTCCTCGCCACCGTCGTCAAGCAGGTAGACGTGGGGGCGCTCAGGTTGATGCCGGGCATGCCACTCGAGCACCTCAACCAGCGTCTGGGCATCCTGTGGCGCAGCGCTTGCTTCCTCGAGCGAGATGGGTGCTTCGACGGCGACTGCGCTCGGGCGAGCGTGCGTACCGCCACGACTCAACAACCGCAGCAGGTCGCGCGGGGTCTCGACGCTGGTGAAGACTTGTTCGGACAGCGCCACGCCGAAGCAGTTTTCGATGCGGGTCAACAGCTCGATGCGGCTCAAGCTATCGAAACCGAGGTCACGCTCGAGCCGGCTGTCGAGGGTGACCCGGACGAGTTGGCTCTGGCGCGGCCGCAGGTCCTGCGCGAGCTGCCTCACGAGCTGTAGCAGCGTCTCTGCGGGATCGCGCAAGCGCGCGGCGGCGGCCGTGGATGCTTTTCCTTTAGCACTCATCAAACTGGCGTGCCCCTGGACCCCGCAGACGCGGTATCATCTCGACCCAGGGGCGACAGCGAACTGCTGCAGCTATTGTATACGGGCACTACCCGCGAAACACGCGTGCTTTACTAAACCCGCGTTCGTAGGCATTCAGGGAATGGGAGAAAAACTGTGAAAGATCTCGTATTGCTGCGTCACGGTGAAAGTGACTGGAACCGCGAAAATCGTTTCACGGGCTGGACCGACGTCGGGCTTTCGGAGGCTGGCCGACAAGAGGCGCGGCACGCTGGCGAGATGCTGAAGGCCCGCGGCTATGTCTTCGACATGGCTTACACGTCTGTGCTCAAACGCGCTATAGATACGCTCACGATCGTGCTCGAGCAGATGGGCCAAACATCGATTCCGGTAGTCAAGAGCTGGCAACTGAACGAGCGCCACTACGGTGCGCTGCAAGGACTGAACAAGGCCGAAACCGCGCAGGAGTACGGTGACGAGCAGGTGCACATCTGGCGGCGCAGTTACGACATCCCGCCGCCCCCTTTGGACCACGATGATCCGCGCCACCCGCGCTTCGACCCCAACTACGCCGGCCTCGATCCGGAGACCCTGCCGGCCTGCGAATCGCTCAAGGACACGTTGGAGCGGGTGCTGCCTTATTGGCACGAGACCATCGCGCCGACCGTGCGCGCGGGCACGCGCGTGATCATCTCCGCGCACGGCAACTCGCTACGCGCATTGGTGAAACATCTAGATAACATCTCCGACGAAGACATACCGGGGCTCAACATCCCCACCGGCATCCCGCTGGTGTACGAGCTCGAAGACGACTTGAACGTGATGCGTCACTTCTATCTGGATCCCGAGGCCGCGGCCAAGCGCGCCGCCGCTGCCGCCAAGGCTCACGTGAAGACCACCAAATAATCCCGTGCGAGCGGAGAGATGACAAACGACACGTATACGCTTGCTCAGTATATCTCCGAGCTCCGTACCATCGTCGCCGAAACCCAGGGCGATGAGGCGATCGTCCAACGCGTGCGGCCGCTCGCCCGGCGCCTGGTATCAAAGAAAGACTGGGTGCATCCGCGCTACTACAGCTGTGACGAGGAACAGGGTTTCGGCGTACATCTGCTGCACGAAGAGCCGGACCACACGCTGGCCGTGTTCGCCATTGCCTGGCTGCCAAAGCGGGGGACGCCCGCCCACGATCACGGGACCTGGGCCGTCGTGGCCGGTATCGACGGCGACGAGAGGAACACCTTCTGGAAACGGCTCGACGACGGCTCGCGCCCTGGCTATGCCGAGCTCAAACATAACGGCGAGCGCGTCTACGGGCCGGGGGAAGTGGTCTCGTTCTTGCCGGGCGAGATTCATACCGTTTGGAACGACACCGATGGGGTCACCCTGTCTCTGCACACGTACGGCAGGCACATCAATTTCACCGGACGTTCTCAGTTTGATCCGGAGCGGCGTACCGAGACGCCCTTTGTCGTCAAGGAAGAGTAACCCCATCACTGTCCTGCAGCCTGACGCGAAAAGCGGGTGTGGCCGGGGAAGCCGCACAGCGCCGCTATCGGCAGGCGCAGCACCCAAATCGCGGTTGACGAAACTGCCTTGAAGGGGCTATAAAACACCCTCGCGCCGATTTGATGATCAGCTTGCGGGCGCGTAAAAAATACGGCTAAAGCGACTCGATCGAGAACCCGCTTTGGCCGTGCCGAGCGGGTTTTTCTGTTTTTAGGAGTCGATCATGGCAAACACGGGATTTACCACCACCATCCTGCATGGGGATCGCAAGGATGGCATCGAGCACGGTTCGTTGCACAAGCCGGTGCATCACTCAGTGGCCTTTGGTTACGAAGATGCGCGAGATCTGGCCGCGGTGTTTCAAGGCCGGCCGGGTTTCTCGTACGGGCGCCAGGTCAACCCGACGGTAGCGGCGCTCGAAGCCAAGCTGACCAAGATGGAACGCGGCCTCGCCTCGGTCGCATTTTCGACCGGCATGGCCGCCATCGGCACGGTATTGTTCGCGCTGCTGCGCGAGGGCGATCATTTTATCTCGAGCTCGTTTCTGTTCGGCAACACCGACAGCCTGTTCAAGACATTCGCCTCCCACGGGGTCGACGTGACCTTCGTCGATGCGACGGACGTAGCCAACGTTGAAGCGGCCATCCAAGCGAATACCCGTCTCGTATTCGTCGAGACAATCGCCAACCCTCGCACCCAGATCAGCGATCTCGCCCGCATCGGTGCATTGTGTCGCAAACATAACCTCGTCTACTTCGTCGACAACACCTTGACCACGCCTTACCTCTTCCTGCCGATAGAGGTCGACGCCAGCCTGATCATCAACTCGCTCACCAAGTACATCGGTGGACACGGCAATGCGTTGGGCGGTGCCATTACCGACACCGGCCTCTATGACTGGTCGGATTTTCCCAACATCTACGACTACTACAAGAAAGGCGATCCGAGGACCTGGGGGCTGTTGCAGATTCGCAAGAAGGGTTTACGCGACTTCGGTGCCGCGCTGAGTCCCGACGCGGCCCACCAGATCGCATTGGGAGCAGAGACCCTGGCCCTTAGGATGGAACGCTCCTGCGCCAACGCACGGGCGTTGGCGGAGTTCCTCAACGAGCACGAAGCGGTCAAGCGGGTCTACTATCCAGGTCTGACCGGTCACCCTCAATACGATCTCACCCGTGATCTTTTCCGGTATCCCGGCGCAATACTGTCTTTCGAATTGCGCGACGATATCGACTTGTTTGAGTGTATGAACCGCTTCGACTTGGTCGTGCTGTCGAGCAATCTGGGCGACAATCGGACGCTGGCGATCCCGGTATCGCATACGATTTATTACGAAATGGGCCCGGAGCGGCGCGCGAGCATGGGGATCGATGAATCGCTGATTCGAATATCGGTGGGAATCGAAGATACCGACGATCTGATCGCCGACTTCCAACAGGCGCTGAGTCCGGCCGACTCGTCACGAATAGCCGCTCTCGGCCGTTCTTGAGCAATTCGGACGTCGACCAAATATGACAGCGAATTTACGCTCGATTCGTCGTAGCAGTGCTCGACCATACCGCCACTGCGCACGCCGCACCGTCAATACAACTCAATAGGATTGGTCAGTGCTCGGTTACCCAGGGAGTGAGCGACTGCGAACAGCAGAAAACGACCCTTAAAAAGCGTAACATAGTCATTCTTCTCGGGCCGAAGACCAAGGGGTCTCGCGCATGGGTACCAAGCCTTTAGAACGCAGACTCGCCGCCATTCTCTACGCCGATGTCGCCGGCTACAGTCGCCTGACCGGTGAGGACGAAGACGCGACTCATCAGGCGCTTAGCGAGTATCTCGACCTCATCTCGCAAACAATAGCAGGTCAGCGTGGGAAGGTGATGCACTATGCAGGCGATGCGGTGCTTGCCAAATTCGACGCCGTGGTGGATGCAGTATCCGCCGCCGTTGCGATTCAGCATGAACTCAAGGATCGCAATCAAGACCTGTCGGATTCACGCAAAGTCCAGTTCCGCATCGGGGTCAACCTAGGTGACGTGATTGAGGACCGAGGCGACATCTACGGCGATGGGGTCAACGTTGCCGCACGGCTCGAGAGCCTGGCCGAGCCAGGAGGCATCTGCATCTCGGAGTCAGTGCGTACCGCCATTGGCAAGAGGCTGCCGCTTGACTACGAGTCGCTAGGCAAACAACAGGTCAAGAATATCGAAGAACCTGTACAGGCGTATCATGCCCGCCTCAAGCCCGGCGCCGTGTCATTTAAGCCGACCCGTCCCACCGGCGCTGGGCACGAACCGCCCATGGAACAAGAGATCCGGTTTTGCACTGCCTCCGACGGTGTGCGGATCGCCTACGCCACAGTTGGCGAAGGACCCCCGCTCGTCAAAGCGGCGAACTGGTTGAACCATCTCGAATACGATTGGCATAGCCCGGTGTGGCGCCACGTTCCGAGGGAGCTTGCGAAGGACCACTTGTTGGTGCGCTACGATGAACGCGGGAACGGCCTATCTGATTGGGATGTGGATGACATCTCCTTTGAAGCGTTCGTGCGCGATCTCGAGACAGTGGTTGATGTCGTCGGTCTGGAACGCTTTGCGCTTCTTGGGATCTCGCAAGGATGTCCAGTCTCGGTCGCCTACGCCGCGCGTCATCCTGAACGCGTAACGCATTTAGTCCTTTACGGCGGGTTTGTGAAAGGGGTGCTAAGACGCGGCTCTCAGGAGTTGATCGAACAGGATCAAGCGTTTCAGACTTTGGTACGGCAGGGCTGGGGACAGGAGAATCCCGCCTTTCGGCAGCTTTTTACTTCGCGCTTCATGCCAGGCGCCACGACAAAACAAATGCAGTGGTTCAATGATCTTCAACGTATCACAACCTCGCCCGAGAATGCAGTCAGGCTGCGGCAAGCCTTTGGCGAGATTGACGTGAGCTCGCTGGTGTCTCAAGTGACCGTACCGACCTTGGTTCTGCACGTCCGAGGTGACGGCACCTCGGGAACATTTGAAGAAGGTCGCCAGCTCGCCACGTCCATCCCCGGGGCGCGTTTTGTGCCCCTCGAAGGTCAAAACCACCTTATTTTAGAAGACGAGCCCGCCTGGCCGCGGTTCTTGGCGGAAGTCAGGAGCTTTCTCGCAGACAAATGAAGACGATCATTCGTACCAGCCAAACAGCAAGATTGGCTGACAGCAGCGGCTTTACTGTGAGAAGGCCAATCCCATGATAAAGCTAAGTGTTGAACAAACCGCCGGCGGGTGGGATCCGGTCGTCGATAAATATGAGAAGGCGTTCGAACCATTTACCACCCAGTTCGTTGAGGAAGCACTTCGCCTGACCGATCTCAAACCTGGTCAAGACGTGCTCGATGTGGCTGCAGGGACCGGTGCTCTCACGCTGCCGGCTGCCAAAGTGGGTGCGAACGTGACAGCGATTGACTTCTCACCGAAGATGATCGATCGTCTGCGTATCCGGCTGAGCGATGAAAACCTGAGCAATGCCTCGGTGTACGTCATGGATGGTCAAGCACTTGACTTCCCGGATGAGCGCTTCGACGCGGTGTTTGCAACGTTTAGCGTATTCTTCTTTCCGGATCGTCATAAGGGTTTCACAGAAATGCACCGGGTCCTCAGGCGTCATGGGTGCGCGGGTGTGATTGTGTGGGCATCTCCTTTTCGGCTGATGGAATTTTTCCGGCAAGCGATGGCAGAAAGGGTTCCGGAGATTGCACCGCCCCAGCCAGCGGCCGGGATCGTTGCACTTCAAGACCCCGACAGACTTCTATCTGAGATGAGCGCTGCGGGCTTTTGCAATACCAATATACACACAGTTTCGCGAGTGTGGACCACTCCTTCACCGGATTGGCTCTGGGAACATGCGACCGGAATTGCCCCGATGATAGCCAAGGTGTTCGACCACATCGACGCTAAAAAGAAAAATGCTGTGGGGGCTGCCTTCGTAAGGAACCTCGCCGATGAGTTTGGCGAGGGCCCCGTGTACATCGAGCGGCAAGCGCATATTGCGATCGGTGGACGATAACAAGCAACTTGCAACAGCTGTGGACCTGGCTTTCAATCGGATGATCGCTGTCACGAATGCCCGCTAATGGCCGTTCTCGGCCTGTCCGGATGCGAATTTTCTGGTCGGTTGACTGACCGTTCCTGGGTCGGAAGCGGTCGATCGAAACTGACTGGCCGGTATCGGCCCAAGAGCTGCCGCTAAGGGGATGGATGCCTGTCAGGCGGCTTCCGACCCAAAGCGGTCCTTCGCGCGAGAGATATCTGAGCCCCCCGTTGACGCGCGTCAATGACTCTTCGCCCTGCGTGCGTTAAGAACCTAATTCAGACGAGGCAGGGAACTGCCGACCCATGATGATGCATGATCCACATACCGTTCCCGCCCATCGAGCCAATATTCTTATAGGGACGATATGGACGACGGGATTGCTATTACCAACCGTCTTAGCCCTTTTAATTTGGGGCATATTTGGCAGAGGAATAGCTAATACGCCTCTTGCTACGCTTTACGATGGGGTGGTTTGGTTGACTTTATGCACTTTCCCAACTTTCGGCTTGCTTGCTCTAATAGCCCAGTTCTCGTTAACGAAAACCATCACACGCCCACCTAAATTTCGAGCACGGCTATTCATATTCATCGGCAGTTTTCTGGGTATAACCACTTCAGTGGGGTTCTTCGTCATTCACTTCCTACAACACATTGACTATTACATAGCATACTTTCCGCCTCTCATAATTCTAATGCCTCTTTTTATTGTTGTTCATGCGCTTGCGGGAAGTTTAGTCGGTGCCCTTATCGGTTGGTTCATATGGCGCATGGGTATACGTCGTTATATGGCAGGGCAAGATATGCCTAACAATCAGGTCACCAAGGAGGCTTCACGCTGACGCCCGTGCGCCTGTTACCTGAAGAGTCAGCCGATCAACCCCACTGGAATGTCTCCTTGATTTGAGAGAGCGGAGGTCGATGGTCTCGGGGGTTAATCGGCTGCAACCGACCCAATGGTTTTGCCTCAGTAATGTGGACGGTTTCGTTTAGGTCCTTTATGTCCTGTCCTCATACTCTACTGGGCTGAGATGGCCGAGATAGCTATGGCGACGTTCGCGGTTGTAGAAACGCTC
>CAYGAS010000296.1:0-18939 GCA_964347935.1 uncultured Nitrospiraceae bacterium | reverse complement strand
CAAGGTCGTGCGCACGAAGGCTGATGGCGCGGCACTGCAGTTCGATACACTCGATCCACTCGCCCAGCAGGTCCTCGTCGACCTGATGTATGGCGATAACTCTCAGCGAGGGATCGAGGCGTCTTATTAAGGCCTGTTGCTTTGCCGATGGCGCTGGCGTTTATATTGGCACTGCGCTTGCGACTTTGTCGCCTGTACTCCGCAACGGTTTCTTGAGGGATGTCTAGCGTGCGAAGAGACGATCGGGCCATGCGATCGCTTTTAGCCGTGCTTTTTGTCGTTGTGCTTGCCGGCTGTAGCGGGAAGGCGCCGGAACTGCCGCCCCTCGCGGAAGATGACGTCGTCGTTGCTTTCGGTGATAGCCTTACTCATGGCACAGGCGCGAAGGCGGAAGAAAGCTATCCTGCGGTCCTGGCGCAGATGATCGGACGCAGAGTGGTACGTGCCGGCGTGCCCGGCGAACTGACCGCACAGGGACTCGCGCGACTGTCCACGGTGATCGAGGACCATGACCCGCAGCTGATGATCGTGTGCCTTGGCGGTAATGACATGCTGCGACGCGTAAACGAGGTCGAGATCAAGCGTAATCTGCGCGCGATCATCGCTGGCATCCGCAGCCGCGGCATCGGCGTAGTACTGGTAGGCGTGCCCAAACCTGCGCTCGCCACCAGCGCGCCCGCGTTCTATGCCGAACTAGCGACTGAATTCGGCATTCCCTATGAGGGCGAAATTGTCACCAGGGTGCTGTATAAACCGGAGTACAAATCCGATGCCATCCACCCCAACGCCAGAGGCTATCGAAAGATGGCGGAAGCGATCGCGGAGCTGCTCAGGAAATCGGGCGCCGTGTACTAAACAGAGCCTGTTAACGGTCCAGGATTTCTCGCAACGTATCTGCGTAACGATTGCCGAGAGGCCCGCCAAGCTCCACCGCGCGCCGTGCGGCAGCTTCCGCTTCGCTCAACCGTCCTTGTTCAGCCAAGACCTGAGCCAGGTTGTTAAAAGCCGGTGCCGCACGCGGGTGATCGCGGGTCGCTCGGCGGTAAGCTAATTCAGCGTCGGACAGGTTGCCGACCGCGTAACGACTGTTACCGAGACCAAGCCGAGCAACGAGATTCTCCGGCCAACGAGTCAAGGCTGTCTCGTACGCACGGGCAGCGTCTTGCCAACGCCTGGCGCGCTCGAAGTCAACGATGGCCCGTACATAGCGCGCCTCCGACGCGGTGAAGGGCAGGCGTTGCGGCGAAACACTGACCATGGCCCAGTATCCGCTGCGCTTCCACGTGTGCTCGAAGCGGCGCATGGATATGACGTGTCGAGCCTCGCGTCCGGAGCGCAGCACGATCTGCTTCTGCGACAGATCAAAGCCGACCACCACCGCATAGTGCCATTTGGGGTACCAGCTCACTGCCAAGTTCTGCAACACCAGTACCGGATTTCCGCCCTCGACTTCCTTGAGCAGATCCGCGAATCGCGGCTCAAGCACATAGGGTATGAAACCGTGCCGGCGTGTTGCGCCCAAGAGCTCCAGTTGTAGACTGCCCTGGCGATCGGGTAAATAGACCTGCGCAACGAGTGCGTCCGGGGTGACCGAAGCGCCAGCTGCGTTCAAGACGGTCGCGAGCGCCGCCGGTCCGCACTGGTAGGCGTCTTGTGGAAAAAAGGGAACTTTCTTGAGCTCGACGCTTTGCGCGAGATCCCCGGGTGCCGACGCCAGCCGTTTCGACTGCAGCGAGCTGGCGCAGCCCGAGGCGAGCAGAATCGCGACTGCCAGCAGGCTCGGCGCGAGCAATCGCTTGGCAGCTATCTGGCGCACGCGCACGCCAGTGGCCTTACTTGGATTTCTTGTTGCTCTTGATGAACGGAAAGATATCCGTGACGCCGACGGCATCCAGTATCACTAAGACGACGAATGCAATCAGCGCGATGGTCAGCAGATCCCCGCCGGCCGGCATCCGATCCAGACGAGTCGCCAACGCGTCGACTTCGGCATCGGTCAGGCTGTCGACGCGGGATTGGAGATAGACGGGGTCGACACCGCGCGCCGTCAGATAGCTTTTCACGTGCTCCCGCTGGAGCAGAGCGCTGATATGCTCACGTTGCTGTTGGGCTTGCTCGGCACGGACAACTATCTCGGTGCCGATGATTCCAGCCTTGGCAACGGGGACGTATCCCCATACGGTAAGCATCAGAAGCACGAGCGCTTGACTTATGGGCTTGGCGAAACGGCGCAGGTCTTCCATGTGCTGATCTCCCTTATTGAGTAAATAATAAGGAATTGTAGCGGCGTTTCCTGTGCTTGCTACGTGGCGAACGAAAGCCAGAGCTTTGGGTGCTACCGACTGTCGGTTTTCAGAGTCCGTTGGTCGCATCTGGCGCAAGTCGCGAATCAATGAGGGATTTCCGATAGCTCAGCAAGCTCGTGGACTTCTAGGCAGTCAGGGGAAAGAACGCCTAGGCCACGTAGAGGAAGATGGCGAGGTAATGCGTGAAGGCGCCGCCCAAGACGAAAACGTGCCACATGCCATGGGCATACCGTAGTTTGTGCGTTAGCGCATAGAACGCAATGCCGACAGTGAAAAGCAGTCCGCCGGCAACCAACATGGCAATGGCGCTGAGCGGCAACGCCTCGGCCAGGGGACGCAGCGCAATCAGACCGAGCCATCCCATGATCAGATAGATTACGACCGGCACGATGCGACGACCGGCGTGCGGCAGAGAATCCAGCACGATGCCGAGGATCGCCAGCCCCCATATGACCCCAAAGATCGCCCAGCCCCAAGGCCCTCGCAGCGTAACCAAGGCAAACGGCGTGTATGTGCCGGCGATGAGGAAATAGATGGCATTGTGATCGAGCTTGCGGAAGACAGTCTTGGCCTTACCGCGCAGACTGTGATAGAGCGTAGAGAAGAGGAACAACAACAGCAGACTGGCTCCATACACGCTAAAGCTGACAGACTTCCAGGGATCTCCCTGGCGCGCAGCCATTACCACGAGCAACGCCGCCCCGGCCAGGGCGAGCGCTGCACCTACAAGGGCGCTGATGCTGTTGAATTTTTCGCCCTTATACATGAGGCGACGCGGCCTGGCGCCGCGTAGGGTGTTTGCTTATGGCGCCGGTTCTTAACTTAAGCGGGAAGGAATTCGTGGCTCAGGGCCCGCGCTCGACCAACTGTCGGTCGAAGGTGGTGATGTGGCGGACAATCCACTCCTGCACACGATGCGCAAGCTTGTCGACATTGTCGTGGTCAAAATCCTCTCCGAAGGCTGCAACCGCACCCGTCACTTCGTCCAAAAACCGGTCGTGCTCGGCCTTGTGGGCAGCGTAGTGGGGATTCTTCATTGCGCGCATCGTGTTTTCTTCCAGCGCGAAATGCGCCGCCAATCGTGTATGGAGATGCCCGAGACAGCCGGCAACAGTTTCGTAGTCCGCCTTGCGGGTGCATTGCGCATAGACTTGATTCAGGCATTCAAACAGGTCCTGGTGTTCATAGTCCAGCGCTTCCATGCCAAGCAAGTATTCGTCTTTCCATTTCAGAAGAGGCATGGCTCGATTCGTGCTCTGAGTCCGAGGTGTCTGGAAGTCTAATCCTAAGCAGTGTCTTTGGGTAGCGCCGGCCCGCCGCGAGTCACCGTCGTAATCGCGAACGAGGACGGCAATCGAAAGCCTGCAGTATTCGAGTTGATGCACCGTATCTCAAGCCAAAGCAGACAGTTTCTTGATTTATCTCAAGTTCGAATCGCCTCCAAAAAGGGTGTATAGGCGATCCAAGCACGCCGGGGCATAGACCCCTAAGCCCCAGGAAAGGCTTATTGCAGGAACTGTTGTCGGCGCTATTTTTTGCCTCTTTCGCCCGTGTCTTGGAGCCGATGCTCCCCCGCGGGGTTCAGGCTCTCGGCTCATCGCGATGGGGCCGCGGCGGCTTTCGGCGAGCGCTTGGGGTTGGGCACGCTTGAGCTTGTGGACAGTCCTCTCGAGTGGATCAGTGCCTGCGCACTGGCCAGCGTTCCAGGGGCTCAGCGTTCCTAAGCGTCTGTGCAGCTCACCACTTTGGCTCGCGATTAAACGCTATCCGGGTAGCCGGAAGTAGCCCCCCGCGTTGGACGACCTTGGCATTTCCAGCCCGGGGCAACACTCTTGTCTGTAGTTTTGCCGTGCTGGAGTCGGGCTCAAGGATAAGCTATATTAGCCACGTTGCAGCTTATAAATTCGATCTGTACGGAAGTCCCTCCCAAGGTTCGCCCGCGATTTTCCCTTTTGTGATCTGCACGCAAATCTTTTGTTCTTAATTCATGTTTGAGGATTGTGAAATTATGGCTACGGGAACTGTCAAGTGGTTCAGCGAGAGCAAAGGTTATGGCTTTATAACGCCAGAGGATGGCAGTAAGGATGTCTTCGTGCATCACTCGGCCATTACCGGTACCGGTTTCAAGACCCTCGCTGAGGGCCAACGCGTGACCTTCAACATCCAGCAAGGTCCCAAAGGCCCACAAGCGGTGGATGTCACTGCGTCCAAGTAGGACCGGATCAGCAACCCAGTTTTCGCGACCCCGCCGCCTGGCGGGGTCCTTTTTTGCGTGCGCGACGGTGGCCAGGTTTGCGGTTTTTTTATCGGCCAGCCTCCAGTGTCAAATGCAACGAGCGCAACAACGTCCCTTGGAAAAGGGTCAGAGAGAGCCTGCAAAAGAGTCCCAGAGATCTCGCGGCAAGGACGAAGTTATGAACACACTCGCAAGCCGACATCTTCGAGGCTCGATACCCTATGGGCGGCCGGATGGAGCGCAGCGCCGCAACGGGGCACGTCGATGAAGGCAGTCATCTATCACAATCCTCGCTGTAGCAAGAGTCGGGCGACGCTCGAACTTCTTAATCGGCATGGCGTGCGGCCAACGATACTAAACTATCTCGAGACCCCGCCATCGAAAGTGGAACTCAAGCGGCTTCTCAAACTCTTAGGCAAGAAGCCGCAAGAGATGATCAGGTTCAAGGAAACCGTTGCCAAGGAACACTCCCTGTCGCTCAAAGACGATCGAACAGAGGATGCGTGGCTGCAGATCATGATCGATCATCCGATTCTGATAGAGCGCCCCATCGTCGTCATCGGCAACAAGGCCGCCCTGGGCCGACCGCCGGAAGCCGTATTGTCCATTCTTTAGATACCTGCCTCGGGCGAGTAAAACACACCGCCGCCCCAAGGAGGGCGGTGCCTGACTGGCCGAATCGTCCTGCGAAGCGCGTGCGGCAAGTCCCGCCGGGAGTCGCACGCCGCACTTGTGATCGACAGGATGCTTTTTTAGCGGTTGTTATTGCTACGCTGCTCTCTGTGCGTTTGCGCCCACACGATGGTCGCACTGGCCAGGTAGAGCAGGGCGAGTACCCCGGTTCCTGCGAGCGCGTAGTCCCAGCCGAACCCAAAGGCCAAAAAGAGCAGGAGACCGACAGCGATGGCCGCTTCATGCAACGTCGGGTGTCTCTCGTGAAAAGGTCGGAACTGTCTCACGGTAGTCACTGCTCGCCGATGACGTAGCGGCGCGTCATCATAGTCCCGGCAGGGATGCCTGGGGGTCGCGTTGACGAACCACATTGAGTATCTCGTCCGGATGTATACGATCCGTATCGTAAGCGAGCGTGAGGGCGCGCGGGTGCTCGCTAGCCAGGTGAGCGGTGAGCACCCCGGGCAGGTTCCTTAGACGCTGCTCCAGCTCCCAGCGCTCGAGCTCTGGGAGGACCTCATGCAGAAATATCAGTAATTCGCTTGTTGCCATCTGCGGCACTTGACAACACTCATTTTACAGCCATTTAGCCGCACGCATGCACCGCTTTGCATTGATATGCATCAAGAAAAAGGAATGGGTCTTGGCGCTCATATCGAGTGCTGCTGGCGATTTCATGGGGCTAACAGGCGTTCTTTTTGACGGGAATCAAGGAAACAATGCCTATTTCCGCGGTGTAATTTTGCCTTGCATGCGATGCCATGTACCCCGTAACGGAGGGATCTATGCCAACCTATGTATACGCTTGTCAAAAATGCGGAAAGAGCTTCGAGCGCACCGAACACATCGCCGAACACGAATCGACGAAGCATCGTTGCCCGAAGTGCAGGAGCACCAAACTAACGCACGGCATCACTGCCTTTTTTGCCAGGACGGCGAAAAAAAGCTAGGGGCTCTGCACCGCCGCACGCCATCGTATCGCGGGCTGTATCACAAGCATTGAAACACAGGAGACGCTACTCCCAACGCGGGTAGTTTTTGCGCGTCCTTCGGCACCTGCTTGCTGCCAGTCACAGTGGGACTAAGCTTAATTAGGTCCCTTAGAGAAGACTGCGCAAGAGCATGTCGCCCGACAACTGGATTGCATTCATCCAAGACCATTTGATCATGGGCATTGTTATGCTCACCGCTTTGGGCATTTCCGCCTATCTGAAACCCAAGCCCGTATTCAAGCTCTTAGCGGTCGTCTTGCTAATTGGCACGACAGCTTATGTGGTTTCTTTTCTGGTAGAGCTAACGTCGACTGGCATCGATCAAACAACGAGTTTCAAGAGCCGTCCGGGGAAATTAGAGAAATGACGGCGACCCGGGCCCGTTGACGTCGCGCAAGGACTACCAGCCCCTGATTAGACGAGCCTTTCAAGCTGATCGGGTCGAGAAAGCAGTGGCGAAAAGAGAGCGCAAAAATGCTGGACGGACTTAAAGAGGGACCTTGGGGGCGCTTCAGGATTCCGCGGTGGGGATCGCGGATCCCCACGTGCAGCCAGGGCTGCGGGTGGTGGGTATGGGCAAGTCGCCGACTACTCCGGCCTGATCCTTGATTGAAATCAAAGAAAGTCTGCGGTAAATATGCTTTTTTGTAAGCAAGTAATGTCAAAGTAGGAGTGAAGCACGAATGAAACGAGCACTGAGCGTGATGGGGATCGTAACCGCGGCAATCGTTGGTGTGGGTTGCACGCAGGCACCTGCTGAAACGACCGAAGTCACTGTGTACAAGACGGCAACCTGCGGGTGTTGTAAGGACTGGATACGCCACCTGAGGGCCAATGGCTTTGCCGTAAACGCCTATGACGTGCAGAATCTAGACCAGATCAGAAGGCAAAACGGCGTGAGCCCGCAGCTCGGCTCGTGCCACACCGCGCGCGTCGGGGGTTATGTCATCGAAGGCCATGTGCCTGCGCAGGATATCAAGCGCTTGCTAACGGAGAAGCCCACGGTCACAGGTCTGACCGTTCCCGGTATGCCCGCGAGTGCGCCCGGCATGGATCAACCGGGGAATCATCCTTACAACGTCTACACCTTTAATGAGGACGGCAGAACCTCGGTGTACGCCCGTTACTAAACAGGATTTGCTTGCGGCTTATGGGCCAGCTGGGTAGGGCATGGACAAAGGCGTTGCGGCGGTATCGTGGCGCACAAAGCCCTGGGGCAAGAGTTTTTATAGTTACCCAGCTCGGCACCGGCCGCAGTAACGCAAAGGACTAGTCTCTTTGGGTGTATTTCCTGATCTATGTCAAAGTCGAGTCGGACTGAGGCGTATCCTTTGATTTGAATCAAATTCCCCGGCAAGGGTGGTCGGTGCAGGGTTTACCGATGCCTGTGTGCGTTTTTTGCGGGAAAAATCGAAAGATCAGCCCTAGCCGGCTTTTCAGGCGTGGACCCGCAATAGTGGGTTGTACGCTAATCAGCGGTTTTTTTGCGCCAGATCAAAGATCGAGGCTGCCGTTTCCTGTCTGATACGCCAATCCTTAAGGGGCCGAGGACGGCCCACTAATCTATAGCCCGTCAACGCGGCCCTATCTTACGGAACGTAACGGGGGCTTCTATGCGCGACGTCCGGCATCGACCGAACCCGGTCACCCACCAGCTTAGTGCATCCGATATCGCCGAAGAGACGGCAGCGGCGCAGTGCGACTTCGCGCAGCTTGGCGTTCAGCCGTCGCTAAGGGCCCCATTTGCGGCCCGACCCAATCTCAGGCGCCGCGATTTCATGAAGCTTTGTGGAACGACCGCTGCCTTGCTCGGCTTGGGCACTATGGGCATTCCGCGAATCGCAGACGCACTGATCAAGGCCGCCAGCCAGCGGCCATCCGTGGTATGGCTGAATTTCGCTTCGGACACCGGTTGCACCGAGGCGTTGATCAAAGCTTCGTATCCCAACGCCGCCCAGCTGATCCTCGACATTCTGAGTCTTGACTACAACGAAACCATTATGGCTGCGGCAGGGACGCAGGCGGACGAGATCCTTGAGGGCGCCCTGAAGCGAGGCGACTACATCCTGATTATCGAGGGTGGCATTCCGACTAAAAAGGGTTACGGTATGATCGCGCGGCGCGAAATGCTCGACATTGGCAAGGAATTCGCCGCCAAGGCGAAGGCCGTCATCGCGGTTGGTAGTTGCGCGACCTGGGGCGGTGTGCCCGCGGGCGACCCCAACCCCGCCAGCATTAAAGGTGTTCGCGAGGCCCTTGGTGTCGACGCGATCAATCTCGATCTTTGCCCCGTCAATGAAGGGATCTTGGTCGCGACTATTGTTAATTTCCTTGTGACACAGCGAATTCCCGACATGGACAGTCACGGACGACCAAAGATCTTCTACGGCCAAACCATTCATGATCAGTGCGAACGTCGTGCGCATTTCAATGCCGGCCGCTTCGTCGAGCGCTTCGGCAGCAAGGAAGAAGAGCTTGGCTATTGCCTATACAAGATGGGCTGCAAGGGGCCCGACACCTACGCTAACTGCTCAAAGATGCGCTACAACGATCGCGTTAGTTGGTGTATCGGTGCGGGGGCGCCTTGCATCGGTTGTGGCGAACCCGGGTGGGTAGACAAGTTCGCCGGATTCTACGAGAGGCTACCGGGCGTGAAGATTCCCGGTTGGGGAGGCGTCGAGGCAGGAGCCGACAAGATCGGCGCAGTCGCCGGGGCGGCAACCGTGGCCGGCATCGCCGCGCATGCCATCGGTACGGCGAAGAAGCGACGTTTCCGGAAAGAGCCCCCCGCCGAGAAGGCTGAGAAGCCCTCGGGCACCGGCAAAGCGAGGTGAGACAGATGAGCCGCATAACCATCGATCCGATCACGCGCATCGAGGGGCATCTGGCCCTCGACATCGAGGTTCAAGACTCGAAAGTCAAGGAGGCTTGGGCATCGGGCACGCTTTTCCGCGGCTTTGAGATTGTTCTTAAAGGCAGAGATCCGCGGGATGCCTATCATATTTCCCAGCGGATCTGCGGGGTCTGCCCGACCTCGCATGCCCACGCGGCATCGCTCTGTTTGGAAGACGCGGCCGGCATTCATCCGCCGGACAATGGACGACTCGTGCGCAATGTCGTCGAAGGCGCGCAATTTCTGCATTCTCATATTCTCTGGTTCTATCATCTGGCCGCCTTGGACTTCGTCGATGTCGTAGCGGCACTGGAGGCCAAACCGAGGGAGCAGTCTCTCAAGAACGTGCAGGCGAAGCTCAAGGCCTTCGTCGACAGCGGTCAGCTGGGGCCGTTCGCGAACGCCTATTGGGGACACCCGGCTTACAAGTTACCGCCCGATCTGAATCTGCTGGCTGTGGCGCATTACTTGGAGGCGATCGACAAGCAGGCGCAAGCATCGCACATCTCGGCGATCTTCGGCGGGCGTATGCCGATGACCATGACCACCCCGGCCGGCGGATCAGTCCACATCCCGACGGTAGACGATATCGCCAACATGCTGCCGCGACTGCTGGAGCTGAGAGAGTGGGTGGAGAACGTCTACATTCCCGACGTGCTGGCGATCGCGCCGTATTACCTCGACTACGCAGCGGTCGGTAAAGGACCGGCAAATTTTCTGGCGTGGGGCGTGTTCGACGATCCCAGCTTTGACAGCAAGAAGCGCTTGCTTCCAAGCGGTATCGTCTTGAACGGAAGCCTGCAGGCCCAGGAAGTTGATCAGCAAAAGGTCACGGAGGATGTCACGCGTGCCTGGTACAAGAACGGCGAGGCGCTACATCCTTCGGTGGGAGTTACGGAGCCGGACTTCACGGAGTGGGACTTCGATAAGAAATACACCTGGGCCAAGGCCCCGCGCTACGGCGATGTGCCGATGGAGGTGGGCGCGCTAGCCAGAATGGTCGTTGCGTACGCCAAAGGCAACGAGACTGCGAAGAAGCTGATCGACGGTGCACTGAGCCAGCTCGGGGCCAGTGGCAAGCCGGAGGTGCTTTTTTCGGTCGTTGGCAGGATCGCCGCCCGTGCGCTCGAGACCAAGATGATCGCCGATGCGACGGTGGAATGGACGCAGCAGATCTTGGAGAACATCAAGGCCGGCAAGACCGCCACTTTCACTGACTACGAAATGCCCGAGCGTGCGCAAGGGGCGGGCCTGTGGGAGGCCCCGCGCGGGGCGCTGGCCCATTGGAATCAGATCGATGGCGGGCGTCTCGCCAACTATCAGGTGATCACGCCGACGTGCTGGAACATCTCGCCTCGAGATGGCAAGAATGTTCAAGGTCCGATCGAGCAGGCCTTGATCGGAACGCCCGTGGAGGATCCCAAGCGCCCGCTGGAAATCCTGCGCGTGGCGCATTCGTTCGATCCTTGCCTGGCGTGCACGGTGCACGTGATCGATCCAAGCAGTAACGAAGTCTATAAGGTACGGGCAGCGTGAGGCAGCCATGACGACACAATATGAATACTGGTGGAGCGTAAGTTACCGCATTGATCATTGGCTCCGTGTGATCGCGGTAACTGTCCTCACCTTTACCGGGTTCTATATTTACTGGCCATTCTTGTCCGGAAGTGCGCAGGAAGGCTTTGCGCTGATGAGTTGGATGCGCTTTGCGCATTTCGTATCGGCATATGTTTTGCTCCTGGGTTTGGTCGCACGGGTGTATCTCGCATTCAGATCTACTTTCGATGCCGATTGGCGTGACTTTGGCCTGGTACGAAACATCCGAAACACCCCGGACATCCTGCTCTACTATCTGTTTCTGAAAGACACCCACCAACCGTACCGGCGCTACAACCCGCTGCAGGCACTGACTTATCTCTTCTGGGTGGTTCTTATCATCTTCATGACTTTGACGGGCTTGGCGCTCTATCGGGGCATGGTCTTCGGGCTGATTCCGGCGCCGGATGCATTTGAGTGGGTGAATACGCTGCTCGGCGGCAGATCGTACACGCGTATTTGGCACTTCCTCGGCATGTGGGTTTTTCTAATCACGATCGCTATCCATGTTTACATGGCAGCGTCGGTGGCATGGATCCAGCGTGACCACGGATTTCGCTCTATGTTCACGGGCTATAAGCTCAAGGTTGGCGGGAGGCATTAGAAGGCCACCCAATGACGAAAGCTCACTCGGTTGTTGTCGCCGGCATCGGGAACATACTTATGCAAGACGACGGTATCGGCGTGTGGGCCGTGCGCGCGCTTGCCAGAGACTACGTGCTACCGTCGCAGGTACGTTTGCTTGAAGGCGGCGTGCTGGGTCTGCAGCTGGTGCATGAGCTGTGCGCGGCAGAACAGCTTTTGGTGATTGATGCGATGCAGAGCGAAGGTGTGCCGGGCAGCATTTACCGTCTTGATGCCGACAATCTGCTAAAGGACCGGCGCACTTATATGTCATTGCACGAAGTCAGCGTGGCCGAAGTGCTGTCGGTGGGCGAGCTTTTGGGAAATCGGCCGCGCGTGCGGATCATCGGAGTGCAACCTTTGGAAGCGGCGTCGTTCGGTCTGGAGCTTACACCGGCGCTGCAAGCCACGCTGCCACGTGTGGTCGCGGCGGCGGTAGAAGAGCTGAGAGATATGGGGGTAGCGGTGACAGTGCAGCACCGCGACCCATCACTCGCGTTATCGTGACCTTCGGGGGGTAAGACAGATGTGCCTTGGCATTCCCATGCAGGTTAAAGCGATCGACGGTTTCATGGCCCGCTGTGCGGCCGGCGGGGTCGAGCGGGACGTGAGCCTGTTCATGTTGCCTCAAAGCACAGTGGCACCCGGTGACTATGTCATCGTCCATGTGGGCTATGCGATTCAGAAAATCACGGCTCAGGAGGCACGTTCTGCGTGGGAGCTCTACGACGACATGCTGCGTCTGGGTGGCGGACTTGCGCTTGAGGAGAGCGTGTCGGGGGTCCGCCAACACACGCCCGGCAATGGCGAAGGGTGAGCGAGAAACGCCATGCACGAGCTCTCGGTCTGCCAGGGTTTGATCGCTCAAGTCGAGCGTATCGCGCTGGCAAATCAGGCACGCACGGTCGAGCGGATTGTCGTGCGCATCGGGCCATTGTCCGGCGTGGAGGTTTCGCTGTTGCGTCAAGCCTATGTCTTGGCGTGCGCCGGCACCGTTGCCGAGAACGCCGCACTCGTCACGGAAATCCAGCCTATACGTGTGGCCTGTGAGACCTGCGGTGCCGAGACTTGTGCAAGCGTGAATCGTCTGCTATGCGGCGCCTGCGGGGACTATCGCACACGCCTGCTCAGCGGCGATGAGATGATTCTGCAAAGCGTTGAGTTAAATGTGGATACAGACGCGCGAGTGCGCGATGTCGTGTAAGGGACTGGCAACGGGCGGAAGAGATAGCGATGTGTGACACCTGCGGTTGCAATGTCACGCCGGGCAACGAGCACCTGGTGCGCGGTGAGGGCAAACACGCGTTGACGGCTGAAGGCAAGTTGGCGGTCGAGGTGCTCGAGAGTTTGTTGTTGGAGAATGACCGGGAAGCGATGCACAATCGCGCCCACTTTGACGAGCATGGAGTGTTAGCCGTTAACCTGATGTCGTCCCCGGGCGCCGGCAAGACGACCTTATTGGAAAGGACCATTGATCTCTTAAAGGATAAATGCCGCATGGCCGTGATCGAAGGCGATCTGGAGACCGAAACGGACGCAGAGCGGCTGCGAGCACGCGGTGTCCCGGCGATCCAGATTACCACCGGCAGCGCGTGCCATCTCGATGCACACATGATTCACGGCGCTTTGCACAAATTGCGACTGTCCGAGCTGGATCTGTTATTCATCGAGAATGTAGGGAATCTTGTGTGTCCCGCCAGCTTCGATCTGGGCCACCATCTCAATGTGACGTTGTTGTCGGTTACAGAGGGTGATGATAAGCCAGCCAAGTACCCGGTCATGTTTCGAGCTGCCGATGTGCTTCTCCTGACCAAGGCGGATCTCTTGCCGGTCATCGAAGAGTTCGATGTGGCGCGGGCGACGGCCAACCTTCGCAACTTGGCGAGCCGTGTCCCGGTTTATTCCCTCTCCGGCAAGAGCGGACAGGGTCTGCAGACATGGGTCGAGTGGCTGTGTCAGCAGATGACCACGCAGCATAGGCGTTTGGCGGCCGGCGAAACGAGAGGGCCGCGAGTGCAGTCAGACGGGAAACGATTGCACGCCAGAGATACGGGCGTAACGAGCGCCGAACGATAAGAGCAAGACCCACCGGGGCGTAGCCAGGTAACTGCCATGAGTCTTAGCGCGCAGAAATGGCTTGAGAAGATCAGGAAGCTCCCACTCGCGAGACGCGTGCGCATCATGAACGTGTGCGGGGGCCACGAACGCGCCATCACGCTCGCCGGTCTGCGCGGCGCACTGCCGGCGAATATCGAGCTGATTCCCGGACCCGGCTGCCCTGTCTGTATCTGTCCCGAGGAAGACGTCTACGAGGCCATCCAGCTCGCCTTGCATGAAGACATTACCCTCGTCGCGTTTGGAGACATGCTGCGAGTGCCCGTTAATGTGTCCAAACGCGAGGTGCGCAGCTTGGAACAAGCCAAAGCGGCGGGCGCAGACATCCGTCCCATTGCGTCGCCGATCGAGGCCGCACGCATCGCGCGAGCGCAACCGCAGCGCAGCGTGGTGTTTTTCGCTGCTGGATTCGAGACCACCACGGCGCCGGTGGCGGCCATGCTGAAAGAAGGCGTCCCGGACAATTTGCTGCTGCTGTTATCCGGCCGCCTGACGTGGCCGGCGGTGGCGGCGTTGCTCGACGCCGGGCAAGTGGGCTTCGACGCGTTGGTCGCACCCGGGCATGTGTCGACGGTAATGGGACCGGAGGAGTGGTGCTTCGTGGTCGAAAAGCACCATATGCCCGCCGCAGTCGCCGGTTTCACGCCCGTCAGTCTTTTGGCCGCCATTTACTCCACGCTGCGACAGCTGCTCGAGGGTAAGCGCTTTCTCGATAACTGTTATCCCGAGGCCGTTAGACCCGGTGGCAACGCCAACGCGCGCACGCAGCTCGCAACAACGATGGACGTGGTGGATGCCAACTGGCGCGGCGTTGGTGTAATCCCGCAGTCCGGTTTTTCGCTGAAAGCGCGCTTCGCTGCCCACGACGTCAGGTGCCGGTTTCCGTCTTACGCAGACGCTTCGCGACGCCGTGCAGGACAAATGCCAGCGGGCTGTCAATGTGCAGACGTGGTACTGGGCAAGATTTACCCCAACGAGTGCCGAATCTATGGCAACGCCTGCACGCCGCGACACCCGATCGGCCCGTGCATGGTGTCGGACGAAGGCGCATGCCGGATCTGGTGGTCGGCGGGTAAGCGCACCGCCAAGGTTGCTTACGCGTGAACGCATTTGAACTCATGTTGGTGGGCGGTTTTGTGCTCGGGGTGATCCACAGCTTCGATCCGGATCATTTGGCGGCGATGTCAACTCTGCTCGGGCGTAAGCGGGAGCGCTCGGCCCATGCCTTTGCCAAGGGCCTGACCTGGGGGTTGGGCCATACTCTATCGTTGGTGTCGCTGGGCATGTTACTGGTCGTATTCGATGCGCAGGTAGCTGGCTTTTGGGAGCGCGCCTTCGAGGCGAGTGTCGGCGTGCTGTTGATCTATTTAGGTGTCAGGCGATTGCGTGATATGCGCCACAGACCGCACCTGCATGCCCACCGCCACGGCGACGTCGAGCACGCGCATTACCACGTACACCGCAGGCGCTTCGATCATGGGGTGGAGGAGGCACATAGCGGGCACAGTCATGCGCCCTTGTGGATCGGTCTATTGCACGGATTCGCCGGTACTGCCGCAGTCATGGCGTTGCTGCCGGCGCTGTTTCTCAACCACGTGGGTAGCTACCTCTTGTACGTGCTGGCTTTTGGCCTTGGCAGCACTTTGTCGATGGCGGCGTTTTGTGCCGGCATAGGCCATTTTGCGTTTCGAGCGCATCAAGCGCGAGGTTGCGGCCCACGCGGGTGGGCCGCCGTGGCAGGCTCCGCTAGTCTTGCGGTTGGCCTTGTGTGGCTCGGGAGCATCCTGCTTGCTTAGCACGCAGAAACTGCTGGTCGGTGGCCAGGTCCAGGGTGTAGGATTTCGGCCTTTTGTTTATCGGCTTGCCACCGACCTCGGGCTCACAGGCTGGGTGCGCAACAACTCCGGTCATGTGGAGATCCTTATTCAAGGCGAACCGCAGCGCATGCGCGAATTCGCTTCCCGGCTGGTTACGCAAGCACCGCCACTCGCCATACCCGAGCTCGCACGCACGAGCGATCTCCTTCATGGCAAATTGGGCGAGTTTGTTATCGCGGACAGCCGAGGGACGGGCGAGCGGGATGTGCACGTTCCACCGGATCATTTCGCGTGCGAGTGTTGCCAGGCGGAAATGCGCAACCCAGGCGATCGGCGCTACCGCTATCCTTTCATAAACTGCACACAGTGCGGGCCGCGCTACACGATCATCGACCGCTTGCCGTATGACCGGCCGAGTACGAGCATGTCGGCTTTTCGCATGTGTCGACAATGTCACGCGGAGTATACGCAGCCACTGGACCGCCGATTTCATGCTGAGCCCATAGCCTGTCCGGCGTGCGGCCCGTCGGTGCGGCTCACGCGCGCTCAGCGTGCGGCCATCGAAGGTGAAACGGCGCTGGCACACACCATAGCCATGCTCCGCGCAGGCGCTACGGTCGCCGTGCGTGGTATCGGCGGCTACCATTTGATGTGCGATGCCGCCAACGAAAAAGCAGTCAAGCAGTTGCGTGCGCGCAAACGCCGGCCACATAAACCCTTGGCGGTGATGTTGCCGCAAACGGGCGCCGACGGCTGTGATGCCGTGCGCCGAGTGGCGCTCGCCAGTGAACGCGAACTTGCCTTATTACGCGATCCAAGGCGACCTATCGTGCTCTGCCGTGCGCGCGCGGATAACGGTTTGGCACCGTCGATTGCACCGAGTCTGCAGGCGTTGGGCCTGTTCTTGCCTTACAGCCCGCTACACCACTTGATACTCGACGCCTTCGGCGGCCCTTTGGTTGCCACCTCCGGTAACATCAGCGGTGAACCGGTATTGACTGAGCCGAGTGAAGCGGAACGGCGGCTCAGCGCGGTGGCCGACGGGTTCTTGCATCACAACCGTCCCATTCGGCGACCGGCAGATGATTCGGTCTTTCGTGTGATCGCCGATTGTGGGCGACCGCTGCGTATGGGGCGTGGCGTGGCTCCGCTCGAGCTCGCCCTTTGCACCGATCTTGCCCAACCGATACTGGCGGTTGGCGGCCATATGAAAAACACGGTTGCGCTGGCTTGGCGAAACCGGGTCGTTGTTTCGCCACACATCGGTGAGCTCGACAGGCCGCGTAGCCAAGCGGTATTTGTCCAGGTCATCGAAGACCTGCAGCGACTCTACGGCGTGCAGGCCAAGCACATCGTGTACGATGCACACCCAAGCTACGCCAGCACTCGCTGGGCGCGGTCGCAATCATTGCCGGTCACCGAGGTCTATCATCACCATGCGCATGCTTCGGCGGTGTGGGGTGAATTCAACGTTGGCGATGACATCCTGGTTTTCACTTGGGATGGGACCGGCTATGGCGAGGACGGCAATATTTGGGGAGGTGAAGGTCTGTATGGACGTCCTGGTGCGTGGCAGCGCATGACCTCGTTCCGACCGTTTCGCCTGCCGGGCGGTGACAAGGCCGGTCGAGAGCCGTGGCGCTCGGCGGCGGCCTTGTGTTGGGAGACGGGACGCGAGTTCGCGTACGCACCCGCGGGCGCCGAATTGGCCTTGCAGGCGTGGCAACGACGTATCAATAGCCCTGTCAGTACCGCTGTCGGTCGTCTGTTCGACGCGGCAGGCAGCTTGCTCGAGCTGTGCCACTATGCCAGCTTCGAGGCTCGGGGGCCGATGATGTTGGAGGCGTTCCTAGAAGAGTGCGACCTTCAAGCACCGCCATTGCCCTTGTTTGTCGATAAGGCGGGCGTCTTGCGTGCCGACTGGCAAGCGGCGTTGATCGTATTATTGGATTCCAAAATGGATAAAGTGCAGAAGATTGCGTACTTTCATGGCGCGCTAGCGCAGACGCTACGCGCTCTGGCGGTGCGGGTGCATGCGCGCACGGGTGTGACGACGATCGGCTTGAGCGGCGGTGTATTTCAAAATCGGCCACTCGCCGAAGGCGTAGAGCGATTATTGCGCGCCGAAGGCTTCAGGGTTTTGATTCCTGCGCAGGTCCCAAGCAACGACGCCGGAATCAGTTACGGTCAAATCATCGACTTCGCTTATCGAAGAGGCGGATAAGCACGGCGTTTGTACCTGCCGCTCAGCATTGTGGACACGGGACAGTAACAGCAAAGGAACGCATGAGCCATGCATTAAGCCCGATGGCCAGGGTCAAGAGGAGGCACTTTGAGGTTCAGTAAACGAAGTTGACGTACGAGCGACATCACACCATGAACATAAGCACAAGCATCCTTGATCTGGCAATGCGAGAGCCCGCACCCCTGCACCGCGTGCTGTGGTGATGGCCGGCCTCGACGTATTAGCACTGGGCTGTGTTATCCGCATCGTTACTCACTTCTTACCTTCGCCGTGCGAATAAGCGGCGCATGCGGCTAGAGATCGTGCCAGATCTGACGCCGCCGGCCCCGCGCCCGAATGGTGATTATCTTCTCTATGTGCATATTCCTTTCTGTGAGTCGCTTTGTCCTTTCTGTCCCTTCCATAAGGTCAAGCTCGATAGCGACAAAGCGGTGACATATTTCCATGCGCTCGCGAAAGAACTCGAGCTCTACCACAAGCTTGGCTACCGCTTCTCTTCCGTGTACGTCGGTGGCGGAACCCCGACGGTCTTACCAGAGGCCTTGAGCGACACCTTGGGGCTGGTTCGCTCGCTGTTCCCGGTGAAACAAATCTCCGTCGAGACGAATCCCAACCATTTGCGCGAGCCTGTGCTCTCGCTGCTAAAGGCCGCTGGTGTCAATCGTCTGTCAGTCGGTGTTCAGAGCTTCGATGACAAACTGTTGAAAGAGATGCACCGCTATTCGAGCTACGGCAGCAGTTCAGAAATCATTGAGCAGCTCATCCACACGCATGGCCTGTTCGACACTCTGAACGTCGACATGATTTTCAATTGGCCGCACCAAAGCTTGGCATCGCTGCAGCGTGACCTTGATATCCTCACCCAGAATATCAAGGTGGATCAGGTATCTTTCTATCCACTCATGGTATCTACAGAAACCGAGCATACGATAGCGCAGGACATGGGGACGTTCAGGCTCAGTCGCGAACAACGCTATTACGAGGCGATCTTGGACAGTATGTGTCGGCGCTATACGCCCTCGACAGTCTGGTGCTTTTCACGCGACGCTTCCATGATCGATGAGTACTTGGTCGACTACGACGAATACGTCGGTGCAGGCAGTGGCTCCTTCAGCTATTTGGACGGCGTCATGTATGCAAGCACGTTTTCCATCAGCCACTACCTGAATCGAATCAAAGAAGGAAAAACTGCCATTTCAGCGAGACGGCTTCTCAGTGGGCGTGAGCAGATGCAGTATGATTGGCTTGTAAAGCTATTCGCGCTCGTTATCGACCTGGAGACGATGGAAAAAAAATATCGCAACATGTTTTTTCTGACTCTTTGGAGAGAGTTTTCGTTGTTTCGATTGCTAGGTGCCATGATCAACGAACAAAATGTGTATCGCCTGACCCGGCGCGGAATGTATTACTGGGTCGTGATGATGCGCGAATTTTTCCTTGGGA
>CAYGAS010000295.1:0-7052 GCA_964347935.1 uncultured Nitrospiraceae bacterium | reverse complement strand
CTGGTGTTGCGGGGGCTGTTGGAGATGTACTAGGGGCCCTGCTGCCCTGCTCGCGCAGCTCGCGACGCAAGATCTTGCCCACGTTATTCTTCGGGAGTTCGTGGCGAAACTCTACGTGCTTGGGTACTTTGTAGCCGGCCAGGTTCTGCCGACAGTAGGCGAGAATGCGCTCGGCCGTTAGCTCAGGATCCCGCTTGACCACGAATAGCTTGACCGCCTCACCCGAGCGTGCGTCGGGAACGCCGATTGCCGCCGCCTCCAACACGCCATCATGGGCGACCACAACGTCCTCGATCTCGTTGGGATAGACGTTGAAGCCCGACACCAGGATCATGTCTTTCTTGCGATCTTCGATGTAAAGATAACCTGCTTTGTCCATCCGGCCCATGTCACCCGTGCGCAACCAGCCCTCTTCGGAGATTGCCGTCGCGGTCTCTTCGGGGCACTGCCAATAGCCGCGCATGACCTGCGGGCCTCGTACACAGATCTCTCCCACCTCGCCAAGTGGGAGCGTGCGTCCCTGCTCGTCACAGATGGCGACGTCGGTCGACGGCAAAGGCAACCCGATCGAGCCGTTGTAGTCGCTGTTGCTGAGCGGATTGACCGATACCGCAGGCGACGCTTCCGACAATCCGTAGCCTTCGAGCAGCGGCACGCCCGTGACCGCCTTCCACGATTCGGCGACGGCACGCTGCACGGCCGTGGCGCCGCCGACAGCTATCTTGAGAGAACTGAAATCAAGCCGGTCAAAACCCGGAGTATTCAGCAAGGCGTTGAAAAGCGTATTCACACCGGTAATAACGCTGAACCGCACTTTGCTCAACTCGGCGACAAACCCGGGAAAGTCCCGCGGGTTGGTAATCAATACGTTGCGGGCACCGACCTTCATATAGGTCAAACAGTTAATGGTCAACGAGAAAATGTGATACAGCGGCAGGGCCGTGATAACGACTTCCACCCCCTCCTCTGTCATCGGCGCCATCCAAGCGGAGGCCTGCTCGATATTGGCGACCATATTGCCGTGCGTAAGCACGGCCCCTTTCGCCACGCCGGTGGTGCCGCCGGTGTACTGAAGAAACGCCACATCGTCATGGTTCAGCTGCACGTTCTCCAGTTCCAATGTCCTGCCCAGGTGCAAGACCTTTTTGAAAGTCAGCGCCGACGGGATACTCCAACGCGGAATCAGCTTCTTGATGTGTTTGACGACAAAGTTGACAAGCACCGACTTTGGAAACGGGAATAGGTCGCCGATCTGCGTGGTGATTACCGTCTTGAGGGCGGTGTCCGCCACTATGCGCTCGAGCGTGGCTGCAAAATTCTCCAGCACGATGATCGCCTTGGCGCCAGAATCATTGAGCTGATGGTCGAGCTCGCGTGCGGTGTAAAGCGGGTTGACGTTGACCGCTACCAAACCGGCACGCAGGATCCCGAATAAAGCCACCGGGTACTGGAGAATGTTCGGCAGCATGACGGCGACCCGATCGCCCCGCTGCAAACCTGCTGCTTGCTGCAGGTAGGCGGCGAACGCCCTGCTCTGCCTGTCGAGGTCGCCGTAGCTCAAGCTCACGCCCATATTGGCGAAGGCGGGAAGTTGGCGATACTTGCTGTAGCTGCGTTCGAGGATTTCGTTGATTGATTGGTACCGATCGACGTCGATCTCGGCAGGTACACCTTTGGGATACGCCTTGAGCCAGATCTTTTCCACGCGCATATTCATGAACCGCCCTGGATTGCTGTCGATTCTGACATGCAGGTTCCGGGCGCGGCAACCAAGCGACCACAGGGACCGATTCCGATCGATACCAGACCTCAGCGCAGCGTGGCGATATAAGCAGCGACGTCTTTGACAGCTTGCTCGTCGGCCAGCAGCGTTTGCGCCATCAGGCGCATCGTCCTGCCGTAGGTATCTTGCTCGTGTACACCCCGCAGTCCCGATCGGAAATTCTGCAACTGCAGAATCAAGTACCAGTCGTACTGGCCGGCCAGGCGCGGACCGCCGACCGAGGCGTTGCCCTGCCCGCGCGAACCATGACAGGGCTGACAGCCCCGGAAGATGGCCTGGCCTTGCTGCGGTCTACCGCTGCTATCGGTACGCGCGGGCGCGGGCGTTTCTTGGCGGGCCAGGTAGGCAGCCACATCTTGCGCCGCCTGATCACTAGGCAGCAGTCTCGCCATCGAGCGCATCAGCTGCCCGTTGACATCGCTTTCATGGTCGCCACGCATATCACTTCTGAAGCGCTGCAGTTGACGTACCGTGTACCACCTTGGCTGGCCTGCCAGACGCGGCGCCGCCGGCGTGCCTTCCCCCCTGACACCGTGGCAGGATTGACATGCCTCGAAGTAGGCCTTGCCCTTATCAGGATCGGCGGCACCGACCCACGGCGCGCCGCCTGCAAGCCAAAGCAGTCCAAACAGGATGGAGAGGATATTAGATCGCATTGCCGACGCGTCCGGCGAGCTTGCTGCCGGTCACATCGCTTGCGACACGGCCATCAGCGCTGTCCGTGACCCAAAACCAGTCGCCGATGTCGGAATCATAGCCGGTACGTTTATAAGGGTCGACTATAAATGGCTTTTGTTCCGACGAAGTGCGCGTTCTTGAGCCCCCGCCATCACTTCGCCGCCAAGGCGATATCCAGCTGATCGCCCAAGGGGGGCGCCCAGACCGCGGCACTCGCCAGCCAGGAGCCGGCGAGCAGAGATGTTTGCAGCGCAGTTCGCTTGATTGTCGGTCTGTGCGTAGCTTCTGCCTGCCCAAACGGTTCAAGTGCCTATAGCCCTGCCGGGAGACTAGCTTGCGCCCCGGTAAATCTTGGTATTCGGCTTGAAGGCGGCCCAGGCAAACCAGAAGTGGTTTGCGTGCACAATGGCCTCGAGCTGCTTGCCAGCCAACGGGCCCGTGATGGCCTTGCCGAGAATCGTCCAACGGCTTCCGGTTTGCTCGTCGACGAAGGCTTCTCCCTCGGCACGAAAATCCAGTTTCTTGCCGCCGACGCGGGGATCGAACACCGCCGCCGCGCCGATGTCCTCGGCGCTGGCGATCTCGCGACCGCCTAAGGCTGACCGCGCACCGGGCTTGAAGAACACGACCATGTCGCGTTGATTAAGCGTATAGTGAACCACGCGCTCGCGAGTCAGTACCGAAAACGGGAAGGCCGCATCGGCGTCACCGATGGTGACGGCCACCACGCGTTCCTTGGGCAACAAGCGTCCGTCCAGCTTGCCCATGAACAGGAAAGGCGGATCGTCGGCACGATCATAGCCGACATAGGGATTCTGGCCGTAGCGTCGCATGTGGCCGGTGTCGCGCGACAACACCTTGGCATTCGGATGCGCAGCCCGAAAATCCGACCAGGCAATAATCGAAGCGGGCAGAAAACGCAGCTTCTTGCCGGCGAGCTCGCCGATAATGGCGTCGCCCGTAAACTGTTGCCACCAGGATTCTGTCTGCCGATCCCACATGATCAGATCGCTGTAACGCAGATTGCCCGAAACACCGAAATCGTAAACCTTGCCTTCGAGGCGCCGCTCGAAGACGATGGCAGCGTTACACAGCGGGCAGAACGTGACGGCGACCGGTACGCCGGCGACTTCGTCGTTGACGATCTCGTGCCACGTCATGATCTGCAGAGGATAGGCTCTGACATCGCCGTTGAGCTCAAACGCGATCACCGGTTCGTGCTCTCCTATCCAGGCGCTCGCAGCCTTGGTCGTCGTGAATTTGGGATCATCGATCGGTGGGATGCCGTCGCGCGGAACACCTCCCGAAAGGATCTCGCTGAACGGCACCGTGTGCCTGCTGAAGTCAGTGCGCCAACCATAGGTCGAGATGGCCGATTGCACCAGTTTTGCCGCATAGTCGGAATCGGGCTCCACCCGAGCGGTGGAGCCCGCGCCCTGCGCAATCGCTCCGTGGCGATCGGCCGGCCACCATGCCACGCCCAAGACGACGAAGAGTATGCTGAGCTGGGATCTCATCATGAGGCTGCCCTCTCTCTTATGCCTTTGCAAAGTATCGGGGCACGCCGGAATTGCGCGCGCTTCCCGCCACCTTATATGACCCGTACATGGCAAAAAACCTTTCACTCGAGATGGATAAAATGCACAAATTGGACCTGCCGAGTTGTCTGTGCACGGGCGTCGAACTTTTGCAAAACATCTCGCCGCGCCTTGGTCGAACGCTGCACGAGCACACGCGCTACGCTGCCAAACTTGAGATGATGCTTAACCCGCCGAGCGAAGACTCAGACGTACACGCCCGCCGACGCCGCGCCGGCAAGGGTGTATTCCTACCAGCGCTCGCCGCAATGGTGATTGCCTGGGCGACGGGCATTCCGCTTGCGACGGCGTTGCACGAAATTGACCACCGTTACGACGTGACGGGCTTTGTGCTCGACGACGAAAAGCAGCCGCTCGCTAATAGTCCAGTCTCGATCCGGCTGGGCAAGGAGGTCATCGGCTATCAGGAAACTAACGCACAAGGCCATTATCGTATTCGTCTGCACCTGCATGATGCCGATCTAGGCAAGACCTTGTCCGTGAAGACGGCAGCGGGAGAAGGCGTTATTCGCGTGACACTGACGCCCGGTGATGCCAGAACCGAGCGCAGACACTATGCCAATTTCGTCGGCGGAGAGCTCATCGAAGAACCGCTCTCGCGCTCGCGCTATCCCATCTGGCTTTATGGGGCCGCTGTCGCTCTGCTATTGGCAGCGACGGCTGCCATTATTATTAGTCGCCGCCATCCCAGGCGGGCCCAGGCACCACCACACTCAGGCGCGGCTAAGCGCAAACGGCGAAAACGCAAGCGCTGAAAGCGCCTGCCGAGGTGCCGGCTTATACGAACGAAAGCAGCCAGACAATCGCCAACACGCCTGCCGCCACGCCCCATGCGCAGCACACTGATGCAGTATTGACAGCTAGGTGAGTGTGTTCGTATATCATCTCGCGACTCCCCGGCGGTCTGGTCAGGTCTAGACCTCGGCCCGCCCTGACCTTCAGTCTAGACAGCCGGTACAGCGCCCACATTGATCACTGTGGCATTTGTCACATCCGGGGAAACACACAGGTAGGCGGGATGCGGGCGGCCCGCTGCAGAGGGTGTGGGTACAGCGCCCGCAAACCTCAGGGGCCGACGTCGCCAGGGCGCGGCCTCGGGCATCCCTCTGCCGTCCCGGGCGAGCGGCTAGTCCCCGCGCACATCCTCCACCAGACGCGCCAGGCGCCCGACGTCAAGTACGCTCAGCGCACCGCGGCGTTGCTTGATCAACCCGATCTGCGCGAGGTGATTCAGCTCGCGCGTAACCGCTTCGCGGTGCGTGCTCACCCGACTGGCGATCTCGCCGTGTGTCGGCGCAGGGCTGATGGTCACCGTTTGCTGATCCTGCTGATGCTCGCGCGCAAGTCGCAAAAGCTCCGCGTGTATCCTGTTCTTGACGCCCAGGGTGCTGAACTCTACGACGCGTTCCGACAATCGCCGCACGAGTCGGGTCAACTCCTTCAGCATGGCAGCCGAAACATTGGGATGGTGCCGCAGAGACTGCCAAAAAACCTCTGCCGGCATCGACACGATCATGGTTTCGTCCAGCGCCATCACGGTTGCCGAGCGCGGCTCGCCGTCGATGGCCGAAAGATCGCCGAAGAGCTGGCCGGCGCCAAGATCGCGAAAACTTACCTCCTTGCCCGAGCGCGAGAAAATGGTCACTCGGACCCGACCGCTGACGATGAAGTAAACGTCAGTCGAGCTATCCTGGCGCGAAACCACGCGATCGTTGGCTTCGAAGTAATGTGACTGGCACTGAGCGGCCAGCGCCCGGCGTTCGTCTGCGCTTAGGCCGGCAAAAATCTCGATACCCCGCAGTGTTTCGGCTGTCGGCCTCAGCATACCGCATACGTTGGCCCAAGCGCGCCCACGGTTTTACAGCGTGCCCGGATAGGCGCCCCCGTCCAACAGCAAGTTCTGACCCGTGATATAGCTGGCATGCTGGCTGCACAGAAAGGCGCACGCCGCGCCGAACTCATCGGGGTCGCCGAAGCGTCCGGCTGGGTTGGCCTGCTGGCGCTCCTGCCAGATCTCCTCGAATGCGCGCCCGCTCGCTTGCGCGACGCTCTGGACCGTAGCGCGCAGCCGGTCGGTCGCAAACGGCCCGGGCAAGATGTTGTTGATGGTGACATTGTGGCGGACGGTCTTGCGGGCGATGCCGGCCACGAAGCCTGTCAAGCCCGTGCGTGCGCCGTTTGATAAGCCGAGGATCTCGATCGGGGCTTTGACGGCACTGGAGGTAATGTTGACGATACGTCCGAATTTTTTTGCAATCATGTGGTCGACGGTCGCCTTGATCAGCTCGATCGGTGTCAGCATGTTGGCATCGAGGGCTCGGATCCAGTCATCGCGTGTCCAATCGCGAAAATCACCCGGCGGCGGTCCGCCGGCATTATTGATCAAAATATCCGGAGCGGGACACACAGCAAGCGCTTTCTTGCGGCCCTGTTCGGTCGTAATGTCGGCAACCACGGGTGTCACTTCGACCCTCGTCGCCTTGCGAATTTCTTTTGCCGTCTGCTCGAGCGTCTCCGCCGCACGCGCAACGATCGTCACGTCAACGCCCTCGCCCGCCAGCGCCATAGCACAGGCGCGACCCAATCCTTTGCTGGCCGCACACACCAGCGCGTGCTTTCCGGCGATGCCTAGGTCCATGAAGATCTCGAGTGTCGGCAGCTTAACGGCTTCTCAACGACACGATCCCGCTTTGATGCGATATCGCGACTCAGAACTCCTTTGTATCACCCGGCTGCATGACGACGACCTTGGTGGGAAAGTCACCCAGTGCCTTGGCGAATTCCTCGGGCGTGCCCTTGAGCGGCTTGAACGTGCCGTAGTGCATTGGCATCACTGTCTTGGTCTTGAGCAGGTTGCGCACCGCATAGGCCGCATGCTTGGGGTCCATCGTGAAGTGCCCGCCGATCGGCAGCAATGCGATATCAGGCTGGTAATATTCGCAGATAAATTTCATATCGGCGAATACACCCGTGTCGCCTGCATGGTAGATCTT
>CAYGAS010000294.1:0-2873 GCA_964347935.1 uncultured Nitrospiraceae bacterium | reverse complement strand
GCGCTCCGTCGCCCCTAAGCGCTTCACTTTGGCCTCTTTTAGCCAGTCATTCGGAACCAGCTCTTCAAAGGTCTCGAGATCACCGACGTACACCTCCAGCACCAGCTTAACGTGATCGTCGAGCACATAGATCTCGGCGATGTTCGGCGCCGTTTCGGCGCCGGTGAGATTGATCCAATCGGCCTTGGCAGCGGACCCGCAAAAATAAGTCGCCAGTAAGACAGGAACCAGAATCAGGCGTGTAAAAACGAGCATAGCTTGAACGAACGTGAACAGAGATCGTATCACCGTACCCGCTGGGCGAGGTCCGCATTGTGCCACATCTGCGCCAATCGCAGACCGTGCGGTTACCGACGACCTGTGAGTCGAGCTATAAACTCGTGAGACCAGAAAGCGGAAGGCCGCAGCCAAACCCGACCTTCCCGGGTCAAGGAATCCGAGGTTATTTCTTCAAGTCCTTGCGCCAGTCCTGATCTTGCAGCTTGTACCTCTCGGCAAACTCGTCGAGCATGCGTTTCTGCGCCGGCTGTGCGCCCTCATCCCAGCGGCCATCCAATATAAATTTTGTATACTCACTCTTGCGCCCCGGCTCCGGACCCGGCTGCACCGCATCTCCCGCAACGGCCCACGCCTCATGCGTGGCCACCGCCATGCGCTCGGTAATCTCGTCCTTGGTGATGTTCCATATCATCAGGTCGGTGGCCATCGATAGCGGGCCGTCGTAGGTCTCGCGAATGTTGCTATAGAGCGAGTAGCGCGTCGCTTCCTCGTTGAAGAAATGATAGGCCACGGCATGCCGCGGTTTGAGCTCGCTCATGACCTTGCCGAACGCCTGGCCCGAGGTGTGAAAAGCGCAGCACGCCCGCCAGGCGAGCGAAGGCGGTTGGTTGTACAGCTTGACGAACAAATCCGGTGCCATAAAGGCTTCGTGAATCACAAGATCGGCATTCTTGGCGTATTTCAGGAACCACGTGTTGGGAAAGGTGTCGCCACCGATCACCACTTTCATGCCTTTGTACTCGAACGAGTAGCTCACCGCTCCGTCGACCGAGTGGACAGCCAGCCATGAGCGGATGTTCACGCCATTTTCCTGGTAAACGATCTGGTTCTCGCCCTTGTAGTCGAACTCGTGCACCTCGATCGTTCCCGGAACGGGACTGATTGCCACAGCACGGGTCATGAAGTCCCAATTGGCGTGCTGCATGAAACTTTCCATGGCGTGCTTGGTGCCCATGTCGGGGCGCGCGCCGCTTGGGCCCCACACCCGCAACGCATTGGGGCGCCCGGCGGTCCAGCCCCCGGCCCAGATCGCGTCGATGTCGCCCATGTGATCGGTGTGCAGGTGCGTGAGAAAGATCTTGTCGAGATACTGGTACGGAATCATCAGCGCGGCCACGTTGGCCATAGAGCCCGTGCCGATGTCGAACAGGAACTTATCGCCGTTCCCCGGTTCCACCAGGAAACAGGTGGCTGCCTGAGCATGGCGCGCGGCCGGCATCCCCGAACCGCAAACGACGACGCGGATCTCGTCCTTCTTGAGCTTCTCGGTGCCGGGGTAGTAGACATAACGGTCGGGTGCGACCCCCTTGGGATCGGTAACCTTACCGCCAGCGGCATGGACTACGTTGACGCCGATAATAAGAAAAATCGATATCACGTAACCGATAACTCTGTTCACATCCACCTCCTATTTTGCGGAACCAAAGCAAGTTCGCCCTTATACTCCGGTGCCAAAAGGTTCCGGTAACCGCAACAGCTTCCAGTCATCTCCATCCGTACGCCTTCATCTCGGACAACTCATGGCCGACGCCCTCGTTGCCGTGGCTGCCTTTCCTGACACCGCTCAGAATCGGCATCATGGACTGTCCGATCGGCTGTTTAATCGCCCGGCCGTGCAGAGTTTTGGTATAGGTGGTCCCGGCAACTTCGAGCTGCCATCCGTTATCATTGTTGTCAACAACAACCGATGCCCGACTTTTACTTCTTGCGTGGCCAGGTGAAGGCCACGCCGACGAGCGGCCCATCTTGCGTCAGATCAACCTCGAACTTATTCGCGCCGCTGCCGTCTTCGCGGTTTACATTGAGGATGCGATACCCCAGGACCAGTGAATCGTTTTTGCCAAACTGCCAGGCGAAGAGCGCTGACGCTCCCAGGCTGATGTCGGAGGAGTCGCTGATCCCGAAACCGCCGATATCGCCGCGGCCGATGAAGAACCACTTCTTCATAAGTCGGGTGGTGAAGCGTGCACCCCCCACCAGATCGACCCAGTCTGTGCTTTGCTTAATCCGCGGGCCGCCACCGATCGTCACGATGTTTTCCATATCCCACAGCCGCAGGCCGCCGATCACTTCCCACTTCGGGCTAAAACGGTAGGCCGTCAGCAGCTCGGTCATTAGATATTCCAACTCCGTTTCAGCCGGCGCCGGCCCCACCCGGGCGTTGTCATCGGACGCTTCTATGTACGTGGAGTCGAGAATAAAAGCCCATTTGTCCTTCTTCGCCTCGAAGTGAACCTGGGCCGCGATGTCGACCTGATCGAGCAACTCGTCGAAGCCCAAATTTATATCGCCCTCCACCCCGCGCGCGGCAATGTCGCCGTTAATGTTCACTGCCCATAAATAAGGCGCAAGTAAAAACCGCCAACGATCTTCCGTGCCCTCGAAGTAGCTCTGCGCATTCACCTTCGGTATGGTGAAAACGAGGAGCAGAAATACCAGCGCGACTTTCGACGATACTCGTGCGTTCACAGTCACCTCCCTTTGCTCAGTGGCTAGACCCAACGCGTTCAGTAAGCCCCTGTACAGGTAGACTTGCACAGACCTTTGACATTGACGTGTCATTGACAGATTACGGAACCATACGCTACCGTATG
>CAYGAS010000293.1:0-3534 GCA_964347935.1 uncultured Nitrospiraceae bacterium | reverse complement strand
ACGTGATAGAAGATGGGCGCTGGTCTCGCTAACGAAACCAGGGAATCTCATGAGAAACGTTTTGCACGGGCACATTGCCAAGTCCCGCAGCATCAGTCGCCGTCTCAGTTACGCCTTCATCGGTGTACTTACGCTGCTCTTGCTTGCTTTTGCCGTGGTCGCTGGCTTCGTGAGCAGCGCCAGAATTAGCGCTGATCTGGAAAGGCGCGCGGATCACGCATTACAGCTTGCTGCTATCAGTTTGCCGCTAGCGCTACGCAAGGGCGACATCCTGGTCGTAGATGACATTGCTAAAGCAATAATGGCAGATGATGCCATCGTCCATCTGACGGTGCGGGAGCAGAACATCGTCATCTTCCGGGAGACACACAAGAAATACGAAAACAAAGATTATGCATATTTCAACACCTCTCCCCAATTTATCGTTAAACAAAAGCAACTATATTTTTCTGACATCGCAACCAAAAACCAACATGTCGGTTCCATCACACTCATTGTATCGCGCGCAAGTGTCAGGAACGAGGTTATTGCAAACATAGTCGGCATTGTTGGCCTCACCTTAACCGTGATTGTAGTGATCGCGCTCACATCCTTATTTATCACCAGACGCTACATCTCCCGTCCATTGTCGAAACTCCAATACTCGGCCGCACTGATTGCGGCCGGCGACTTACGAGTCCCCGTCGAAACGGACAGCGAGGATGAGATCGGACACCTCGCGCGGGATCTCGATGCCATGCGCGGAGCGATCAAAGACGCCACGGAGAATCTGGAACAAAAGGTTGAGCTGCGCACCCGCGATCTTAGCGAAGCGCTGGAGCAACAAACCGCCATCAGTGACGTTTTAAAGGTCATGAGCCGGTCAACGTCCGATCTGCAACCCGTTCTGGAAACCCTGATCGAAAATGCGACAAAGCTGTGCCGCGCCGACCACGGCATCATCTTCAGATCCGATGGGAAGGTGTTTCGTCTAGCGGCTGCGTATGGCAGCGCATCCCCTGAGTGGCTCGATTTCGTAGGAAAACATCCCATCTCGCCGGGCCGCGGCACGATCGTCGGGCGAGTGGCGCTTGAAAGACAGATCATTCACGTGCCCGATGTATTGGTGGATCCCGAATACAAATGGACCCAGTCTCAGAAGCTGGGCGGTTTCCGCACGGTGTTGGGCGTTCCTTTACTCCGGAAAGATATTCCTATTGGCATCATTTTCATGGCGAAAGAGACGGTCCAGCCCTTCACCGGAAAACAAGTGGAGCTGATCGCGACTTTCGCCGATCAAGCGTTGATCGCCATCGAGAACGTGCGCTTGTTCCAGGAGCTCGAGACACGCAATAAGGAGGTCACCGAGTCGCTCCAACAGCAGACGGCCACGGCCGAGATCTTGCGAGTAATTTCAAGCTCACCCACCGATATACAGCCGGTGCTAGACGCTGTCGCTGAAAGCGCAGCGCGGCTGTGCGAGGCGGTGGATACCGTCATCTGGCTGGTCGACGGCGACATCCTCCGCTCAGGTGCTCATTACGGTCCCATTGCTGCGCCTGAAGAGTGGACAATTCCGATCGCCCGGGGATCTGGGGCTGGTCGGGCCGTGGCTGACCGGAAGACCATCCATGTTCTCGACATGGCGGCAGAAACCGAGGAGTATCCCGAGGGCAGTGCCTACGCGAGCCGCTATGGTTTCCACACGATGCTCTCGACACCGCTGCTGCGCGAGGGCGTCCCTATCGGGGCTATTTTGATTCGCCGCGACAAGGTGCGCGCCTTCTCCGAAAATCATATCGCTTTGCTGCAGACTTTTGCAGACCAAGCCGTGATCGCCATCGAGAATGTACGCCTATTCCAGGAGCTGGAGGCCCGGAATACAGATATTACCGAGTCGCTCGAACAGCAGACAGCAACAAGTGAAGTGCTGCGCGTAATATCCAGCTCGCCGAGTGACCTCCAGCCGGTTTTCGACATGATCGCTAAGAGTAGTAGACAGCTGTGCCACGGCAACTTCACCGGCGTGTTCAAATTCGACGGCGAGCTCATCCATTTGGTCGGCCAAGACGGTCTTACGCCCGATGGCGTTGAGGCTTATAAACGAATCTGGCCAAACCCGCCAGACGAGGCTAGCGCCATGGGCCGCGCCATCTTACGCCGCAGCATTGCGCACATCCCCGATGTAGACGCAGATAACCAGTTTAGGCACCGTCGCTTTGCCCATATCGTGAAATTTCGAAGCGTCGTAGCTGTGCCGATGTTGCGTAAGGGCCATCCAGTCGGTGGCATCGCCGTCCTGCGATCTGTCGCTGGGCCATTTCCCGACAAGCAAATCGAGCTCCTCAAGACCTTCGCTGAGCAGGCCGTGATTGCCATCGAGAACGTGCGCCTGTTCCAGGAACTCGAGGCGCGCACGAGTGACCTGACAAACTCCGTAGAGGAGCTGAAAGCGCTCAGCGATGTCAGCCAGACAGTCAGTTCGAGCCTTGATCTGCAAAGCGTGCTGACAAACATTGTTCGCCATGCAGCACGGCTTTCGAAGACTGAGGCCGGCACGATTTATGAATTCGACGAAGCTGAAAAGGTTTTTATCCCGCGGGCGAATTACGGGTTGAGTGTAGAGCTCATTGAGGCCTTGCGTGACTCGCGACTGAACGTGGGCGATCGTTCGGTGGTCGGTCAGGCGGCTTTAAAGCGGGCACCGGATCAAGTACCGGACCTGCTGCAGGCGCCTGATTATCCCCTCGCGTTCGTGCAAGAGGCCGGTTTCCGGGCCCTGCTTGCGGTACCGCTGATGCGGGAAGACCGTGTCATCGGCATGTTGGTCGTGCGTCGCAAGGGTGCGGGCGAGTTTTCAGAAGCGACTATGAATCTGCTGCAGACCTTTGCCGCACAATCCGTGACTGCCATCCTGAATGCCCGGCTGTTCCAGGAGATCCATGAGAAAAGCCGCGAACTCGAAATCGCGAGCCAACATAAATCGCAGTTCGTCGCCAACATGTCGCACGAGCTGCGCACGCCGCTCAACGCCATCATCGGCTACAGCGAGATGCTGGAAGAGGAGGCCCAAGATCTGGGCCAGGAAGGTTTTCTGCCTGATCTCAAACATATACAGGTAGCCGGCAAGCACCTCTTAGGGCTCATCAACGAGATCCTCGATCTCTCGAAAATCGAAGCCGGCAAGATGGAGCTGTTTTTGGAGGACTTTGATGTGCCCGCGCTGGTCCGTGACATCGTGGCCACCGTGCAACCGTTGGTGGAGAAGAACGCCAATACGCTAGACGTGGATTGCGCCGATGACCTGGGCGAGATGCACGCGGATCTGACCAAGGTGCGGCAGGCGCTTTTCAATCTGTTAAGCAACGCCTGCAAATTCACCAAGCAAGGCACCATCACGTTGAATGTCTCTCGAGAAAGCGTTGATGGCGGCCGCTGGCTCCGTTTTCGCGTCACCGACACCGGCATCGGCATGACAGCGGAACAGATGGACAAGCTGTTTCAGGCGTTCTCCCAGGCCGACGCCTCCACCACGCGCCAGTTCGGGGGTACGGG
>CAYGAS010000292.1:0-4796 GCA_964347935.1 uncultured Nitrospiraceae bacterium | reverse complement strand
AACTGAAGGAAACCCCCATGATGTCTGCCTTTCCACACGCAACCAAAGCTCGGGTTGGGCGCGGCCAAACAAGGCGATCTGCCGATCTCGTTCCTGGGGGCCGCCATTGGTCTCGGGATGGTGATTCAGCCGTGGGTCAGCAGCAAGGCCCCAGGCGAAACGTACATACGGACCTTTGTAGATCATTGCCCGGACGAGGGCATCAGCTTTAGCGCTGATCTTTTCCATGCCTGGTACCGGCTTATGAATGGCGACAAAGTCCCGGCCGATCTTGGCCTCGGCCGCCCAGTGATTCGGAAAACAAAGATGGATGGCGCTTAGCCACTCATGGCATGTCAGCCGGATGATTGCTAAATCCTCTTGAACCTGGCACGCAAGGCCGTCTAGCGACGATACATAGGGCGGTTGGACGGCAGAATCTGCCTCGACGAGATGCATGTCAGCGTCGAAGATCAGCGTCTCGCGTGTGAGCTCGCAGCTCAATGCAAAGCGTTTTCTTGGTAAACGTTTAAGGGCAAAGTGCTGTTCATGCTCCCGTACGAGGCGCTGGGCAATAAAGCTCGCTACGACGCCCGCGACGGCCGGTGAATGTCGATGCACCTGGTAATACTTCGACAAGCGCTCGCGGCGGGCTAACAGTTTCACTTCCCGGTAGTGGTCGAAGCTGGCGTCAAGCTGGAAGACTTTTGCATCAATGTCCCCATTGCCAAAATCGGTACCGAGCCTGTGCAGGCCGGTCTTGACTTCATAGCGGCCGCTTTCGAGCGGAAAGTACATCGCGACTGGCTGTCCGGCCATACTCATTTTGCAATCTATGTTTTTTGCCCCGTGCGTATGCAAATTTTACTGTACTTTGGCGAAGTTTCTGTCCCCGAGGGAACCTTGAACGGCAGGTTGCCGATATTGAAAGCCGCCCGTACCGGGCATCGAACGTCGAGCCGTTACCGGAACACGGGTACTGACGAGTGGCTGTCATTCGTGCACGCCTGCAGGACGCCAAGGGTAAGTCTGTACAAGGCTTCTCGGCTTGGCAGGCGCCGCTGAACAAGCTAACTGATGCCGTGCGCGAAATCGAACGTCCGTTTTCTGAGATCCGTGTTTGCTTTCCACGGGGCGCCCCACAGGCTCGCTTGGATCCTGTCACCGGCAGTTTGCGCGAGACCGACTAGATTGCCCACCATGACTTGCAGCGATTCGGCGGATGGTTGCCGCAGACTGATCTGGCCTCGGCCATGTGGGCGGCCGATCGTTTGAGCGTTCCATTGCCGGTGCTGGGTTTCGCCATCGCGGCTCGCCTATCCATATTGCCGGGTCATGCGGCTACACTGCGGCCACTAAGGACGACACCGCGCAGACTATCTACAAGCGCATCAATAGTGCCTTGCAGCAGGCTATGGAATCTGCAAAAAGCCAGTGCTGCGCGAGCTGAGCCGCCGCCGCTAAACTGGCCTAGGACCCACATTTGCGGGTAGGCACTGGTAAAATGCGTGTATGGCTTCGCCCTCGCAGATCCTAGCTGTCTTGGCTGACGGGCATTTTCACTCGGGTAGAGAAATTGCAGGTTTGCTTGGGTCGAGCACCGCGATCGTGCGGCGTCAGATTGCCACCCTAGTCAAATTCGGGCTCGACATTCGTGGCATCGGCGGGCGTGGCTACTGTCTTAATAGGCGCTACCGCCCACTCAACCGCGACCGTATCCTTTCTTGCCTGGGGCCTGACGCTGCCGCGGTTAGTCGGCGGCTTTATGTTTGCGATACCGTGGATTCCACGAACCTGTTTCTGCTGCAAAAGGCGGCGCAGGGCGAATGTATGCATGGCGCGATTTGTTTCGCGGAAGCGCAAAGCGCAGGGCGCGGTCGCCGCGGGCGATCGTGGATTGCGACGCCGTACGCCAATATTATGCTGTCCTTGTGCTGGCGGTTTACTAAGTCCCCTCAGACTACTGTTGGCCTCAGTCTCGCGGCGGCTGTCGCGCTGGTACGCGGCTTAGCTGACTTCGGTGTGCAGGGCGTCCAGCTTAAATGGCCCAACGACGTCGTGTGGCAGCAAAAGAAGCTGGCAGGCGTGCTGGTTGAGGCACGGCGGCAGGCGTCCGGTGGTGTATGGGTCGTTGTTGGGGTGGGACTAAATGTCTATCAGGCGCCTAAGCAGGGGTGTGAAATTGAGCAGGCATGGACAGACTTAACACATATTACTGGCTCCGTGGTTGATCGTGACCGCCTCGCGGCATCCCTTATCGAGCGATTGCTCGAGATGCTAGCGGCCTATGCGCGGTGCGGGTTTCAATGTTATCGCGATGAATGGGAAGCTCTGCACATATACCAGGGAAGGTGCGTGAAGCTGTTGCGCGACAGCGTCGTGACGCGCGCGCGGGTATTGGGGGTCACCGATGACGGGGCGTTACGCGTCGTAGAGGAGGATGGCGGAATACAGACCTATTACAGTGGCGATATTAGTCTGCGGGTGGTCCCATGAATCTCTTGGTCGACGTCGGTAACTCGCGGCTCAAATGGGCGCAGGCGGGGGCGGCGCTGTGGGAAACGGCCGCTGCGCCTTTGGGTGATCAAGACGAAGACTCGATGTTGGATCAGTTGTGGCTGACGATGCCGGTCCCGCAGAGGGTGGTGGTCGCGAGTGTCAACGAAGGTTGGACCGCCCGGGTGTTGCAAAGTTGGCTGCAAAAGCGATGGTCGCTTCGCGCGCAGGTCGTTCGAGCTCAGCGAGAATTGCTCGGCGTGCGCAACCACTATCACGATCCGGCGACACTCGGTGCTGACCGATGGGTTGCGCTTATCGCAGCTCACCACTTGACTGACGGGCCCGTTTGCGTGGTCGATTGCGGGACGGCGGTAACCCTCGATGCACTGTCGGCCGAGGGTGATTTTCTTGGCGGGGTTATCTTGCCTGGGCTGCACCTGTTACGCACCAGTTTAGTGCAGGCGACCAAGGGAATCCGCACTACCGACGGTGATGCCGCAACATGCCTTGCCCGTTCCACGGGCGACGCTGTTGCCGCCGGTACGCTTTTTGGGCTTGTGGGCGCGGTCGAGCGCGTGCTGGCGGAACACCGTCGGGCATTGGGCCCGGAGATGAGAGCGCTGCTGACGGGGGCTGACGCCCGTCGTGTCTTGTCCAAACTACGTGCAGGGGGGCCGGTCACAGAAGTGCCAGACCTCGTCCTGCGCGGGCTCGCGCTTATCCCGGAAGAAGAACTGTGAGATGGGTTGTCGGAATCCTGCTACTCCTTAATATCGGCGTCTATATGTGGGGCAGCTGGTACAAGCCGGCGCCACCTCATGTCCCCGCAGATATCCGTGCGCCCATCGACGCCAGTAAAATCCGGCCGCTGCAACCCACTACACCCGCGACGCAAACCGCCGGGCAGAGCGATCAGACGGGACGCCTGTGTGTGTCGATTGGTCCCTTCAGTACGGCGGCGCAGGCCGCTCGGGCCAGCACCATGGTGCGTCAGTTCGGGGTCGGCACGTTACGTCAGGAACTGCTGGGAAGCACGGTCACCAGCTATCGTGTCTACCTGCCCCCGCTACCCTCGCGGGCGGCAGCCGAACGTCAGCGCACGGAGCTCACGGGCTTGGGGATCAAGGATCACTATATTCTCGAGGAGGCCGGCAAGGAAAACGCCATCTCACTGGGTCTTTTTAGTATCGAAGATAACGCCGCGGCGTTGCTGCGTACTCTGGCGGAAAAGGGTTTAAAGGCCAGGCAGGAAACCTTATATAGTAGTCGGGACACCTTCTGGGTGGTGGCCGAGCTGAATATGCTGCAATGGCAGCGTATGGAGCAGCAAAAATGGCCCGGTCGTGGGGCACAGGTGCTGTCACGTGCATGTCCTGAAGGGCCTGGCGAGTCGGCCTCGGTGCAGAAATCCACAGGTTCGCGCTGAGCGCTGACAGCAAGCGTTGGTCGGCTGCCGAGGCCGATTTATACTTGATTCACAGGCCCGCATAGCTCAGTTGGTAGAGCGCCTGATTTGTAATCAGGCGGTCGGGGGTTCGAGTCCCTCTGCGGGCTCCAGGTCGATACCCGGGGTGCCTCGCCCGCCCACAGGTTGACAAAACAGCGTTTTCTGCATGAAAATTCGCCGCTTACGCTCTTTTTGGGAGGGGTTCCCGAGCGGTCAAAGGGATCAGACTGTAAATCTGACGGCTCAGCCTTCGGAGGTTCGAATCCTCCCCCCTCCACCGCCCGGAACGCCGCTAAGGGGGAGTTGGAACTCGATCATCGTAGGGCAGAGCTTTGTATCGAGGCAAGGGGGGCGGTCGAGTCCCATGGGTAAATGCCCGCATTGCAATCTGCATGTACGAGTGACCAGTGTCGACATGCGGGCGTAGTTCAATGGTAGAACCTCAGCCTTCCAAGCTGATGACGTGGGTTCGATTCCCATCGCCCGCTCCATGACGGTAGGTACAAGGCACAAGGCACTAGATGCAGGTCAGGCTGCAAGGATTAGCGACAAGCGGATCTTTTGTGCTGGTTTCTTGTCTCTTGTATCTCGGATCGGGATTTGGGCCCATATAGCTCAGTCGGTAGAGCACTTCCTTGGTAAGGAAGAGGTCACCGGTTCAAATCCGGTTGTGGGCTCCAGCTTACGATTTATTGCTTAGACAACAGTCATAGTTAGAGAACGAGGGTCTCATCGTGTCCAAGGAAAAATTTGAACGCACAAAACCGCACATCAACGTGGGCACCATCGGCCATGTCGATCACGGTAAGACCACCTTGACGGCGGCCATGACCAAGATCCTCGCCGCCAAGCATGGCGGTGAGGTGAAATC
>CAYGAS010000291.1:0-28596 GCA_964347935.1 uncultured Nitrospiraceae bacterium | reverse complement strand
GCCGCCCTGGCATCGCGGTCGAGTGCCTTCGCGCCGCTACGCTTGAATAAATTGTTTATTCCCTTCTCTTCGCGCACATTGACGATCCCCTTAAGGTAGTAGGCATAGGCGACATGAGGATGTGTCGGATGCAGACGGATGAAACGGTCAGCGGCTTGTATCGCCAATTCAGGCTCGTTGTCCCGGTAGTAGGCGTAGGCGATCTCTAACTGCCCCTGTTCCGAATAGCGCCCGTAGGGATAGCGGGACTCCAACTCCTGGAAGAGCTCGATCGCGTCTTTATATTTTCCATCTACCAGCGCTGACTTCCCTTCCTCGTAGTAACGCTGCGCCGTCCAGTCTTTGCGCGGGTTCTTCAGCGACTGACAGCCGACGGCGATCACGGCAGCCGCCAGTACGGCGATCAACAGAGTGGCGAGGCGCACGGGTTGACGGGAACGGTTAAAATGCATTGACACTTAGCTTACCTGTTCAACGACACGACGCAACCCGTGTTCGGGCCAGTGGTCGCGAGCGGCGATGATGACAGCAAAGAAGCGCGTAGTGAATATCCCCGCAGCCTATGCCGGCAAGCGCCTGGATCAGGCGTTGGCGGCGTTGTGTACGGATCTGTCGCGCTCGCGTATCCAGCAATGGATAGAGGCGGGCTATGTGCGCCTTGATGCTACGCAGCCCAGGCGTGCCGACAAGGTCAAGGGTGGCGAAACAGTCGAGCTTTACATCCCGGAAACGCCTGAGCGACCTTGGCAGGCACAAGCCATTGCGCTCAACGTCGTTTATGAGGACGAGCACCTGCTGGTTGTCGACAAGCCGGCAGGCATGGTCGCACATCCGGCGCCGGGTAACCGCGAGGGTACGCTGCTCAACGCGCTGTTGCATCACGATGCGGCTCTGCATGCAGTGGCGCGTGCCGGCATTGTGCACCGCCTCGACAAAGATACGTCCGGCCTGCTGGTAGTGGCAAAGAGCGAAGCCGTGCGTTTGCGCTTGGTCGCGGCGTTGCGCGACCGTCGCCTAACACGGGAATATCTTGCGCTGGTAAACGGTGTCATGATCGCCGGTGGCGAGATTGCCGCGCCGATTGGCCGTCATCCGCGGCAACGTACGCGCATGGCAGTCGCCGCACGCGGCAAGCAAGCGCTGAGCCACTATCGGGTGCAACAGCGGTTTCGTGCCCATACGTTGGTGCGGGTCCGGCTGGAATCGGGCCGCACGCACCAGATCCGCGTACATTTGTCACACATCGGTTTTCCCATCGTTGGCGATCCGGTCTACGGGGGCCGCGCGCGGATTCCGCCCGATTGCAGCGAGCACTTAGCTCAGGTCCTGCGCCGGTTTCGCCGCCAGGCTTTGCATGCGGCGCGCTTAGCATTGACTCATCCGGTAAGCGGCGAGCGTATGCAATGGACCGCACCGTTGCCGAAGGATATGCGCGAGTTGATTACTGCTTTGCAGGACGATGCAAGGGAGCGCAAGCAGTCTTGAGCGGGCCGACGGCCGCGGGAAGTCGACTGGCACGCGGTTCCCTGTCCTTTTTTCACTCGCAAGTCCAGGGTTCTTCGTCGGTGGCGAGCCCGTTCAGGGGGGTATGAGGTCGAGCGGACCTTCGACTTGGTCCGCGTCACTCCGCTCCTGCCCCTTCAGGCCCGGTCTTCGGCTCGACGCGGGACTCGGCTCGAGCAAGGGGCGCTCAACGTTATTCGTTTTTGCGCGGCGGCGCATCGGGCTACTTTGGACGGGAAGGTTTGTGCATAGTGTATAGTTCAAAGGTGAGCAACCGTGGAGACGCACGCACGCGGAGACATTGTTTGGTTTCCCGAGCACCGGAATTCATTTATCCCGATTGGCCGGCGCCGGCGCATGTTAAGGCGCTGACGACAACGCGCATCGGCGGCTTCAGCGAGGCACCTTTCAACTCCTTCAATCTGAGCCTGCGCTCGGGTGATGACTTCGCGCGCGTGCAGCAAAATCGCGCGCTGCTGGTCGAAGCGGCCGCCTTGCCGGCCGAACCCTTATGGCTGCGACAAGTGCACGGCAGCCGCGTGGTGAACGCTGCCGTCAGCGAGCCCTACAGCGAAGGCGACGGCAGCTATGCGGATCAGCCAGGACATGTGTGCGTAGTGCTCACCGCCGATTGTTGCCCCGTCTTTCTGTGCGATCGTGCGGGCACCCGGGCAGCGGTCTTGCACGGCGGCTGGCGTGGTCTTGCACGCGGCTTGATCGAGCAAGGGGTGGCGCAATTGAAACTGCCAGGTACGGAACTTATGGCTTGGCTTGGGCCAGCCATCGGCCCACAGGCCTTCCAGGTTGGTGACGACGTCTATGAGGCATTCGTTGCTCAGGATGCTGAGGCGAAGGAGGCATTCACGAAGCAAGAAGACGGCCGCTGGCTCGCCGATATCTACCGCTTGGCACGGCAGCGCTTACGCGCTGTAGACGTGACGAATGTCTATGGCGGTGGATACTGTACCTTATCCGACCGTGAGCGTTTTTTTTCATACCGCCGGGATCGTGTGTGCGGGCACATGGCGTCCCTCGTCTGGCTCGACGGATCCTGAGTATGGTTGTCTACGCCGCGACTAGGAAGCGCCTCCGCGTTCTCCGCGCCTCTGCGATGTTTGTGTGTCTAGGGAGCCGTGTGCCCCCTGGGCGCGAAGCGCATTGAAAAATCCACCGCCTTTACGTTTTTGGTCATATCACCGATGGAAATGTAGTCGACGCCAGTCTCGGCGATCTGACGCACGTTGTCCCGGCTAATTCCTCCCGACGCTTCCAGAGTCGCGCGCCCGCGCGCTCGCTCTACCGCCGTTCTCAGATCGTCTAGGCTGAAATTATCTATCAGCAGATTGTCGGCGCCAGCTTCGATCGCTTGTTCAAGCTCGTCTAAACTTTCGACCTCGATCTCGATTGGCGTGCCTTCAGGGGCGCTCGCTTTGGCCCGCTGCACGGCGGCGGCAATAGAGCCGGCGGCGAGAATGTGATTCTCCTTGATGAGAATGCCGTCATAGAGGCCCATGCGATGATTGTGGGCACCCCCGCAAGTGACGGCATACTTTTGCGCTTTGCGCAGCCCCGGCACGGTCTTGCGAGTGTCGAGAATCTTGGCGGGGGTGCCGCTTACACGATCCACATACTCCCGGGCCTGGGTAGCCACGCCTGAGAGCAGCTGCAAGAAGTTGAGCGCCATACGTTCGCCACTCAATATTGTTCTTGCGGGCCCTTCGATGGCGCATACCGTCTGCCCGGCATGGATACGGTCGCCGTCTTGGGCCTGCCAACTGACGCGAATGGCGCGGTCCAACTGGCGAAAGACCTCGTCAAACCAGGCGGTGCCGCAGAGCACGGCGTTTTCACGCGTGATGACGCTCGCTTTGGCGCGGCGGTCCGGTGGGATGAGGGCAGCCGTCAGATCGCCGCTGCCGATATCCTCGGCAAGCGCACGGCCAACGGTGTCGCTGATATCCTCGGGCAACATGAGCCGCTATCCAGCTTATTGTTCCAGTATGAGGGAATCGCCGCGCTGAGTGAACTCGAGTTGCTTGAGAAAGCTCATGCCCAGCAATACCTCATTTCCGTCCAGGGAGGGGTTGATAGTCGCTTTCACGTCGCGTAATTCGATCATGCCGAGGCGCACGCTATCGAGGCGTGTCAGAAAGGCGCCAACTATTCCGTTAGCAGTGCTTACCTCGACAGGTACGCCTCGATGTAACCCGAGGTGAGCCTCGAGCGATGCCGGGACCGCGACTGTCGTGGCGCCCGTATCCACCATGAACTCCACTTCGCGGTTATTTATGTAGCCAGTCGCACGGTAATGACCGGAAGGATTGCGCACGAGCGTGACCAAGCGCTTGCCACCCGATACCGCCGTCTGCACCGAGCGGTTCGGGTTCTGACGCATATCGAGCCAGGCGCTGAAGAACCAAGCAAGCAGTGCCAGCGCGAGAATCCATGCCACGTAGATCATCCCTTTGCCTAGCCGCTGCTGGGCCGTGCCTCCAGGTTCAGGTTGCGGGGACGAGGTCATTCGCGATCACGGTCTCCGATCTGGATTTTGCAGCATGGCTGCTGACTCTGCGCCGTTTCGCGCTCGCAACTAACGCTGCGAGCCAGAGCTAATGTCATCTTAGCGCATTTTAGACGCTGAATTGGGCTTTAAATTCGCCGCCAAAGACGGTTTAATGGCGGTTAGACTTGTTCGCGCCGCTCATGCTCTTCTGCCTAGCCATTCCAAAATAATGAACCGCACGCACAAGCGAGCGTTGCGCAGCCAGCGCCAGCGCATCACGCTGGAGCAGCTTAGCACGGTAGCTCCTTTGGATAGCCTCGCCGATGATGTGCGCGCTGGGCTCGCGGCATGTCCAAAATCCCTGCCCCCAAAATACTTCTACGACGAAACCGGATCGTGGTTGTTCGAGGAGATCTGCAAGACTCCTGAGTACTATCTTACGCGTACCGAGGATGCGCTGTTGGCCAAGGTCGCTGAGGCGGTCATCGAATCCGTACGGCCTTTTCGCATTCTCGAGCTGGGCAGCGGCTCTTCAAGAAAGACCGCACACTTGCTGCGCGCCTGTGAGAACCAGCGTTGCCATGTGCGATATGAACCGTTTGATGTTTGCAGCGAAATGTTGGTGCATGCCGCTGAGCGCCTTGTCGATGAGCACGCCTGGCTCAATGTCGATGCATTTGTCGGTGATTATCTGCACGACCTTCAACACATCGGCGATGATGAGGGGACGCGCTTGGTGTTGTTTCTCGGCAGCACCATCGGCAATTTTTCCCAGGATGAAGCCGAGAACTTCCTGCGCGCGTTACGGCTGGTCATGAACAGTGGTGACCGCTTTCTCTTGGGTCTCGACCGGGTCAAGGATACGAGGGTGCTAAACGCGGCTTACAACGATGCCGCGGGCTTGACGGCAGCCTTTAATCGCAACGTACTGAACGTCATCAACCGCGAGCTTGATGGCGGGTTTAGACCGCACACTTTCGCCCACCGCGCGGTTTACAACGAAGCGCAAGCGCGCATCGAGATGTATCTGGACTCGCTGCAAGCACAGCACGTCGTTATTGGGGCTTTGGGCATGGAAGTTGCCTTTACCGCCGGCGAGCCGCTGTTGACAGAAATCAGCCGCAAGTTTACGCGGGCGTCCATGCAATCACTGCTGGCCCGGGGCGGGTTTGTTGCGGAGCAGCATTTCGAGTACGAGGACGGCCATTTTTCCCTGGTGTTGGCGCGTCCTGCGAACGACGGCTAGAGGCGCTCGATGGCAACAAACATGTTTACATTTTTTGACGTATGCCGCATGATGCGGGGCCCTGTCACTCGGTACAGCAGTTTTTGGCAGTTTTGGCATTATGAAGGCGCGGTACGCGGAGACGCTTCCAGAGGAATGGGCGAAATTCGCCAAGTTTTTTTCGGCGCTCGGTGATCCGACGCGGCAGAAAATTCTCCTAGTCTTCGAGGCCAATGAAGAGATCTGCGTCAATAAAATCGCCCGCCTGTTCCGTCTGAGCCGCCCCGCCATCTCCCACCACCTCAAAGTACTGCGCAACGCCGAGCTGCTGCTGTGCGAAAAGCGTGGCAAGGAGGTGTATTACCGGGTTAATTACCCGTACTGCGCCGACGTGCTCAAGCTCGTACACGGTTTTGTAGCCAGTAGGCTGAACGGCGGTGAGGTACCGACCTCTTTCCAGTCCGGAGATGGCAGAGCGCTCGGCTAGCACTGCCCGCGCAATGCTCGCCGCCACACTGTCGGCACCGCTCCTCAAGTCCCCGAACAACAGTTCGAATGAACACGTCTACGCTACGTAAGATCGTGAGCGTAGCGCCACGGCGCGAAATATTCGCCTGGGCTATGTATGACTTTGCCAACTCGGGCTACACGACCGTCGTGCTGACGGCCGTGTTCAACGCCTATTTTGTCGGTGTCGTGGCCGCCAAGGTCGGGGGGCAGGGTGCCGGGACGCTGTACTGGACAATCGCCATTGCCATCACCAATGCGCTGGTGCTGGTGACGGCGCCCGTGCTCGGTGCGATTGCCGATCATCGCGCCGATAAGAAACGCTTTCTCGCCGTCACCACGGTCGGTTGTGTGCTGTTTACTGCCTCGCTGGCGATGGTCGGGCCGGGCGATGTCGCGCTCGCCATGACACTTGTGGTGTTGGCAAGTACCATGTTTCACACGGGCGAGAATCTTATTTCAGCATTCCTTCCCGAGATCGCCCCGCAACAGGACATGGGCCGCATCTCCGGGTACGGCTGGGCGCTGGGATACATCGGTGGTTTGATCGTCTTGGCTATGTGCCTGGTGTACGTGCGCTGGGCCCAGGCACACGGGCAAAGTGCGCCCGAGTACGTGCCCGTGACGATGCTGATCACGGCGGGCATGTTCGCGCTGGCGGTCTTGCCCACCTTTCTCTGGTTGCCCGAGCGCGCCACGGCCTCACCTTTGCCCCCTGGCAAGAGCTACGTTGGCGCGGGTTTTGAACGCATCAAGCAAACCCTGGCGCATGTACATCAGTTCAAAGACTTGTTCCGTTTCTTGTGCAGCCTGATGGTCTACTACTGCGGGATCTATACGGTCATCGTACTGGCAGCGGTGTATGCACGCGAAGTGATGCGCTTCGACACAGCCGGCACGTTGGTGCTTATTCTGGTGATCAACGTCACCGCTGCCATCGGCGCGCTCGCGTTTGGTTACATTCAGGATTGGCTGGGCTCCAAGCGCACGCTGGCGCTGACCCTGGTCGTATGGGTCGCTGCACTGATGATTGCCTTTGCCAGCGAGAGCCGGGCGACATTCTGGTTGGCGGGCAATCTCGTTGGCCTGGCGCTCGGCTCGAGCCAGTCGGCAGGCCGGGCACTGGTAGGACAGTTCGCACCGCCATGGCGTGCGGCGGAGTTCTTCGGTCTCTGGGGATTGGCCGGGAAAGTGGCGGCCATTTTCGGTCCGCTCAGCTACGGCGCCATCACCTACCTCACCCACGGGCAGCACCGAATCGCGATTGTGTCGACAACGGCGTTCTTCGTTGTGGGACTCGCCGTGCTCATGGCGGTCGACGAGCGTCGCGGTCGTGCCGCCGCACTGGCGGCCGACTGAGCCAGGTCCGGCGTGCCGAAACAACCTGGAAACGGCCTTGAAATAAGCAGCCCGGTCCCCAATTAGCATAGAACTGCCATTGATAAGCTGAGGAAGCTCGCCGATGCGAATGGACAAGATGACCGCGAAGCTGCAGGAGGCGCTGGCCGATGCCCAGAGCCTCGCCGTCGGTCGCGACCACCAGTTCATCGAACCGGTCCACGTGATGACCGCGTTGCTCGATCAGGAAGGTGGCAGTACGCGCCAGCTGCTGGCGAACTGCGATGTCAACGTCAACGCGCTGCGCTCGAAGTTGAGCGAGATCTTGGACCGTTTGCCCACGGTCGAGGGCACAGGCGGCGAGGTATTGGTTTCAAATGAGCTCGGGCGTTTGCTCAATCTAACAGACAAACACGCACAGAAACGCAAAGACCGATTTATCTCGACCGAGCTGTTTCTGCTGGCTGCGCTCGAAGACAAGGGCGAGCTCGGCCGGGTATTACGCGAGGCCGGTCTATCGCGCAGCGGTCTTGAGCGCGCGATCGAGGCGCTGCGCGGTGGGCAGAGGGTCGAGGACGCGAGTGCCGAAGAGCAGCGCCAGGCTTTGGAGCGTTACACGATCGATCTGACCGAACGCGCGGAGCAGGGCAAGCTTGACCCCGTGGTCGGGCGCGACGACGAGATTCGGCGCGTCACGCAGGTGCTGCAGCGACGGACGAAAAACAATCCAGTTCTAATTGGCGATCCTGGTGTCGGCAAGACGGCAATCGTTGAAGGGCTGGCGCAGCGGATCGTCAACGGTGAAGTACCGGAAGGCATGAAGAGCAAACGCCTATTGGTGCTCGATCTGGCCGCGCTCATCGCCGGCGCCAAGTATCGTGGCGAGTTCGAGGAACGCCTCAAGGCGGTGCTCAAGGATCTCGCCAAGCAGGAGGGACGCATCATTCTTTTTATCGACGAGCTGCACACGCTCGTAGGTGCCGGCAAGGCCGAGGGAGCGATCGACGCCGGCAATATGCTGAAACCGGCGCTTGCGCGTGGCGAGCTGCACTGCATTGGCGCCACGACGCTAGATGAATACCGCAAGCACCTGGAAAAGGACGCGGCACTGGAACGGCGCTTTCAGAAGGTGCTTGTCGACGAACCCAACGTCGAAGATACAATCGCCATCCTGCGCGGGCTGAAGGAAAAGTACGAAGTGCACCACGGTGTTGAGATTACGGATCCGGCCATTGTGGCTGCGGCAACGCTTTCGCATCGGTATATCACCGACCGCAATCTTCCCGACAAGGCGATCGATCTTGTTGACGAAGCGGCCTCGCGCATTCGCATGGAAATCGATTCCAAGCCCGAGGAAATGGATCGGCTCGATCGACGTCTGATTCAGCTCAAGATCGAGCGCGAGGCGCTGCTAAAAGAGAGCGACGAGGCATCGAAAAAGCGCCTGAGCAACCTTAAGACCGAGATTACTCGCCTTGAGCGCGAGTATGCCGACTTGGAAGAGGTGTGGAAGGCCGAAAAAGCAGCGGTACAGGGTGCGCAGCATATCAAGGAAGAGCTCGAGCGCGCCCGCATGGAGATCGAAACGGCCAGGCGCGCGGGCGATCTCGCACGTATGTCGGAATTGCAATATGGTCGGATCCCCGAGCTCGAAAAGCGCTTGGCCGAGGCGAGCGCGAGCGAAAGCAAGCAGCCTCGTCTATTGCGCAGCTCAGTCACCGAAAACGAAATCGCCGAGGTAGTGTCTCGCTGGACTGGTATTCCCGTATCCAAGATGATGGAAAGCGAGCGCGAAAAATTGTTGCACATGGAAGAACAGATCCGCCGTCGTGTCGTCGGTCAGGACGAGGCCATCGCTGCCGTGGCTAACGCCATCCGCCGCTCGCGCGCGGGGCTTTCGGACCCCAATCGCCCGTACGGGTCGTTCCTGTTCCTCGGACCTACTGGCGTCGGTAAGACCGAGCTGAGCAAGGCGCTTGCGGGGTTTCTTTTCGACAGTGACGAGGCCATGGTCCGCATCGATATGTCCGAGTTCATGGAAAAGCATTCAGTCGCGCGACTGATCGGGGCCCCGCCCGGCTATGTGGGCTACGAAGAGGGCGGTTACCTGACCGAGAGTGTCCGTCGCAAGCCGTACTCGGTGATTCTTCTGGATGAGGTAGAGAAGGCGCATGCGGATGTGTTCAACATCCTGTTGCAGGTGCTCGATGATGGGCGCCTGACCGACGGCCATGGTCGCACCGTGGATTTCCGCAACTCCGTTATCATCATGACATCGAACATGGGCTCGAACGTGATCCAGGAGCTGGCCGGTGAGGAAAACTATGCGAAGATGAAAGCGGCTGTGATGGAAATTGTCGGCAACTATTTTCGCCCCGAGCTGATCAATCGTATTGACGACATTGTCGTGTTTCACCCCTTGGGGCAGGATCATCTGCGGCGCATCGCGCACATCCAAACCCAGTACCTGCGCAAGCGGCTCAGTGCCCGCGACATTGGCTTGGAGATTAGCGATCGTGCCCTGGATCGGCTGGCGCAGGCAGGTTTCGATCCCGTCTACGGGGCGCGCCCGCTCAAGCGCGCGATCCAGCAGCATATTGAGAATCCGCTGGCCCAGGAGATTCTCGCCGCCAAATTCAGTCCCGGCGACGTCGTCGTCGTCGACCAGAAGGACGGGAGCTTCGTTTTTACCAGAAAGCGCACGAGCGCCAAGACAGAAGTGGCCTGATCGGGGCCCCCGTGGCAGACCGCTTCGGAAGCGGCTACGATGAGCAGCTGAAGGGGTGCCGGATGATTGGCCGGGCACCATCTTATTTTTGGAGGCTAACTAGATGTTGAAAGACCGTCGTTGGTTTGGGCTCGGTGCCTTAGCCGGTGTGTTTCCGGCCATCGGTATCGTTCTCGGTGTACTCACTACTGCGAACATCGGCTGGGTTTCCCCTGTGCGTGCAAGCGCGACGCCGCTCGCGGTCGATGTGCCCGCGGCGCCTGGCAATTTTTCGGCAATCGTGAAATCGGTAACGCCAGCGGTGGTCAACATCTCGACCTCGCAGGTGACACGTTCGACCGAGAGCGAGGATCCGCGTTTCAACGACCCGTTCTTTCGGCGCTTTTTTGGCGACGAGTTTTTCCGCCGATTTGGCCCGCGGGAGCGGCAAAGGGGGCTCGGTTCAGGCGTTATTGTCGATCCGTCAGGCTACATCGTCACAAACAACCATGTCATCGACAAAGCCGATGAAATAAAAATCGTGATGGGTGACAAGCGCGAGTTTCTCGCCACGGTGGTCGGGACCGATCCGAAGACTGATCTCGCCGTGTTGAAGATCGACGGTAAGGGCCTGCCGACCGTCAAATGGGGGAATTCCGATACGCTGGAAGTCGGCGAGTACGTGCTGGCGATCGGTAACCCCTTCGGCCTCAATCAGACCGTTACCCTGGGTATCGTCAGCGCCGTGGGCCGCGCCGACGTCGGTATTGCCGACTACGAAGACTTCATTCAGACCGACGCGGCGATCAATCCTGGTAACTCCGGTGGTGCCATGGTCAATGTGCGCGGCGAGCTGGTTGGCATTAACACGGCGATCTTCAGTCGCAGTGGCGGTTATATGGGTATCGGTTTTGCAGTTCCCAGCAACATGGTGCGCAACGTCATGGAAAGCCTTGTCCAGCGCGGCAAGGTCATCCGCGGCTGGCTCGGCGTGTCGATCCAGGGGGTGACGCCGGACCTGGCCAAGAACTTTGGCTTGTCGGATGCCAAGGGGGCGTTAGTGAGCGAGGTGCTGGCCGGCAGCCCTGCGGACAAGGCCGGGATTACGTCTGGCGATGTGATTGTCACCTTCGATGGAAAGGAGGTTGAAGACCAGACAGCCCTGCGTAACATTGTCGCGCAGACGGCAGTTGGCAAAGATGTCAAGGTTAAGGTGGTTCGCGATGGCAAGTCGAAAACGATCAAAGTCAAGATCGGCGAGCAACCCAAGGATGTCGCCAGCATCGGCGAGGAAAGCCGTGGGGTACAGGGCGGGGGCGATAACACGGCACTCGTCGGGTTGGAAGTACGCAACCTGAATGCCGAGATTGCCGAACGTCTGGGTTTGCCACCGGATTCCAAAGGTGTCGTCGTCACCGACATGGATCCGAGCAGCAAGGCGGCCGAGGCGGGACTGCGCGTGGGCGACATCATTAATGAGATCAATCGTGAGCCGGTGAAGAATGTGGACGACTTCAAGCGTATCGTTGCCAAGCTCGGCAAGGATGATGAGCCGTTGCTCCTGGTTAGGCGCGGCGAGGGCAAGTTCTTCCTGGTGGTGAAGTCCTGAGAAGGCGCGCGCTGAGTGAGGCGGCTACATGGCCGCCGCTCACTCCCTCAGCCGGCCGCACCATCGTTCAATCGCCTCGCGGATCTCGTTCGGCCGCTCGGTGAGCGGCCAGTGATAGGCGTCGACCATCACGGTGTCGACGTCTTGAAACTGACTAATCATCTGATGACTGATTTTGGGCGCGATGTAAGTCACGCCTTGGGATAGCACCACCAGCACCGGGACCGTTATGGCCGCCAGCGGCGGTAACGGCCGCACCATCTCGATGATCTCCTGCAAATAGTTGGCCGTCGGAAAATGTTTCAGATCCGGCCACGGTGAGCTGTATTGGCGAACGAGCTCTTCCTGCTTGCCTGCGGCCAGCACAGTCTCCCGCATGCGCTCATCGAGTACGCGTAGGTCGCGCTGCGGGATATGGCGCCGCCGCAGGCCGAGGCGGTTCATGAATCGAACTGCAACGGCCAGCACTGCCACCAGGTAGCGGAACTGCCGGCCCCAGCGCGCGATCCCGTGCGAGGCCTTGCCCAGGATGGGGTCGATCAGTACGAGTCCGCTCGTGCGTTGCGGGTACAAACTGGCAAACTGTATCGCCAGTTGTGCGCCGAGGCTGTGACCGATGAACAGCGCACGCGGGTATCCCTCCGTTTCGAGAATACGAACAAGATCATGCGACCAGATCTCGGCGCTGAGTTTGCCGCGGTAAAAGGACTGACCGTGGCCGCGCAGGTCCAGGCGCAATATGTCCCAATTATTTTTAAGACTTGTCAGCTCCACAAACTCCGACCAGCGCGTCATGTTGCTGGCCATGCCATGCAGGAGAAGAATCAGAGGACGGCGTTGCGGCCCTTCTTGCCAGATACGATAGCTCAGAGTGATGCCGTCTTCGGTCGTCAGGCTGCGTGCGCTTTCCATGAAGTTGCCCAGTGCTTGCGCCAGATTCGCGCTACAAATCTGCCATGGCCAAAGAATGCGCTCAAGCACCTCGGCAAGGACATGCAACGCTACTCGCGCCGATTACTCAAAGGCGTCGCGCCTCTTACCACTTTTCTTCTTTTGCTCGATTCTTCTTGCGCTCGACGGGATGGTCGATGGGTGGCAGGGAGCGCACATAGCTTACCAGCGCCTTAATGTCGGCATCGTTTAGATAACGCAAGCCTTCGTCGATGACGTCGGCCATCAGACTGCCCGCGAAGTCGCCATCGGGTGTTGCGCCGGAGCGCAGATACTCGGCGAGCTCATCGGCGCGCCAACGGCCGATGCCGGTCTTTCGATCAGGGGTTATGTTCGGCACGACCGCCCCTTCCGGCCCCTCGCGGGTGCCTGCGCAATAGCGCTCGTCATCGGCCGCGCCGAAGATATTACGCGGCGTGTGACACTCACCACAGTGGGCGAGTGCGTTAGCGAGATAAGCCCCACGATTCCAGGGCGGCGATTGCGCCGGGTCTTCTACATACTCACCGGCCTCGAAATACAGCAGCTTCCAGAGCCAGAGTAACGGGCGTCGCACGTACCATGCGAGCTCGTGCGGCCTGTTTTTGCGCGCTATCGGCGGCACTTCCAAGAGGTAAGCTCTCAGCGCCAGCATATCTTCGCGCTTCATGCGCGTGTAGGTGGTATAGGGAAACGCCGGATAATAGTGTTCGCCGTTCGGGCCTAAGCCGAGTCGAAGCGCGCGTAGAAAATCAGCCTCACTCCAACGTCCGATGCCATGCTGCGGATCGGGAGTGATGTTAGGCGAGTAGAACGTCCCGAAGGGCGTCTCGAGCGCGCGACCACCCGCGAGGAACGCACCGTTGTTGTCCCGATCCGTATGACACGTGACACAGCCTGCGGCGCGAAGCACATATTCGCCGCGACCAATCGACTCGTCCGGCGCGGCATGACTGGCCGCGGACCAGAGGAGAGCGGAGTAAAGGATCAACAGGCGCTGCGCAGGTCCTCGCAAGGCGACACTCTGCGTCGGCTGTTACTCCTTCTTTTCGCGAAACTTCTTATGGCAGCCCTTGCAGGTCTCTGACAGGTCGCCAAAGGTCTTGGCGATCGCGGCGGTGTCGTTCGACTTCGCGGCGGCGAGAAATGCATTGGCTTTGTTCTCCGCATCCTTTGACGCTTTCTCGAACTCGGCGGCGTTCGTCCAGATCTCCGTTTTCGCTCGGGTTTCACCGAAATCTGATCCTTTGGGGAATAGCTTCGCTAGCCCCGTGCTCGAGGCTGCAAGCGCTGTGGCGTGATACTGCAGATCGCTGCCGAAATCGACCTTGCCTTTTATGATTTGCGCCGCCGCACCCATGTGTCCGCCCTGTGACTTCATGACTGCCTGGCGATATTTGATGATGTCCTGGGGCTCTGCGGCCGTGGACGATGGTGCTAGGACGACTGTTGCCATCAACGGTAAGCTGCAGATCAAGCGCTTCAAAACGTATTGCTGCATGGAGACCTCCTGCTCTGGCCACGTATGAGTCAAATTCCGATACAAAGCTACCGGCACGACGTCGCTCGCACAACTGTCTACATGGATAGGGTATCCTCTACCTTGGCGGGGCTAGACGGTCGGGCCATAGTGTGATCTGCTCTCGTCAGAGAGATGATCGTGACCATCGATGACGAGAGGGGATGGGTTGCCGGCAGAACTGTCTGATCGCCGGCTCGTTACGGTAGGTAATTCATGTAGAAGAGAAAGTATCCCCCCTAAGTTCTTTACAAATAGGCAAAACACGCTATTTTTGATTAAAAACATAACTTGGACTCGCTAGGGGGGTAAATGGCGCCTTATGTCCGTCTCGGTGCGCTGCTGGGCAGCTTGCGGTTCACGGGACACGTCGCTGCCACCGAAACCGCCGAGGAAATCCAGCGGCTGCTCAGCGCGGGCTCTGCCGGGCCGGCGTACGAGCTCGGCTTGGACCGGCTCGCGAAGGAAGCGGGTAATCCGGACTTTGATTTCGCCTTCGGGCTTGCCGCGCTCCAAGTCGGGAAGGCAGCCCAGGCGGCGTTTGCCTTCGAGCGTATCCTGTTGCTGTATCCAGAGAACGACCGGGTACGCCTGGAGTTGGGGCGTGCACAGTTCACGCTCGGGAACTTCCTTGAGGCGCGCACGCAATTCGAGATTGTGCTAACGCACAATCCGCCGCCCAATGTGCAAGAGCGCGTCAAGCTGTTTCTCGCCAAGATCAAGGAGCAGGAGAAAGCCGTGCGCCCGGTCTTTCACGCCTATGTAGCGACCCGGCTGGGCTATGACTCGAATGTGAACGCAGGGCCGGGGGATCAGCTGGTGCCGGTTTCGGGCTTGGGCACGGTCGTCCTGGCACCGGGTGCCGTGGAACTCTCGGGTAATTTCCTGGAGGCCGAGCTCGCCGGCGAGGTGCTGCGTCCGATCAGCAAGAAAAAGGCCTTATTCGGCAAAGCCGCAGGCGTTATCCGGAAGAACTTCGATGTCGAAAATGATTTCGACGACGAGTTCGATACAGCCCGCGTCCTCCTTCGCGGCGGCATCAGTTTTCTCGGCAAGCGTAGTATTCTTCGTCTGCCGCTCCAATACGAGAACATCTGGCTGAACAGCGACGATCTGGAGGATTTTCGCCGCATTTTCTTAGCAGGCATTGAGTGGGAACGCTCACTGGGTGCTTCCGATCGGATCATGCCCTTCGGTCAGCTGGGAGCCGTGCGCTACCCCGAACAAAGCTTTCGCGACGTCAACCTGGGGGTAGCGGGCGTGACCTGGATCCACCGTTTTGCCCGTGCAAACAAGGAGTTCCGGGTCGGGCTGTACGTCGGGACCGAAGACAATGTGGAAGACGGCGCGGCGGCCGAGGCTATAGCCAGAGATTATGTAGGGCTATTCGGTCTATTCCAGTGGAATCCGACGCCGCGCCAGCTGTTGTTTGTGAATGCGACATTGCAAGCCAGCGATTATGAAGGCCCGCAGCCGGTATTTGCCGAGGTCCGCGAGGACGATTACTATGCGCTGACCGCCGGCTGGAACTGGCGTTGGCGGCCAAAATGGACTATAAATTTAGAGTTAAAGTACGAAAAACAAGAATCGAATCTCGACATCTTTACCTACGACAGGACACAGGTGTTTGGGGGTGTCCGCTTCGACTTCCGCTGAGGGAGTGCGCAGCGTAGTTTGCTGGGTCTAAAGGAGGGTCTTGTGATGGACGCGGTAGCGAAGTCCTTTGGTATTTCCTCCCTTGCATTTGCTTTCATCTTGTTTTGGTGCTCGCCGGCCAGCGGAGCCATCCGACCCGCCGGCCACGTTCTCGTAACGAGTGGCCCGTTTATCGCGATTCAGACTGACAAGTCAGCGCGCTCGCTGACAAGCGGTGCCGAGTTCTATCAGGGTGACAAACTGTGGACGGGTCCGCGCACGCGGGCGCAGATCCGCTTCAGCGACGGCGCCATCATGACCTTGCGACCGGATACCGAGTTCAGTGTCGATGAGTATGAGTTCGATGAGCAGAACGCCGATAACAACAAGAGCTTTTTCAGTCTTATCAAAGGTGGGTTCCGGACATTAACCGGTCTTGTCGCGCGGCTGAGACCGAATTCGTACAAGGTCAAGACGGCCTATGCGATTGTCGGCGTGCGCGGCACGACCTACGAGGTACTCGACCAGAGCGCGCTCTACGTGGCGGCCTGGGATGGAACGATCTCCATCACCAACGACGCTGCCGAGATGCTTGTGGGTTTCGGGCAAGACTATAACTACGCCACCATTAGCAGCATGAACAGCACGCCCAAGGGCGATGTGCAGATTCCAGCGCCGCTGCAAGAAACAGTAGATCCGGCACTGCAAGAGGCGATGGTGGATCCGACAGAAGTGCGTCTAGTCACAGCGGTGGAAAATCCGGTTGCCGCGGTTCTTCCGCCGGCACTCAGTGCAGCAGAGCTGGGAAGTCTCGATCGTCTGGCTTTTGCTGCGAGCAATAACACGATCATTCCTTCGCCTTTGAGCGGTCGGGCTAATGACCTCGTCAATGATCCGAGTCCGATTATCTTCGACGACAGCGCAGGATTAGTGTTGCGCCAAGGATCCGCACCGGTTTCTAGCGTTGTCACGAACACGACGCTTGCCGGCTTTCCGGTGGATTGGGGTCAATGGAATGCCAGTGTCAGTAACCCCGTCACCCTTCAACCGGATTTCGACAACGGCACGGTGACGGTAGATGTCACCGATACGATCTTCTGGATCACGGCTACGCCGACGCCAACGGCAGCGATTCCGACAGGAACGTTTGTTTACTCAAATGTGTTGGGTTTTCAAGGCTCAGGCGAAGCAGGTGCCGTAAACGCCTTGACCATGACTTTAGATGCGACGCTCAACTTCGGAACCGGCGCAGTGGGTGGAAACATGCAAGTTGGGAACGGTCCTCGGGTCTCAGGGTTTAGTGACCAGTGGGATGTAAACATAAGCGGCACGTTTTCCTCGGGACAACTCAACACCACTGTAACAGGTGGGACCGTCACCGTTGATGCCGCGGTTCAGCCCCTTTCTCCGACGGGTACGGTGAATGGTGTGCTGACAGGGCCGAATGGGGAAGGAATAGCGGGCGCCTTCAATTTGCAGCATGGCGCAACCAACCATGTCGAAGGGACATTCTTAGTAACGCAGTAGCCGATAGCCATAGCACTTCTGAGCAGTAGTTCAGAAAGCCGGGCGTTGTTGCCCGGCTTTTATTTTGACTAACGCTTGTTCTACGTCCGTTAAATATACAAAAACCGGTTTTCCGTTGTCTTGAGATCCATCATTGCAGTCCGGCCCACCGCAGACGATCGGCTAGCTCCTCGAGACGTTCCATTCCGGCATAAGGCTGGGTCTCGAGATAGGCGTTGAGGCTTAAATCAGGTTTCAGCCGCAGCACCTCGTCCATGGCCGCGCGTGCTGCCGAACGATTTCCCATCGCGCTCTCCGCCGCGGCGAGCACCAGCCATGCATCCAGGGCGTCTTTATTAACTTCGATGATCGCGTGCGCCGCAGCGATCGCGTCCTCGTGGCGGCCCGCCCCGTAGTAGGAGCTGGCAAGAATCGCCGGGTAGATGGTCGGCGCGATGGGCGTAAGGCGTATTGCCCGCTCGGCGTACTGTATCGCCTCATCGGAACGGTCCACGTAGTTGAGCACATTTGCGACGGCAGCGGCGCTTACGTCACAGCTGGGCCGAAGATTCAACGCGTAGGACGCCGCCTCGAGTGCCTGAGGGTGCTCGCGTCGCAAGAGATGGACATGGGCCATGACCAGGCTCGCGAATCCGTTGGGGTCCTTCAACGTTTGTGCGCGTCGAGCAAAGTGCTCGGCACGTTCAAAGGCCTTCTGCGGGTCCGCGGTTAGTGCACGAAACCCTTGCCACCAGTACGTCCACGACGCCATGGCGGGCGGCAAGGGCGAGTCCGGCTCGAGCTCGGCGGCGGTCTCGAAGTCACATTGAGCCAGGATCAGGTCGTCGCGGGTCCCGGCGATCAGATGCGACCAGCCGTTATAATAATGGTGCAAGGCCTCACGGTTGCGCAGGGACTGGCGAGTGATGTGGGAGCGCTTCCCGGATACGAGCTTCACGTCGAGGACGGTGATGATCGCGTCCGTGATCGAATCCTGGATGTCGATGATGTCATCGAGCGCAAGTTCGTAGCGTTCCGCCCAGATTTTACTGCCATGGATGGCGTCGCTAAGTTGCGCGTAGACCCGTAATCGTTCGCCTGCGCGCCTCACCGTCCCTTCCAGCAGGTAGCGCACGCCGAGCTCTCTGGATACGGCCTGCGCGGATGGATGGTCCTTACGGTAGCGCAGCGTGGAAAAATCGCTTGCAAGAAACAAGCCCGAAAGCTTGACCAGCTCGGTCATGAGCTCCATGGTTAGTCCGTCGGCCAACTGCACCGCGGTCACATCATCGTCCGTGCACCTAAATGGTAAGACGGCGAGCGAAGGTTGCTCGGGTAGCTGCAGCCACGTCCCTGCGCGCGAGCGAAATCGAGTGGCTGGCTGTTCTGCCTCCTTGCCCATCTCGACTAGATATGCGGCAACGCGCCGGGGCAAGTTCTTGAGCCTGCGCTCGCCCAGGTAGGTGATCGTCACCTCCAGTGCTCGCTCGTCCACCGCCTGCTTCACGCGCTCGGAGACACATATCGCTCCGGGCGCACACAAAGCTTCTAGTCTGGCAGCGATATTGACGTCTTCGCCATAAACATCGCCCCGACTGGTGATGACATTGCCTTCGTTTATCCCGATTCGAAACTCGACTCGGCGAGCCGCGGCGATGGGCTCATTCAGTTGCAGAAGGCTCCGCTGTACGGCGATCGCACACCTGAGCGCCGCCTCGACAGAATCAAAGGTGGCGAGAATGGCGTCACCGGCATAATGATGAACGCGACCGCTGTGCTCTCCTATCGATGCAGTAAAAATGTCGAGACAGCGTTCGAGCTGGCGGTGTGTCGCATCCTCGTCGATCGCGCAAAGGCCACTGTAGTTAGCGACATCGGCATAGACGATCGTCACCTGCCGTCGTAAAAGCGGGTCGCGGGAATACTCAGCCGATTGGGTTTCGGGTGGCGGGTTTGCTGGCATCTGTAAGTCGGTCCAGTAGTATCACGCGGGCCTGGGTTCGGTAGCCGCACGGCGGCCATAGACCGGCACTTCCGTCGGCACTAGAGGGTGAATTCGCGATCCTGCGAGCGGGACACACGATGCAATTTCAAGCACATGCAAGCTACCATAGCATGAAGCCCGGTGCTTGAGTCCGTATCTCGCCGCGCGGCCACCAGCTCAGGCACGGTGATATACCGGGGCGCTTGGCGAACTTGGCCCACGTCACGAGCGTTTCCCTCAATAGGTCAGTCGTTGTGCGTCGCCAGGATCATGCACGCCAACCGCTTTACCGCGGTGCGAGCAGGCGGCACCCGCGGCCACCGTGCGCGCAGAACGGCGTGCACGGCTAGCGAAAAACGACAACCGTGCAAGCGGTTAACAACATATCTTGATTTAGCCTGTCGAGCTTCCTACCATCGGCACCCGGCCGGTTGTGCGCTTGGCGTCTTGGCGTCGTGGATAGCGTCACATCCTTGAATCACTTGGTCACGGGCTGCTCACGGAGGGGCTGCCAGGAAGAAGAGAGGGATCGCGGCACACTCGGCATGAGGTCCGGATGGCATGAACACCCAACTCGTTTTCACGCGCACTGACAAGGGCAAGGATGAGCTAGACGCGCGTACCTACCATCTTCCGCAAAAGCTCCGCACCGTATTGATTCTCGTCGATGGCAAATCCAGCCTTGTGCAGCTGCGCGAGAAGGCAATGGGTCTGCCTGGGCTCGAAGGCTCTCTGGAAGACCTTGCCTTGCGTGGCTTCATCCGGCCCAACACGCGTTCATGGGACAGGCGCCTCGGTGCTGGCGAGGGCCGTCATGACCATTATGAGGGTGAAGAGCGGCGCCGCTCCGATCGCGACTCGGCTTTTACGCCGATACGCGCCCGCCTTATCGACCTCGCCATTCTTACTTTTGGTGCTGGCGCCGAAAACTTCGTCGGCAAGTTCAAGCAGGCGCCCGGCAGCTGGAGGGGCTTCGAGACGGCAATCGACGAGTGCCGTGCTCTGGTTGCCGCTGTGTTCGATGAAAAACGGGCAGTCGAGTTTGAGACTAAATGTTGGTCAGTTTTGACCAAGGCGCTGCGCGCGAGCGCCGAACGCGCGTGACGGCTTTAGTCTTGGCCTAACAGACGCTCAGATACTCCCGCGCCATGTAGTTGAGCGCGTTTCGATAGTGATCGAACATCATCGCCAGCCGCAAGAACACTTCCTCAAGCCCGTACTCTCGCGCCAACGGATGGCTTGCGGCGCGCTCGAAGTAAGCACGCCCGGAGTTAGTAAAGAAGCTCATATCCACCGGTCGACGCTTGTAACGATGCCGGTATTCGATCCACTCCTGGAATAGCCCCGTCAACCATAAGGTGTAGTTGCCGATGTGTGAATAGACGAGAAATTGCCGACGTGTGTCGGAACGCGCTGCTTCTTCGATCATGTCGACAATATACTCATACGTCTGTGCATCGTCGCCATGTACGCGATGCAAGCGCTCGGCAGTTACGAAAAGGCTCAACAGATTAGCAATGTAATTGATGACCTTGCGTTCCCGAAGATTGCGGCTTTCCGCAAGGCTGCGGCGCAGCAATACATTGAATAGTAGGAACGGGGAAACATCGACCAGCAACGTCCGTTGCTCAAATATCTTCTGGAAGACGAACTCGCTGTCCAACATCGAATCCAGCGTGGTTGGGATGCGGTGGATGACCTGCGCAATCTCCTCATAACTTCGGCCGGGCTCAGGAAAGTTCTCCATGAGGAACTGAAGGTCACGATCCTGAAGCGGTCGTAGGTCTGTGCGGGCAAAATCAGGCAACTGCATAGGGCTGCGTGTTTGTCACTATGTTTCTTATTCTAGCACCGTAATAACAACGCGCACCGCCGTGGAATCGGCGGTTTGGAGCGCATATCGGATCGACCGAGGAAGTGCCGCAGCACCCGTTTCAGGCGACGAGTGGCTCGAACAACCCTTCCCGCGCTGCTGTATCCGGCACGAAGACGACCGTTGCCGTGACCTGGTGCGCGGTATACAGCGTGGTGCGAATCAACCAGCCCCGGTTTGGCACTGTGGCCTGTTCCGTCATGGTGCGAATTTGGGTCGTGTCGTCATAAGAGTCTTCGACGAGATCATATTCCAGCTTCATGCTTCACCTCCAAGGGCGTTAGGCACCACTAAGGCTTTACATCGGGATTCAGACTATAGGTACCCGTAATGCTTGCCTCGGCAAGCACATGACCCGCGATCGCTTTGCGCGCATCTTCACCCGTAAACTCGCCCTCGACCGGGCAGCGGTCGACGTTGAGCGCGTAGAGCGTGAAGACATAATGGTGCACGATGGTGTCATTCCACGGCGGGCAGGGGCCGTCGTAACCAAAGTAGTTCCCACCCATATCGTTATCGCCAGCGAACCATTTGGTGTAGTCATTGATCCCCTGGCGTGTGCCGTTTGCGGCCTCGGGGCCGGCTTTGCCGCGGGCGCTTACGCCATCGGAGTACTCGCCCTCCTTGATGCCGCCAGCGCTGGGTGCAATATCCACTAACACCCAGTGATAGAAGTCGATACGCGGCAGATCGCTGGGAATAGTTCGGCCCTCCTGGTTGACGTCGTCCGCCTTGCTCGGCACATCAGGGTCATGACAGATGAGCACGAATGACTTCGTGCCCGGCGGCACCTCGGTCCAAGAAAATGCCGGATTGCGATTGCTCGACAGGGTCACGTGACTGGCGGGATCCGGCGCACAGAATGCATGTGCACTGGGGATCGGCTGGTTATCGGCAAAGTTTGCGCTCGTGAGTTTCATCTTCGTCCTCCATCAGCCAGAGAGATATACCCGTTTCTCCGCGTTTGTCGGCGGCTCGGCCGTGTCGGCAAGCCTAACATATTCTCACCGGCGCGGGCTGCTAGCCGAGGATGAATTGGCGTGTCGCGTTACGCTCATCGAAACGCCATAGACCAGCACGGCGTGCAGCGCGGTAGGCCATTTCGATCTCGCCCGAGCTCGGTCTGCGATCGATCTCGGCATACTTTTTCTGACCTTCTTTGGCGATGGCGCCCACCTGATACTGCGGACGGTACTGGCTCATGATGTTGACATACGTATCGCGCGACACTTCGCTTGCGAGCCAAGCGAAAATTTCCGTTGCCTCGTCCGTTTGGCCCGGCATCACCAGGTGGCGTAGCAGCAGGCCACGACGGGCCAATCCGTCATTACCGAACTTGAGATCGCCAACTTGTCGATGCATCTCAAGGATCGCCTCTCGCGCACGCTCCGGGTAGTCCTTGGCCTTGGCCAATTTGCGGGCGCTTTCGCGGTGCCAAAATTGGAAGTCGGGCATGTAGATGTCGATCAGACCGTCGAGCAGGCGCAGTGATGACAACGCGTCATAGCCACTGGTGTTGTAGACGATCGGCAATCGCAATCCGGCGGGTGCGGCCGCGGCGATGGCCTCGATGACCTGCGGTGCAACGTGCTCGGGAGTGACGAAGTTGATGTTGTGACAGCCCTGCGCCTGCAGCGCAAGCATGAGCTCTGCAATCTCCGCCGCTGTGTGCTCGCGGCCGGCGAGCTGCTGAGAGATGTCCCAATTCTGGCAAAACACGCAGCGCAGGTTGCAGAGACCGAAGAAAATCGTGCCGGAACCATGCCAACCGCGCAGACAGTCCTCCTCGCCGAAGTGGGCGAATGCGCTTGAGACAATCGCATAACGGCCGGTGTTGCAAACGCGCTTCTCGTTCGCGAGGCGATTGATATGGCAATTGCGCGGGCAGGCGCAGCAATCGGCCAGCTCCTCAAGCGCGCCCGCGACCCGCTCGGCAAGCTCGCCACGGCGGTGCAGCTTGAGATAAGCCGGCTCGAAGTGGCTGAGAGTGAATCTGGGGTCGGAAGCAGTGGGGCTAGGAGCGGCAAACATGGTGCTTTCAGCATACCGCCGCTCGTGAAAGAGGTCTACGCGCTATGCGGCCCGGCAGGGCCTCAGGACTGTCTAGCCGCCCGCCCGCTGTGCCGCCAGACCCAAATTGACGATGCGCTGAATGAACTGAGGATAGCTTAAGCCAGCTTTTTCCGCCGCCCAGGCGCAGTCTTCGTTACTCGCGATGGCCGGGTTGGGGTTGGCCTCCAGCACATAGACCCGGTTTTCGGAATCAAGACGCAGATCCAGACGGGCATAGCCGCTTAGTTCGAGAATGCGGTAGATGCGCTTACACAGTTTTGGCAACTGCTCGGAGAGGCCGGCCGGCAGGTTGCGCGCGAACTGATAATCAATACCCCAGCGCTCGCGATACTCGAGATCCCACTTGACCTTATAAGTGGCCATTTTCGGCAGCCCCTCATCGACTTTCTTGAATACCAGCTCGCGAATCGGAAAGACCTCCAGTTTCGCGTTGCCGATGACGGTCGCGTATAGCTCACGCCCATCGATGTACTGCTCGGCAATGGCATCGCCGTCTGTCCGGTCATGAATCAGCTCCACGCGCTCCCGCAGCTGGTCCTCGTTTTCCACATACGATGCCTGGGCGATACCGACTGAGCCTTCTTCAGTGAGAGACTTCACGATCATTGGATAGGGCAAATTGCGCGACGGTTTGATCTTTCTTCCTTTGGGGAAGACAGCGAATTGAGGCACGTGGATACGGTGGTAAGTAAGTAGTTTTTTCGACAGCGCCTTGTCCCGGGCCAACAGCAAGCCACGCGGATTCGAGCCCGTGTAGGGCATATTCAGCATCTCGAGGTAACTGACGACATAGTAGTCGAAGGCGCTTTGACCGGCGAAGTCTTCAATCAGATTGAAGGCAATATGCGGTTTCCACTCCTCGATCGTGGTGCGGATCGGCGCCACATCGTCATACACCCCCACAACCCGCACTTCATGCCCGAGCTTAAGCAGTGCCGTTTTCACATCATACTCGGTGCGATACTTCTCCATGCGCGGATCGTTTTCATCCACCAAGTCGTCCGGCGGAACGAGCGTAACGTGTACCAGCATCATGACGCGAAGTTTTTTTACAGGCTTTTTCATAGAGCCACGTGAAACCCGCCGCTGTGCAGTTGATGCATGACTAGAGTGGTTACACAAGTGACTGTCTGCACCTTCATCGACTCTTCCTCCGCTGCAACATGAAGATCAAGCTTGTCGCAACGATCGATCATTTCTTTAAGCACCTCGTTGATCCGGTAATTATACTCGTTGGTCCAACGCGCAACGACATTGATGACATCCATACGCACGCGTCGAATATATGCTGATGCCTTCTCGTTTCTCTTGTGTTCCTCCTTGTCGGAAAACAACTTGCGCAGATCACGGTCATAGAATCCCATGCCGTCGGTGCCATAGCGGCTCTGCTTGTCCAGGTAGTATTCGCGCAGCGTCATGCGAATCGTGTTTGCCGCGTTTTCGCTCCGCCGCGTTCGCAGGCGTGGCCGTTGTGTTTTAATCTCTTGCATCAGCTGATCGACGTACTCTAGCTTCTTGAGTGCCGGCCAGTCCTTGTAGCGCCGCCGCCAGTCGTATTGCGGTGTCAGCCACACGGCGAATGTCTCCGCCCAGTCCTCGTGTGGATGGCTCTGCGCATACCAATTTTCGAGGTGAATCACGAAGCGCCGGCTATAGGGCCGCGGCAGATAGGTGTCGGGGTATTGAATGCTGGATTTGCCAAAGTGCAGCCGCCAACTGGAGCGGCGATGCAGCTGATAGGCATTAAGGACGGCGTGACCGGTTTCATGACGCAGTAATCGCATGCATGACGCCGCGTTACCACCCTCGACCTCGTAGATATGTTCCTCTTCGAGGCGCTTCAATCGCGGATGGGCAAGGAAAAAGGGAATCGCCACACCAGGGACGCCATCAGGGCAGAACCACTCATCGGAGAGCCAAAAGTGAGGCCGGAACACAAAGCCGCGCTCAGCGAGTTCGGCGTACAATTGCGCTATGCGTTCCTCCAGCTCGGTGCCTTTAATCTCCAGACCGAGATCACAAATGCGCATAGGCAATAGCCGTTTGGTTGACCAGTTTGCCCAGCGGTAGCCGCGTTTGCCGTTTGTCTTGTTGTTTTTCGCTGCCATCAAGCCCATCGTTCAGCTAGTACACGGCACTCACTCGGTAGCCTGCATCTTGCAAAAGCCCCAGCAGTCCCGGAAGATGAGCTGCACCGACCGCAATAAAAGCATTGCCTTCTTCTAGCCGTGCGCGCATGCGTTGCAACATCACCGTGTTGCGGCGGCTGAGCAGCCTTTCCATCAGCGCCGCAAACGTATCGCTACGTTGGCGCTTCGGTTGGTCAACGATAGCCATGAGTCGCGCCAGGTCCCTGGCGAGGTAGGCCTGTATCAATTTGTCGAATTGTCGCCTTAGCTCAACATGCCGTGCCAGGGTGTCCTGAAGCAAGGCCACCTGATCTGCCATGGACATCTCGTTGAACACGGCGATTTGTTCGCGCATCGTTTCGAGTCCATGGATTGCCTTGCCCTGCAATGTTGCCTGTAGCTGCAGTTGCAGGTCCAAGGGCAGCCCGAGCTGTGCACGGGGGGTACTGAGCAGCATGACCACGACCCAGGGTTTTTGACGGTCGAGTTCGTGCGTGTCGAGCCCGGTCGCGGCAACGGCCTGTCGCGTTCGTTCATAGAGCTCCTGGCCCAGCACAGCGCTCAGGCTCTCACCTTCGGTGAAAAACATTGCCTCGGCCATGGAGACAACGCCATTGGCGTTGATCACAAGCTCCATCGTGAAGCTCGCAGCCCCATCGAACGCTGATCTCACCGCCGGCGCGAGCTGAGTCACCCGGGGGTCCGCCGAATGAATGGTTCCGAAAAGATAGCTGGGGGGCCCTTGCGCGGGCTCGATCTTCCACAGTAGACCTTTGCTAAAATGCCGCGCGTTGTCGGCCCGTGCCAAGAGGTCGGCACGCGGCGTGTCGGCAGCCGTCGCCTGTTCAAAGGCCGCTGCCCCGTCGGGGATTGATGCGAGCAGCGCCACCGCGATCGTCGCCAGCAGTGTTCGCGCCGCGTGGACGGTCAGCGGGCACAGATGCGGCATACGCCTGGTCATTGGGTCGGCGGTCATCTCGAGTCGTCGCCGCGCCAAGGCGGCTGCAGCAAAAGATCGGGCAAACCGTAGTCCGTTTCAAGTATATGCCAACGCGGTCGGTGGCAGGTCGTCGCGCGTCCATGGGACCCGTCGTGGGTGCAGCGGGCGGTGGCGTTGCTTGCTTTGTCCACAACCGATCTTCCGCTAACATCGGTGCATGTCTGGGAACACCTTCGGCCTTCTTTTCACCGTGTCCACGTTCGGCGAGAGCCACGGCAAGGCACTCGGGGGGGTGGTCGATGGCTGCCCACCCGGGCTTGCGTTGTCGGAGGCTGACCTGCAACGAGACCTGGATCGGCGCCGGCCGGGCAGGACACGCTACACCACCCAGCGCCGCGAGGAGGACCGCGTAGAAATCCTCTCCGGCGTGTTTGAAGGCCTGACCACCGGTGCGCCCATCGGTCTCATGATCCACAACACCGATGCGCGGCCACAGGACTACTCCAAGATCAAGGACCGGTTCCGTCCGGGCCACGCCGACTACACGTACCAACAGAAGTATGGTCGGCGCGATTACCGCGGCGGCGGACGCTCGTCGGCACGCGAGACCACGATTCGCGTCGCTGCTGGTGCGATCGCCAAGAAGTATCTACGTGAGCGCTATGGCACCGAGATTCGCGGCTATGTGGCCCAACTCGGCCCGATCAAGGCCGAACGGTTCGATTGGGAGGAGGTCGAGCGCAACGCCTTCTTTTGTCCAGATGCCGAGAAGGTGCCGGAGATGGAGGCCTACATCGAGACGCTGCGCAGGGAAGGAGACTCCATCGGTGCGCGCGTCAATGTCGTAGCCAGCGTTGTGCCGGTAGGGCTGGGCGAGCCCGTGTTCGACAAGCTCGATGCCGATGTTGCCCGCGCATTGATGGGTATCAATGCCGTTAAGGGAGTGGAAATTGGCGCAGGCTTCGCTGCCATCGAGCAAAGAGGTAGTGAGCACAGGGATGAGATTACGCCAGAGGGATTCATTGGCAACAATGCCGGCGGTATTCTCGGCGGCATATCGAGCGGTCAGGATATCGTCGTCAGCATCGCGCTCAAACCCACATCAAGCATTCGTATACCTGGACATACGGTCAACTTGCAGGGCGAGCCTGTCGAGGTGGTGACGACCGGGCGGCATGATCCCTGTGTCGGGATTCGCGCAGTGCCGATCGCGGAGGCAATGCTGGCCATCGTCCTCATGGACCACGTACTTCGGCACCGCGCGCAGAACCTTGAGGTGAAATCCTCGACGCCGGTCATTCCCGGCTCGGCGAGCAAAAAGTAACTAACAGCTACACAGAAAAGTTCGAGTTCTAAGCGACAATATCCACGCTGGCTGCAGGCAAGGGCATAGGTTTCTTCACTATCTATCTTGCCACTTGTATCGTGTATCTGAACCCATGCCTTATTGGCGTCTCTCCGGTTTCTATTTTTTCTATTTTGCCACCATCGGTGCGCTGATCCCCTATTGGGGCCTGTATCTAAAGTCGATCGGTTTCAGCCCGCTGCAAATCGGGGAAATCATGTCACTGCTGCTGCTCTCGCGCATTGTGGCGCCAAACATTTGGAGCTGGGTCGCGGATCATCGTGGTCAACGGCTGGCGATTGTGCGCCTGGCAGCGTTGTTGGCGGTTGTCGCTTTCGGTGGCGTGTTCCTCGGAACGTCGTTCGTGTGGTTGGCGTTGGTGATCGTGGTATTCGCTTTTTTCTGGGATGCCTGTTTGCCACAACTCGAGGCAACAACGCTCGATCATCTCGAAGGACGCCCGGGCGCGTACGCCCGCATCCGTCTGTGGGGCTCGGTGGGGTTTATTGTCGCCGTGGTGGGTCTCGGCAAGGCCTTCGACAGTGTCCAGATCTGGTGGTTGCTCCCGAGTCTGTCGATGCTGTTGCTCGGCGTGTGGTTGTTCACCCTGACCGTCCCTGAATCGCAGATACGGCCGATCGGAACGGCAAGCGGCGAGCGCTTCTATCAAATGTTCTTGCGGCCCGAGGTGGCGGCCTTTCTGACGGCGTGTTTTCTCATGCAGGCGAGCCACGGCCCTTATTACACTTTTTATTCCATCTACTTAACGGAATTTTCCTACTCCAAGAGTGTAATCGGCGCGCTGTGGGCACTGGGCGTCGTCTGCGAGATCGGAATTTTTCTGATCATGTACCGTGTGCAAAGACACATAGGATTGCGCCAGGTATTGATGGTCAGCTTCGGTGTGGCCGCGTTGCGATGGATCTTGATCGGGAACTTTCCGGACTATCCGTTAGTGTTGATTTTCGCGCAGACGCTGCACGCCGTGACTTTTGGTGCCTATCACGCGGTGGCCATCGAGCTTATTCATCGATTCTTTACTGGCCGCCACCAATGTCGGGGCCAGGCAATCTATGGGAGCGTGAGTTTCGGGCTCGGTGGTGCGATGGGCAGTTTCTACAGCGGTCTAACCTGGGGAAGTCTGGGGCCGACGGTCACTTTCGAGCTCGCAGCGCTGTGCGCCGCGGTCGCTTTCATCATCAGTGCGGCGGCGATCAAGCCGAATTCATGAAGCGACGATAGCGAAACTTTTCGAGCGGGATCACCTCGG
>CAYGAS010000290.1:0-5292 GCA_964347935.1 uncultured Nitrospiraceae bacterium | reverse complement strand
TTGCGCGCCTCGAAGCGGTCCAGTCCGCGATAGGCCTCGGGCATCAGGGTGTAAATGGCCGGGCCAGCCGTGCCCTGCTCGTCAGCGAGCACAGCCCCGCCTTTCTGTGAAGCGCGATGACCAAAGGTGAAGTCGTCCTGTTCACTCGCCTTCATGCGAGCGTCGACCGTGAACATATTAATGAGACCGCCGCAGGGCACCGCTTGTAGCTGGGTGTGGTCACGATGCCGTTGCCACACTTCGTAGTCGTTAAAGTCGTGTGCCGGCGTGATCTTCAGGCAACCGGTGCCGAATTCTGGATCGACATAGTCGTCGGCGATGATGGGAATGTGGCGCCCCGTCAAAGGCAGCTCGACCAGCTGCCCGACCAGGTGCTTATACCTCTCGTCGCCCGAATGTACGGCGACGGCGGCATCACCGAGCATGGTCTCGGGGCGCGTTGTCGCAACAACCAAATGTCCCGAGCCATCGACGAGGGGATAGCGAATGTGCCACAGGTGGCCGTCCTCTTCCTCCGAAATCACCTCCAGGTCGGATACGGCGGTGTGCAGCACCGGATCCCAGTTGACTAGACGTTTGCCGCGGTAGATCAGCCCCTCTTCATAGAGGCGCACGAAGACCTCGATAACTGCGTGCGATAGCCCCTCGTCCATGGTAAATCGCTCGCGTGACCAGTCGAGCGAAGCGCCCATACGCCGTAGCTGCTCGGTGATGCGACCGCCCGATTGCGCTTTCCACTGCCACACGCGCTGCAAGAAGGCTTCGCGCCCGAGATCATGACGGCTCTTGCCTTCCGCCTCCAGCATGCGCTCGACGACCATCTGCGTCGCTATGCCGGCATGGTCCGTGCCGGCCTGCCACAATGTGTTGTCGCCGCGCATCCGGTGGTAACGAATCAGCGCATCCATCAAGGTGTCCTGAAAGGCGTGCCCCATGTGCAAGCTGCCAGTGACGTTCGGGGGCGGGATCGCTATGCAGTAGGGCGTGCCTTGGGCACTGGGCTTGAAGTAGCCGTTTGCTTCCCAGCGCGCATAGAGCCGCTGCTCCAGCGCATGTGGATCGTAGGTCTTTGCGAATGGCTTGCCGCTCATTGGATTTCGAGTTTCAGCAAAAAGAGCGGGAAAGGCAAAACACCTTTCCCGCTTCGGGGACTCGCACGGTTAATGGGCGCGCTTAAGGCTTCTTGTTCTTGCTATTGTCCACATCGGAGCCGCCCTGTGCCAGCGCTTCGCGTAGCAAGTACTGTAGCCGGTCGACAGTAGCCGGGCTCAATGCGCGTTCTCCGCATTTGCGCAATTCCATGTTCAGCTTGGCCACGATCTGTATGGCGAGATTGCGCGCGGCGGCACTGTCTCGCCGACGGGCTTTCTGCGCGCTTGGAGGCATGGGTTTAGCCGTAGCCGTTGCTGCGGTCTTGGCTTTAGCTCGTTCACGGTTTGGCACGACCGCCGACGCCTTGGCTTTCGACCGTTCGCGCTCGGTGACCACCGCATCAAGCACAGGGATCTTGTCGGGTGAGGCAACAGCCGGCGATTTCCGCTTATCAGGTGCCTCTTGGCTGGATGATTTCGCGCCGGATGGTGGCGGCTTTACGGGGGCAACTTGCTCAACCTTGAACGGACGCCTGTACCACTCGGGCACGGCGCTCGCCGACCCGGTCTGCTGTCCGGCGTCCTGTTCAGACGGCTTCTGCGGATCCTCGGGCGCCAGCGCCAACTCGGGTTTGCCCGACTTCTTTGCCCCTGATGGCGGCTCAGACCGACCTTGCGGGCGTGCCGCGGGCGGCGGGTGGCCAGGGCCTGGGCGCTGGCTTGGACCGCTCGGCTTGTGGGTGTCCTCAGCACGAACGTCCGGCGATGGCTCCTCGACCAGGCTCAAGGGCGTTGATGGCGGTGTTGCAACGTTCTCCTTCGGTTCATCATCTGGCGGTGGTAACTCGACGTTACTCTCGTCAGCGCTTGCGGCCAGATCCAGTTCGGGGCCGGAGGGCGGCGCCAAGTGCTCCGGTGTTGAGACACTGGATGCGTCCTCTCCCTGCGACGGTTCGGCGTTGAAGTCGACTGCCGTCATTTTCATGAAACTGTCGTCAGCTTGACCCAAGCTAGTCCTCAACTCCCGTTTGACTTCGCGCTGCCCGGCCTCAGGCGCGGGCAGTGCGGCAGACGTCACGGCTGCTGCGTCTTGCTCGGTGGCGTGGGGTGATGATTCGGCCTTCACATGCTCGTGCTCCTCGACCCGATCTACGCCTGTCTCGCTTTCATCGGCGGGCTCGGCGGCCAGATCGATATCCGCTTGCTCGTCGACGTCAGGGCGGGAGGTCTCGTGAGGCATGGCAGTCTCTTCAGGCGCTTGCAGCGTCAGCTCTAAGGACTCGGCTTCAGGGTTATCGATGTCCGGTGGCGACAGGACGACGTCTGTCTCTGGCGTATCCTGATCGACGGCGTCACCGCCTGGGATTTCGAGCACATCGATCTCACCCCAATGGGCGCGGTGCGCGGGCGATTCGCGCCTCGGATCGGCACCCTTGGTCTCCTCATCAGTTCCCGTCGGTTTCTCGCCGGCGACGGCCCCTTTGACGACGCCCGCTGCGGGCGCTTGCGCATCCAGCGCCGGTGCCTGCTCTAGCGTCGGTTCGGCCGCGGGTACCGTCGCGGCTTCGCTTTCCTCTTCGGATAAGCCTAGTTGGAAATCGGCGGCTTGGCGAGCCGGATCCTCGTCGAGCCACTGCGATATGAACATCGGCTCAGGTTCCCCTGCGTGCGCCGCGGTATCGAGGGCCTCGGCGTTCGCGCCAGGCCTGTCATCAGATGCAAAAACCGGATCTTGGACGGCGAAGGCTTGCGGGGTCCGCCCTGTCTCGGGCAGGTCGATGACCTCCAGCAGTGGTAGCTGCGACCACGGTTGCGTGGTTGGCTCGGATGCCGGCAACGGCGTGGACGTCGCGCCTGCCGGCTCTTCCGGTACTGTGCCTGCCTTTTCCGTTTCGCCGCCGCCGTCAGCGAGGGACGTGAGCGGACGCGGGACTTCGCCCAGGGTTTCGGTCATCTTCTCTAGCGCTTCGAGGTCGCCCTTGGTGTCGCCTTCGTCAAGCGACGGAGCCGCCGAGGAAACATCAGTCGCCTCGAGCGTGATCTCTTCGCCCTCGCCAGCCGTGTCGCTCGCGCTGGGTTGTGCGGAACCGGGCTCGTTTGCACCGGTTTCAATTGCTGATTCGACCTCCGTTTTCGTCGTGTCTGTGCCCGCCAGGTGATCGGCGTCAGGCGTGAATTCGTGGCTGGTAGCGGCGCTCGCTACGGTTTCATCGTCGTGTTCCACGATGGTCTCATCATCGCTGCGACGAGGCTGTGTGGGCGCGCTGTCGCCGTCTGACAGCTCTTCGCTGATCAGGCCTTTTAGCGAATGCAACAATTGGCTGGTGTCGAGGCCGGCGGGTTTGCGCCGCGGCAAGGCGCCGAGCGGTCTGCGGGCCTTATCGTCATCGGGTGGGTCAGGGCTTGGCTCGGCGATCGCCGCCTTGGCTGGCTGCGGTGGGGCTTCGACGCCTTCGAACTCGTTTCGGACCAAATCCTCAAGAGACTTGCGCACCTCCTCGAGGGTGTGCTTGGGGGAGGGCTTGTGTGGGTACTTGTCGTTCGTCTCTGTCACCATGAGGAATGGACGCCGCGCTAGAGATTATGGGTGTGCAGTCGGTAACCTCGCTCGCGATAGAAGCGGTAGCGCTCGCGCGCCTGCTGCTTTCCCTCCGGTGTCGAGCCCACGACCTCCACCACACGGCTGAAGCGGCTGAAGCACTCCGGGACAGTTGCCGTTAACGAGATTAGCACATCTTGCCAGCTTTCTGGGGGTTCGTGTTCGCCAATGAGCACGGGATATTTCTTTTCCGCCTGTCCGGTATCGACGGCATGAGGGATGAAGCTCCCGGCGCTGAATGTCCACAGCAGTCGGTCAAGCTGTGCAGACTCTTCCGGACTCGCGGTCAGGATGTAGACCTCATGTCCGAGACGAAAGGCCTTGTGGGCCAGCTTGCATACAGCAAGGTCCTTCTCTGTATTGGATGCCTCGCCCGTAAGATAAAAGTCAACGCGAGTCATGCGCTGGCACGTTGTGCGGACACCTTGTCACGGCAGCGTGTGATCAAGAACTGGGTCAGCAGGGAGACCGGCCGGCCGGTCGCGCCCTTAGCCTTACCACCTTTCCACGCCGTGCCAGCAATATCCAGGTGTGCCCACCTGAGCTTTTTGGCAAAGCGTGAGAGGAAGCAGGCCGCTGTTATGGTGCCCGCCTCGCGTCCCCCGACATTGGCGACATCAGCGAAATTGCTGTCGAGCTGTGTTTGGTAATCGTCCCACAGCGGAAGCTGCCAGGCGCGGTCGTGACTTTCTCTGGCGGCTGCAAGCAGCTCACGGGCCAGGGGCTCATGATTGCTCATCAACCCGCTGGCCTGGTTGCCCAGCGCAATGACGCACGCCCCGGTAAGGGTGGCAATGTCTATCACCGCTGACGGCTTGAAGCGCTCGGCATAAGTCAGTGCATCGCAGAGAATCAGTCGCCCCTCGGCGTCGGTATTCAGCACCTCAATCGTCTGCCCCGACATGCTCTTGATGATATCGCCTGGTTTGTTGGCGTTGCCGTCCGGCATATTTTCGCAGCTGGGAATGATGCCGACTATGTTCATCGGCAGTTTCAACTCGCCAACGGCTTTCAGTGTGCCCAGTACGCTCGCGGCTCCACACATGTCGAATTTCATCTCGTCCATGTGTCCGGCTGGTTTGATAGAGATGCCCCCCGAGTCAAAGGTTATGCCCTTGCCTACGAGCACGACGGGATTTTCGCTGCCGTCACCGCTACCGCGGTATTCCAGCACGATCAGCTTCGGGGGTTGACGGCTCCCGCGCGCGACCGAGAGCAGGGCACCCATCCCCAGACCTTCCATTTCTTCGCGATCAAGCACCGTCGCGGTCAAACCGTAGCTTTCGGCCAGCTGCCCGGCCTGGTTGGCGAGATACTCCGGGGTACAGATGTTGCCAGGCAGATTGCCCAGCGTACGTGTCAGCGCAACGCCCGCGCTGATCGCCTTTCCCTCGGCAATGGCCTGCTCCGCAATCGCGATATCGCTGCGCTTAGGCACTGCCAGCACGACCTTGCGCAAGGGCCTGCGCGGTTGCGCGGGATTCGATTTCAGCTGATCGGAGCGGTAAAGCGCCGCCTCGCTGGTGATCACGGCCTGGCGCACTTTCCATGCGTTGTTGCGTCCTTTGACCTCGAGCTCGGCGAAATAGCTAGTCGTCTCGG
>CAYGAS010000289.1:0-2449 GCA_964347935.1 uncultured Nitrospiraceae bacterium | reverse complement strand
GCATTTGACACAGAAAAGGACTCGGAGGTAAACGCCGACGTAGCTGCGAAGCTTGCGCAATTGTATCGGACGACCGTAAGTACGCTGCAGCCGCGCATTATGGTCAGCGGCGCCCAAGGCCATTTAGCCAATCCCGCGACCACCGATAAAGTGCGTGCTGCGTTACTCGCCGGCATTCGCTCTGCGTTTTTATGGCGTCAACTGGGCGGTAAACGCTGGCATCTGTTGCTCACCAAGAGCGCGATCGTGCGCGATGCGGTGCACCTGCTCGAGCAGCTGCGAGCCCCGGCAATTTAGCGCGCAAGCTTTCGCTTCAGCAACTCGTTGACCTGCTTCGGATTGGCCTTCCCGCCAGTGGCCTTCATCACTTGCCCGACGAAAAACCCGAAAAGTTTTTCTTGACCGTTCTTGTATTGCTCGACCTGTGCCGAATTGGCAACTAGAACCTCCTCGACCGCGCGTTCGATTGCGCCTTCATCGGTGATCTGCTTGAGGCCCTTTTTCTCGATGATCGAGTCGGCATCGCCTTGGCCGCTCCACATGGCATCGAGCACGTCCTTGGCAATCTTGCCGGAGATCGTGTTATCCGCGATTCGTTTCAGCAACCCTGCCAGCATCGATGCCGATACGGCCGATTCCTCGATGCTGCGGTTTTCCTTGTTGAGATAAGCCGCAAGCTCGCTGCCCACCCAATTCGCCGCCATCTTCGGCTCAGCAACCGATTCAGCCACGACCTGTTCGTAATACTCCGCTAATTCCCGCGATGCGGTCAGCACACCAGCATCGTAATTCGATAACCCGTACTTTCGTACGAAACGGTCGCGCTTGGCGTCCGGCAGCTCGGGCAGGTCCTTGGCAACCGCTCCAATAAAGTTCTCGTCCAGCTCAAGCGGTGGCAGATCGGGATCGGGGAAATAGCGGTAATCATGGGCCTCTTCCTTGCCGCGCATGGATCGCGTTTCGTCCTTACCGGGATCATACAGACGGGTCTCTTGGACTACTTTGCCACCGCCTTCGAGAATATCGATCTGGCGCTCGATCTCGTAGGCGATCCCGCGCTCGACGAAGCGGAAGGAGTTAATGTTTTTCAGCTCGGTGCGTGTGCCCAGTTTGGCATCGCCCTTGCGGCGAACTGAAACGTTGGCATCACAGCGAAACGAACCCTCTTGCATGTTGCCATCGCAGATCTCGAGATATCTCACGAGCGTGTGCAATTTTTTCAGATAGGCAACCGCCTCGGCGGCTGAGCGCAAGTCAGGTTCAGACACAATCTCCAGTAGCGGTGTGCCGGCACGGTTCAGATCAATGCCGCTCAGGCCGTGAAAGTCCTCATGCAGCGACTTGCCTGCATCTTCCTCGAGGTGTGCCCGCGTGATACCGATTTTCTTTAAAGCGCCGTCCAGTTCGATATCGACTTGGCCATATTGCACGATTGGTAGCTCGTACTGACTGATCTGGTAGCCCTTGGGCAGATCTGGATAGAAGTAATTCTTGCGTGCAAACACCGAATGATGATTGATCTTGGCGCCGATCGCCAAACCAAACTTAACTGCCATGCGCACGGCTTCTCTGTTCGTCACCGGCAACACGCCTGGCAGGGCGATATCAACGGCGCAGGCCTGGGTGTTCGGCAGGGCACCGTAACGCGCAGGAGCTCCAGAAAAAATCTTGCTCGTCGTCAGCAGCTGAATATGGACTTCAAGCCCAATGACCGGTTCCCACTCCATAGCAAACTACTCAAAGCCAAGGCGCAAAGACACTAAGATAAATAAGGATCTGCTCAAACACAAAATATCAACCACTTTTTGCGTTTCTGCAGAGGATGTTTTACTCAAATCCCTCAGGGATCTGCTTATGCCAATCCGTAACTTGCTGGTAACGATGCGACACGTTCAGAAGCCTCGACTCATCCAAGTATTTGCCGACAAGTTGCAAGCCTACGGGGTGGCCCGCCGCATCGAAACCGGCCGGAATGGAAATGCCCGGCAACCCGGCCAGATTCACTGGGATGGTGTAGATATCGTTGAGGTACATCGCCACAGGGTCATCGACCTTAGCGCCCAGCTTGAACGCGGTTGTCGGCGTGGTCGGGCCAGCGACGATGTCGCACAACTCAAACGCACGTCTAAAGTCTTCAGCAATCAAGCGTCTGAGCTTCAGCGCCTGTAGATAGTAGGCATCATAGTAACCAGCCGACAACACGTAGGTGCCAATAAGAATCCGGCGCTTCACCTCGGCGCCAAAACCTTGCGAGCGTGTCTTTTTGTACATGTCTACAAGGTCGTCATACTCCGGTGCACGGTAACCATACCGCACGCCGTCGTAACGGGCGAGGTTAGAAGAGGCTTCGGCTGGTGCCAACACATAATAACAGGGGACTGCCAAGCTAGAATTGGGCATGTCGATTTCGACAAACCGTGCGCCGAGCTTCTTATATTCGTCGATCGCC
>CAYGAS010000288.1:0-2601 GCA_964347935.1 uncultured Nitrospiraceae bacterium | reverse complement strand
GGGCGATCGGGTCACCCGCGGCGCCCCCATCGCCACGGTCGGCACCTCGGGGCGCTCCACCGGTCCGCACCTGCACTTTGAGGTGCTGCGCCGGGAGCGGGCGGTGAATCCGCGGCCTTACCTCGATCGCCAGACACCGCTCGGCAGCAAGCGCTCCTAGCCTTCGCTATCGACACGGCCGCGAGACCTGGCGTATACAGGCTCGCTATGGAACCGCCTGTCTCGCTTGTATCTGCCGTAGAGCTGCAGACTATTATCGCCGGCAATCTGCGACGCGTACGCGAAACGATCGCCCATGCCGCCCACGAAGCCGGCAGAGATCCCGCCTCGATCCGGCTGGTCGCCGTGTCGAAGACCATGCCCCCGGCGGCCGTTGAAGCTGCCCGGCAAGCTGGCCAGACGGAATTCGGTGAGAATACGGTGCAGGAGGCATTGGGCAAGATTGCCTCCTTCAAAGACCGCAATCTCACCTGGCATTTCATCGGCCATCTGCAGAGCAACAAAGCGAAGCTCATGCCGGATCATTTTTCCTGGGTGCATTCAATCGACAGTGTGGCTTTGGCACGCAAGCTTTCACAAGCCTGCGAACGTAAGGGCACCTGCGTAAATGCCCTGGTACAGGTCAACGTAAGCGGTGAGGCCAGTAAACACGGACTAGCGCCTGACACGCTGTACGCAGTTATGGACGACTTGCTGCGCGCTGAGCTCGGCGGCATCGTATTACGCGGCCTCATGACCTTGGGTCGGTTCGATGCCAGCGGTGAGGAACTGCGCCAGGGCTTTGCGCAGCTGCGCGAGCTCCGCGATGGGGTCAAGCAACGCTTTAACCTGAGCGATTTTTCCGAACTGTCGATGGGAATGACCCACGACTACCCGTTAGCGATCGCCGAAGGCGCTACCATGGTACGCATCGGCACCGCGATCTTCGGCGAGCGAACGGCGCGCAAACAGTGAGTGCTGAACCGTGAACCGTCAGTGTCTGTTTGATGTTCTATTAACTGATGATTGCTGACTAACAAGAACTACAGTTTTGCCGACAGATACGCCGCCAGCACGATCAGACCGCCGCCCAGCCATTCCACTACGGTCATCGTCTCGTTTGTCAACAACTGTTGTGACAGCGCACCGGCGACGAGCTCGAAGAGCAAGATCACGGCCGAGCGGTGAATCGGGATACGCGTCACTCCGTATTGCACCAGCACCGTCATCACCGAGATTCCCACCGCCCCTAAGACCAGCGCGGCCATCGTCACAGAGACCGTAACGTCGGGAATAGGCACACGCAATAGAGCGATCAAAACGGCTGCAAGCACGACAACGCCGAGCCAGGTGCTCATCACCTTCTGCGCGAGGCTGACTTCTTGCGCACCGCGCACGATGACGTTAGACAGCGCGAAGGCAAAACCCGAGCCAATCGCAAGCCAATCGGCCTGGTCTCGCGGCCAGGGAATACCTAAGGTCGGTTCCCACAGCATACCGATCGCTCCCGTCATCGCCAGCACCAAAATCGACACCGATCGGCCTGATACGGGTTCTCTCAAGAACAGCCAGCCAAGCACCACCGCCCACAACGGCGACAAATAAAACAGCAATAAGACGCGCATGATGTTGCCATCGAGCACCGCTAGCACAAAGGCGACATTCGTACAGCCCCCCGCTAGCGCCAAAGCCAACAGTATCCACGAGTGCGCCAGACAGCCACGCAGCCGGGCAGTCGCGAGCACCAGGCCTATCAGCGCGGCAGCCAGGTAGGCCGTGAATGTCAGCCACAGCGGATAGAACCCCTGTGCCTCCAACAGTCGCAGGGGATACCAGACTACCCCCCAAAGCGATGCACCCAGCAACAGCGCAAGCACCGGCGAAAATTTACTGGCGTGCATTTTGAATTATCTCCACTGCATTTCAGCGTATTTGCGCGCCAACGGCGCTCCGACAGCATACCGCCTCGTGGCCTAGTTTTCGCCTGGCTGGCACCGCCTTTGCCAAGCCCATGGCGCACGAAATCTTGTAGAATTGGTAATTTGATTCGTTTCCAATCGGCGATCGGAGGGGCTTCGCTCGTGAAGTTACGGTGCTCGGGCGACGCATCAGGTGTGCGTCACGGGAGAAAGACATGATCAACATTCAGCAAATCATCGACGAGGCCTTTGAGCAGCGTAGTGACCTCACGCCGCGAAACGTGCCGACCGACGTCAAAGACGCGGTGATGGAAGCGATTGACCTGCTAGACAGCGGCCAGGCTACGGTTGCCGAGCAGAAAGACAGTCGATGGACGGTGAATGAATGGCTGAAGAAGGCAGTATTGCTCTACTTTCGCATCGAAGACAACTCGCTGATGTACGGCGGCTTTACTCATTATTACGACAAGATCCCGTCGAAATTCAGCGAATACAACTCTCGCGGCTTTCGCCAGGCGGGTTTTCGCGTCGTGCCCCCCGCGGTAGTGCGCTATGGCGCTTATATCGCACCGAGCGTGGTGCTCATGCCAAGCTATGTAAACATTGGTGCATTCGTGGACGAAGGCACCATGGTAGACACCTGGGCCACCGTTGGTTCATGCGCTTTTATCGGCAAGAATGTTCACCTTTCGGGTGGTGTCGG
>CAYGAS010000287.1:0-3335 GCA_964347935.1 uncultured Nitrospiraceae bacterium | reverse complement strand
GCACAAGCAAATAGCGGAATCTTTGCGAGCGCTCGGGGCCCACCAACGGCAGTTTCAAGGTCTGTGCCAGACGCGTGGCGTGCGCCAGCAGGGCTTCTGCTGAAGCCAGCACAGCAATGCTGGCATAGACAGGCAGTAAAACCTGAGAATCAAGGTGGTGCTGATTGTGCGCTACGCGATGCGTCATCAAGTAATTCTCCGCCATTGACCGCGGCTGACAACCGCAACCCAAAGGCAACTTGTCGCGTCAACCGGATGTCGAGTCGAGCATGTCACTCGTCGGCATCAAGGTACGCACTTGTAGACGTCGAACTTCTGCTTGCCTTCCTCGATGTCACTCACCGCAACGACGGTATCCGCGCCTTTGTCTTTGAACTCCGTTGCTGCACTGTTACGGGCCAAATACTCGAGTTCTTGCTTGACCTTCTTCTCGCTGCGCCCGAACGGCCCAATCTTTGACTTGAGGGAGGCAGTTGTTGATCCCAGTTTCTTGCAGTTCCCGACTTCGCTTTGCTCGAGCACGCGGATCTTCTCACCTTCTGGTGTCAACTTTACCCACTTTATCCCGGTAAGCATGACGAGTGATAGCAATGCGACGAGCACGGTGCCTCTTTTCATAATATCCCCCTGTGTTGTTCGGTTGTGCCTATTTGAGAAAAGTGGACAGCTAAAAATCATTATAACCGCCCTTCGCCAGGCACCGAAAAACGGACAGCATGCTTGTCACACTGGCAGCGCTGCGCGTATCGGTGTCTGATATCCTTGTCCTTTGATACAGCCAAGGCGGATCCATGGCAACAGGCAGTCAATTCTCGCTGCTGCGTAAACGGCGCTTCGGTCCGTTTTTTGCGACCCAGTTCCTGGGCGCTTTTAACGACAACATTTTCAAGCAGGCGCTCGTCACGCTCATCGCGTTTCACGGAACCAGTTTGGTCACGCTCAGCACGGATACGCTGATCAATCTCAGTGCCGGTCTTTTCATATTGCCATTTTTCCTCTTTTCCGCAACCGCAGGACAGCTCGCAGACAAGTACGAAAAATCGCAGCTGATACGACTTATCAAGCTGCTTGAAATCCTTATCATGATTTGTGCCGCTATCGGGTTCTATTTCAAGAATGTGCCGTTGCTGATTGGCCTCCTTTTTCTGATGGGCGCGCAGTCGACGCTGTTTGCGCCGGTGAAGTACGGCATCATCCCCCAGGTCTTGAAGGATAAGGAACTTGTGGGCGGAAATGGCTTGGTGGAAACCGGCACCTTTCTGGCCATCCTACTCGGGACCCTGGCGGGCACCCGCCTTATCGGATTCGGCGACACCGGCGCCGCACTGACCGCCGCCAGCGTGATCGTGATCGCAGTGATAGGTTACCTGGCGAGCCGTCGCATACCACCCGTAGCCGCCGTCGACAGTGCGCTTCGTATTAACTGGAATCCCCTTACAGAATCCTGGCGCATCGTGCAGTTCGCGCGCGCCAGCCGCACGGTATTTCTGTCGATTCTCGGAATCTCTTGGTTCTGGTTCATCGGCGCGGTGTATGTCGCGCAGTTACCCAATTACACGCGCCTGACAATTGGCGGCAACGAGGCCGTGCTGGGACTGTTGATCACGTTGTTCTCGGTCGGCATCGGCGTCGGCTCCTTGCTTTGCGAGCGCCTGTCTGGCCACAAGGTCGAGATCGGCCTGGTGCCATTCGGCTCGATCGGACTGACTGTGTTCGGCACCGATCTTTTCTTTGCCTCGCCACTGCCAGCAACGAACGGTGCCACCTTGATCGGTGCCTGGGAGTTCCTGCAGGCGGCTGGAAGCTGGCGCATTGCGATCGACATCATTCTCGTGGGCACATTCGGTGGTTTCTATATCGTCCCACTCTACGCGCTCGTACAGCAGCGCAGCGATCCTGCACATCTCTCCCGCATCATTGCCGCCAACAACATCTTAAACGCGTTCCTTATGGTGATCTCCGCAGCCTATGCAATCCTGCTGCTGCAAGTCGGGCTTACGATTCCTCAGCTGTTTCTGGTGGCGGCACTGATGAACGCGGCGGTCGCCATCTATATCTATACCCTGGTCCCCGAGTTTCTCATGCGCTTTATCGTGTGGTTGCTGATCCACAGTATCTATCGGGTACGAAAGGAGGGGCTCGAGCACATTCCGGACCGGGGTGCCGCAATGTTGGTGTGCAATCACGTGAGCTTCGTCGATGCGCTGGTCATAGCGGGTTGTGTGCGCCGGCCCGTTCGCTTTGTCATGTACTACAAGATTTACCGAATGCCGTTGCTGAACTTCGTCTTCCGCACGGCGCGCGCGATTCCGATCGCACCGGCAAGAGAGGATCAGGCGATGCTAGAGCGTAGCTATGAGCAAATCGCGTCAGCGCTCGAGGCAGGCGACTTGGTGTGTATATTCCCCGAAGGCCATATAACGGAAACCGGCGACTTGCAGCGATTCCGCCCCGGCATAGAACGTATCGTCAGAAGCAATCCCGTGCCTGTCATTCCCATGGCGCTGCGCGGGCTGTGGGGCACCTTTTTCTCGCGCAAAGGTGGGCGCGCGATGAGCAGCTTTCCCACTCATCTCTGGTCCAAGATCGCTCTGGCAGTAGGGATGCCGGTTGCTCCGGAAGCGGCCAGAGCGGCGGATCTACGACAAAGCGTGCTTGCCTTGCGCGGGGACTGGAAGTGACCGGAAACTCGGGTGCCCATTCAGCCGCGCGCGGGCAGGAAATCTGAAACGACGCGGCCTCATTATCTATCCGTTCGCTCAACGGGTACGGGTCGATCGCGCTCGGCGGGGACCATGCACAGAAAACCGAGCGGCTCGGGCCCATCCGGATTGCAGAATTGATGCGCCTCCCAAGGTGCAATGTAGACGACATCACCGTAGCCAACCGGCGCTTGACGCGAGCCAAGCGTGACTTGTCCGCAACCGCGTACGATTACGACAACGTGCTGGTGCTCGTGCTTTTCCAAAGTCGAGAATCCGCCTGCCTCGACCTCAAAGTAGCGCAGATGGAACGGTACGGGCAGACCATCGGACCCTCCTATTAGCGACGTGCGCGTGACACCTTTCCAGTTGCCGTCCTCATCCTTGTAGATTCGGCGTGCACGTTCGTCCCAACTGTAATCGTCGTGGTATCGAAGAATCTTGCTTTGTGTCATTTCATTATCCGCAACCATGGATTGCTCTGTTTTCCGAACCTTCATTGCCAGCCGTCCTCGAATGTCACGAGTACCTTGAGCACGTCCCCACCCCGCTTGGCCGTATCATACGCGTTCTGTACTTCCTGAATCGGAAATCGGTGGGTGACGAGCGAGAATGCATCCACTGCGCCCCCTC
>CAYGAS010000286.1:0-10694 GCA_964347935.1 uncultured Nitrospiraceae bacterium | reverse complement strand
CAAGGAAGATTTGGCTTTTCTCTGCGCCTTTGCGTCTTTGCGTTGAGTAGTTTGCGGTTCAGGCCTTGTCGAGTGCCTGCTCGAGATCGGCCAGGATATCGTCGACGTCCTCGATGCCGACCGACAGCCGCACCAGGCCATCGCTCAAGCCGCGTGCGTGACGCTCCGCCGCCGGCACATCGACGTGGGTCATGGTGGCGGGATGGGTGATCATGGTCTCCACGCCGCCGAGGCTCTCGGCGAGACTGCAAAGCTTGACGTTATTCATCACGGCCTTACCCGCGGGGATGCCGCCCTTGAGCTCGAACGAGATCATGCCGCTGAAGCCCGACATCTGCGCCTTCGCAAGCTCGTGCTGTGGGTGCGAAGGCAGACCCGGGTAAGTCACCCTGGCCACCTTCGCGTGAGCTTCTAGAAACTCGGCCACCCGCTGCGCACTGGCAGTGTGCCGCGGCATGCGCAGGTGCAGCGTCTTCACGCCGAGCAAGGTGAGCCAGCAGTCGAAGGGGCTCGGCACCGCGCCGATGGTTTTTTGGATGAACTTCATCTGCTCGTAGATGTCTTGGCGGTTGGTGACGATGACGCCGCCGATCAACTGGTTGTGACCGCTCAAGTACTTGGTGGTGCTGTGCATGACGATGTCGGCGCCGTACTCGAGCGGTCGCAGATAGACCGGTGTGGCGAAGGTCGAATCGACGCAAAGATATAGCTTGTGTTGTCGAGCGATATCGCTCATCGCCTGCAGATCGGTGATCTTGAGCAGCGGGTTCGTGGGTGTTTCGATCCACAGCAGCTTCGTCTCCGGGCGTATCGCCTCGCTGACGGCCTGTGGATCGGAGGAGTTGACGTAGCTGAAACTCAAGCCGTAACGCGCCAGCACGTTGTTGAAGTGACGCGATACGCCGCCGTAGACGTCGTCGGAGCTGACCACGTGATCGCCGGCGCTAAGCAGCTTCAAGCAGGCATCCACTGCCGACATGCCGCTGGCGAACGCGACACCGTACTTGCCGCCGTCGATGGCCGCCAGGTTCTGCTCGAGCACCTGGCGCGTGGGATTGGACGAACGAGTGTAATCGAAGCCTTTGTCCTTCCCGACCTCCGCGAGCACATAGGTGGCGGTCTCATAAATCGGTGGCACGATGGACCCGGTGGCGGGATCAGGTGTAATGCCGGCACGCACTACCTTGGTATCGAATTTCACGCTTGGCTCCTCGGTGCTTGTCCGTTACGAAGTTTATAACAGAAGCGCTTTGCGCCCACATGGCCAGGGCGGCCCAAGGGCCTGAGAAAAAAGGCGGCAGCCAGCGGCAGCGCTTCAGGCGGGCACGAGTATCTCGACCAGATCGCTGACGCCCTTGATCACGTGCTCGATCTCGTCGGTCTCGGTGAAGTAGCCGGGAGAGAAGCGCACCATGCCCTTTTGACCTACGGTTTGCGCGTCTTCGTGCACCAGCGGCGCGCAGTGCAAACCGGTTCGCACGCAGACGTGATAGTCGGCGTCCAGCATGGCGCCCACCTGTTCGGCTGACGTGCCGTCGATGTTGATCGACAGTGTGGCGATGCGCGGCGCATCAGGTCCCGGGCCGTAGACGGTCACGCCATCAAGATCGCGTAATGCCGATGCCAGCCTGTCGGCGTGCGCCCTTTCGTGCGCCTCGATGTGCGCGAGTGCCGCGCGACACAGATCGGCATGCAAAATCGGTTTGTTCCCGTCACCGAGGCACTCGCGGCCGAGCTCGGCGAACCACTTTTGTGCCGCATTCAAGCCGGCGATGCCGGGTAGGCACACCGTCCCGGCCTCCAGGTGATAGGGATAATTATCGGGCTGGAACGGCGACAGGGAATCCACCCCGGTACCGCCGACACGGCGCGGTCGCACATCGATCCCCTCGGCCACGATCAGGCCGCCTACGCCCATCGGTCCGAACAGGCCCTTGTGGCCGGTGAAAGCGAGAATGCCGATGCCGAGCTGATCCATGTCGATGGGCAGAACGCCCGCGGTCTGGCAGGTGTCGACGATGAGTATCGCGTCGGCGTCGCGCGCCACTTTGCTGACCGCCTCGAGATCCTGCACCGCCCCGAGCACGTTGGAGGCGTGATTGACGACGACGACCTTGGTTTTCGGCGTGACGGCCCGCCGAATATCGTCGGGATCGACATAGCCCTCGGCGTCGCGGCCGACATAGGTGACGTCGACCCCCTGGTCGCGCTGCAGGTGATTAAGCGGACGCAACACCGAGTTGTGCTCGAGGCGCGTCGTCACCACATGGTCGCTTTCTGCCAGCAGACCATATAGCGCCACATTTAGCGAATCCGTTGCATTCTGGGTAAAGACGACGCGATTCGGGTCGCCGTGATAGTTGAAAAACGCCGCCAACAGGCGGCGCGTTTCCGTGATCATTCTTTCTGCTTCGACCGCAAGATCGTGGCCCGCGCGACCGGGGTTGACGCCGTAGTGACGGAAGAACTGATCCATCGTCGAATAGACGGTCTCGGGTTTGGGCCACGAGGTCGCCGCGTTGTCGAGGTAGTAATGCTCTTTCATCGCGCTACGGGTCTTTCTCGACTCGTCTGACCGTATCAGCTGCGCGCGGCGAGAAACTGTACGACATCGATCTTGCTGATGATGCCGACGACGTTACCTTTGTCCACGACGACCGCGACGTTGTGCTCATCGAATACCCGCCGCACGTTCGTCAACGGATCGTCCAGGCCGACCTGGCCTTCGAGCGCTTTGGCCACGCAACTGACCGGGTCCTTGGGCGTGCACCGACCGCTTACGAGGCCTTGCAGGATGTCGAGCTCGTGGATCATCAGCAGCGGGGTGCTCGCGCCGTTCGTTCTCACGGGCATTTGCGAGATGCCCATCTCCGACATGCGGGCGACGACGTCGCCGAGCGCTTCGTCGCCGTCGGCGAACTCCACGTTGCCGCCTTTAAAGTTCAGCACCTCGCGCACCGTGCCGAGACGCTGCTCGGGGCCGATAAAGCCCATGTCCTTCATCCAATCGTCGTTGAAGCACTTGCTCAAGTAGCGATCGCCCGAGTCAGGGATGATGACGACGAGAATCTTGCCGGGCCCCAGATCCTTCGCGGCCTTGAGCGCGCCGAACAAGGCCGTGCCCGCGGAGCCGCCGGCGAACATCCCTTCTTCCCGCGCCAGCCGTCTGGCCGTCAGAAAAGAATCGCGATCGGAGACCTGCATGACTTCGTCAATGACGGAGAAGTCGAGTGTACCCACCATAAAGTCATGGCCGATGCCTTCCACGCGATAGATCGACGGCTCCCCGGATTTGCCCTTGTAGAATTCGTCGTAGTAGATACTGCCGAACGGGTCCGGGCATACGACTCTGACTTCACGGCCGGCGGCCGCGGCTTTCTCCTTCAGGTACTTGCCGACCCCCGATATCGTGCCGCCGGTGCCGATGCCGCCGACCAGACAGTCGACTTGGCCGTCGGTATCTTCCCAGATCTCTGGTCCGGTGGTCAGATAATGCGCCTCGGGGTTGTTCATGTTGTAGTACTGGTCGGTGTAGAAGCCGCCTGGTGTTTCGCGGGCGATCCGCTTGGCGATCTCGACGTAGCTCTCGGGATGGTCATGCGGCAGGTCGGTGCGGGTCACGACGACCTCGGCACCGTAGGCCTTGAGCATATCGATCTTTTCCTTGCTCATCTTGTCCGGCATGGTGCATACGCAGCGATAACCGCGCACCGCCGCCATCATGGCGAGCCCGAGACCGGTATTGCCGGAGGTGCTCTCGACGAGCGTCGCGCCCGGCTTCAGCAGCCCGGCCTCCTCGGCACGTCGGACGATATTGACGGCGATGCGGTCCTTGACCGAGCCGGTCGGGTTGACGCTCTCGAGCTTGGCGTAGACCGTGGCCATGCTCGAGTCCGCCAGGCGGTTCAACCGAATCAAGGGTGTGTGACCTACGAGATCAATGACGCTATCGTAGTAGTGCATCGGCAATCTTCTCCGCGAAGCCTACTTCAGTATACGCAGGAAACTCATTTGGTGCCTAATGGTCCCTGTGAGGCGGCCTAGCGCGGCGCGACCCCAACCACGTCTTGGATCACCACGTTGACGGCAATTTATAAGCGTTCGCCGTCGCCGAAAAACGGATGCACGAGATGCTCAACTCAGCCTGAGAAAGTGAGCAGCATACCCGGCTGGGGGCCACTGACGATACCCTGGCCGATGGTGTAGTGCGGGTATCTGCGCTCACTGCCGGCCGCGGCTACGGGTCGCGGATCGCGCAACTTTATCTTGCCATTCATGCGGTGCCCGGGTGTGGGCTTGCGGCAGTCTACGTAATAGACACAGGCCCAGTGAATGTCGCCGTGGTTGTGTGCTTGGTTATAGTTTCCGTTTCGATTAACGTTCGCCCAATCATTGGCTCTGTATCTCACCGCCAAAGGTTTGCCAGCCGGCAAGCAGGCCAGATGTCTAATCGGCTCGTCGATCCACGACTTCAGCGTCGCAATCTCCGGCACCGGCCAGTCGAGAAAGTTGGGAACGGATTGCCAACCATCGACACTGCTTCCGGCGACCGGTTCGTCTTCGGCCTCGGCCTTGAGAATGGCCGCGCGCAGCTTGCCGGGGCGTCCGACGCGATGCAGCGTTGCTCTGTGCGGGATTTCTCAACCGGCGTTGCTTTGCCGACATATCCTTCGGCCACCAAAAAGCCCGCGCTGGGCGCGGGCTTGGGGAAAGAAGAAACAGTCGCGAGTAACGGGTATAAAACTCAGTCGACCATTTCGAAACTGGAAAATGTCGCGACGCTGCCGCTAGTCACCATGATATTACCGGCGTACTGACAACCCCCTGAAACCTCGTAGGCTACAAACATCTCCTTAGTGCCTACGTTTGCGCCGTCCCCCTCGGTGGTGGTTTTGTACGGGACCGGACTGGCGCTCGTGCTGACGATGCCTTTGTCGGGGTCAATCAACTCCGTCACCACCAGACCCGCGATCGTCGTGCTGCCCGAGAAGGTCACAGTGATCTCGATATCAGCATTGCCAAGCAGCTGCCCCTGGTCGTCAAACGTGGATATCACATAGCGCTCTATCACAGTAGTAACGCCCAAGCACCCTACGGCCGGTCCAACCGAAAAGCTAATGGACGCGGGTTCAACGACTAGACTGCCTTCGCTGGGTATGGGGCCGTCCTGGGAGTCGTCTGCCGTGCAGGCAGCGAGCGTGGAGGCCATGATGATCGGCAACAATCGCTTACGGATGCCGTTACCAAACAGCGTGTGCATCGGTTTTTCCTTGTCTTGTGTCTAGTTCTTGGCGACCGAAATTGCGAGTTTGCCTGAGCTGTCCTCGCTAAGTCATTATTTTTATATAGTTAGTGCCTCCCATACTGTCAACGCCCGCCACCGCTGGTAAGCAACATTATGATTTCAATAGGGAATTTCGCAGAAAGCGGTCTCGGGCGCGTCCACCGCGGATGAGTTGTATGGCAAACCCCGCAAATGGCCGTACGCCATGCCCGCGGAGCACGAAGACCACCGTGCTACTTTTTCGACAAGATCCAGATGACCGAGACGGCCTGCACGCCGGCCGCATCCTCGGCGAGGTTGTAGGCGACGCGTTGACCTTTGCGCAGGGCATCGACGCTGGTCTGGAAGCCCCGGTAGTTGTAGACGGCCACCGCGCCAGACAGCCTGAACAAGGTATCGTCGATCACGAGCTCGCCGCTTTGCAGGTCCAGACGCTCGATCTTGCCTTGTTCCTGCGGCGCGCCGAAGACCTGCGATGTGGAAGCTACCGAGTCGCTGGGCATCCAGGAGCCTAGCGTCATGGCAAAAAATGCTGCGATCAGACCATGTATGACACGCTTCATCGTTCACCCCCTGTTAAAAAACTTAGCGCTATTGCATTTGTCGCCACGAGCGTCGACCCGCCGCCGCCGTATCCGGTCCCGGGTTGTTGGCGATGCCCTTGATGTCGCCACCGGTGCCGGTGGTGATCTTGAGCTCGCGGCTCTTGGCCGGATCATCGAGTAGCACCGGTTTCGGCATGATGCCGAGGCCGGGATCGATGCCGATGATGAATTGACCGCCGCTGGTCATGTCGCCGCTGTTGAATGAGCCGTCGTCGTTGAGGTCGAACACCGGAAAGTCGGGCGAGCCCCCGTCGCGGAAGTTGAGCTCCATCAGCCAGCTCGTCCCGCCGACGGCGCACGGCGAATCGTTCGGCACCAGCGTCACGAAGATGATTCGTCCGGTTCTGAGCACCGGGTCGGTCACGATCTTCTCGCCCGGCAGCGGCATGTCGACCTGCCAACCCATGAACTGGCCGGCGGTTGTGCCCCAGGCGGTAATGGGGTTGTTGCTGACGGTGCGCACCGTTTGCCCGGCGAAGCTCGCCGTACCGATGGTCTGGGTTTGCAAGTCGGTCTTGCTGACCGGCGTGTGGTTGCCGGGGGCCGCGCCTTTCTCGTCCCAGATGCCATAGAAGGTTTGCACCTGCTGCGGCGGCGTGCTGGAGTTGTCGCCGGTCTCGATGTACTTGCCGGTGCCGAAGTAGATCATGAAGCCGTTGAGCCCATCGGGATGGCGACCCACCTCGGGGCGCACGGTGATCGGCTGCCGCACGCTGCTGCCGTCGGTGGCGGTGAAAATGGGTACCGGCGTCGGACCCGCGGCCTGGGCGACAGCCCAATTGATCGGATTGACATCGCTTACGTCGAACTTCCACAGATTGCCCTGCAAATCACCGGCGTAAATGAAATCGGCGATCGAATCGCTGTTGGCGTCGATAACCGCAGGTGCGGCGAGACCGTTCGGCGTGGTGCCGTCTACCGACTGCGCCATGCCGCGCTGCGTGTCGATCTTCTTGATGAGCGCGCCGGTCTCGGCGTCGAGGATGTAAAGAACGGCGTTGCCGCTGGCACTGGTCGTGGCGCCATCGTTCTCGGTATTGTTGTAGCCGTTGCCGAAAATGACCGCCCAGCGGCCGTTGCGCATCTTGGCGATGGTGGCCTCACCGAAGGTGTAGCCCAGATCGGGGTCGTTGGCGTCGGTGAATTCCCACATGAAGATGTTGGACGCATTGACCTCGCTGAACGCGCTGGGGTCGGTGACATCCAGCGCAAAGACGCCTTGTCCGCCACCGCGCAAGGTGCCGATCAGGACTGTGTGCCAGGCGCTGCTATAGAACGCGTCGCCGACCGTGGGCGCACCGTCGACGTAGTAGCGATGGGCATACGCGGGCTCGGTCAGCTGGCTCAGGTTGCCGTAAACTTCGGAGGGCACGAAGGCGATCTTTTCCTCGCCAGTGTCGGCGTCGAAGCCGTGCAGCATGCCGTCGTTGGCGCCGACGTAGACCATGGGCGTGCGTCCCTGCTTGTTCACCCTGAAAAGGGAGTAGGGCACGGCCTCGATGGCGTCCGAGTAGAGATACGGCGGCGCGCCCACAAAGACGGGTGCCGAGTGAACAATGTCGCCAAGCTTGAAGTCGTTGCTGCGTGTGCGAAACGCGTACGGTGGAACGCCCTCGCGACTCGGGTCCCCGCGCAGATAGTCGAGACGCTCGGGACCGAAGCCGTCCATCAGGCCACTGCCGTTCTTATTGAGCGCGTCCTGCTGGCTAGGCGACAGGTTGGCCCAGCGAAAGGCGACGCCCGTGGTGCCGTTGGCAGTGATAATTTCACGGTTGGCACTCCAGCCGGCGCCCGCCGCCTGTGTCTTCAGCACCTCGCCGGCGTCCCACAGCATCGGGCCGATATTGCCGTTGCTGTCGAGCGGGATGGCACGCAACTGGCCGCTCGACTCGCCGCTATTGAAGCGCGCCTGGAAAATGCGCGTGTCGGTGCTGAGCGACGCCGAATTCAGTGCCACGGCGGCCGCCGTGCCGGTGCGGTCGGTGATGTTGGCAATGGCGTCGGCCATGGATTTGCTGAGCTCGCTGGCGTTCTTCGCGCTCAAGAAAACCCCGCGGCTGTTATAAGCGGCATGCCACAGATCATCGATCCGGCGGGCGTTCTGCTGGGCGGTGCTGCCGGAGAACGGGTTGGTCCAACTAAAACCGGCTGTGGTCGGATCGCTGTCGGTCGCATCGCCCGGCGTCTTGGTGTCGAACGGATCGAGCTCGCCGGTGACGCCATAGGCGACGGTGTAGGTCACCATGTGCTGATGGGTGGCGTTGTCCACGCCGGCGGTGACGGGCACCTCGTCCAGCAGCGCCGGCGCCAGGTCACGCTCGTAATACTGCATGGCCACGTCGGCGAGGGTGTCGCTGACGCCGTCTGCATAGGGCGGGCCGTCGAAAGCGGTGTTGTTGTCGCCATCGTCATTGCCCACCAACGGGCTGGCGCCGTTGTAGAAGCCGTCGGTCATCAACACCGTGAAGTTCTGCTGGCAGGTACCGCCGGCCGCGGCCGGCAAAATCGGACAACTCGCGCCGCTGGCGCCGAACAGGTTGCCGGCGACGCACTCGTAGTAGCGACCGACATCGCGCAACGCCTGCCGCAGTGGCGTGCCCTGGTTCGATTGCGTCTTGTAAAGCCCGTCGATCAAGGCACGCTTGCTGCCGGTGGTCGGATCGGGATTCATGGAGGCGATCGGAATATTGTTCGCGCCGCTGTTGTTGTGCAGGGTGGCGTAGCCCAGACGCACACTGCTGGTGCTGGTGATCAGGTTGCCGATGGCGTTTTTGGCGGTGGCTTCACGGCGACGGTAGTAACTGAACCAGTTGGCGAAGTTCTGCAGCTCCTCGGCATAGGTGCAGGCCAGTGGATCAGCGCAGTCGCTGCGGGCACCGCTCGTGTGTACGAACGGCGCGTTGGTCGGCCTGATTTCGATGCGGGTATGGGCGTCATCGGCGTCCACGGCACCGTCGCCATCGCTGTCGGTCCAGAGGTAATAGCGCGCGGGGTAGTAGTCGGTGACGATAATGTCCACGTTGCCGGTCGTGGTGCGCGGGACGTCATCGGCCTCCCAGGTCCAAAGCCCGGTCAGGTCGACGGTCGCGCTGGCAGTGTTAAACGGGTCCAGGGGTGCCGCCAGCGGGTTGACGTTTGTAAACGGATTGCCTGCGCTGTCGACGCCGGCCCAGGGCCTGTAGGCGATCTCCGGGTTGTAATACATGACGTTGTAACCGGAAAAGCGTCCGCGCCACACGCCATAGGCGTCGGCCGGCATGTTGGCCGTGGCCTGCACAGACTCTTCGCTCGGCAGGATACGGCCGACGTTTTCGAAGCTGTAGTTGTTGTCGGCAGCCGGTACGGTGTAGCTGAAGACATGAGTCTCGGTGGCGCCAACGAGGGTCATGCGCCCCTCGCTCTCGGTGGTCATGATGTCCCAGTCCATGCTGCCGGAGTCATCCGAGAGCAGAAAGATGTTGGGCTCGACCGCGGTGCCGAGGAAAAGCGGCGAGTTGGCGAGACTCAATTGGCCGGCGTGGCTCAGCAGCGGAAGCTGCAGCGCCAGCGCCAAGCCCAGTGCGAGCACCGCTTGCCATGCCCGCGAAGGCCTGCGCTGAGAGGCGGCCTTGCGGCCTTTAGCGGCCCGGTTAGAACACGCGCGAATCGCGATACACGGATGTTGCTGATCTAATGTTTGCGCCATGGGTCTTAATCTTGGGTTAACTGCATTCCTCCGCTCCCAGCGGCGCGTGTGTTAGAAACGTTTTTCGTATACGGATTGCACCATCACCACCGCGGTGTCGGTCTTGCCGCTGCTGCGGGCGGTGACACGGAACAAGTTCTTGCCTGAGCTCTTGTAATTCGTGGGCAGGACGAGGCTGCCTTTGTCGTCGGGGATCGAGCCGAGATCCTCGATGATGTAGCTCGGCTGCTGCGTGACGCCTTGCATGCCGGCGTAGCTCTGCAAGTCGGTACTGGACCACACGCCGGTTGGCTCTTCCCACACCTGCACGGCGCTCAACGACGGCAGGTGCAGGCCATCGGTGGTGACCGCCGGATCGAACACCGGCTTGTTCATCTGGCCGCCGATCCATACTTCACCGGCCGTGAGCGCCGACTCGGCAGACTGAAAGGCAATGTTCTTGTCGCTCATGTTGCTGGCCATGCGCTCCTCGAGCGTGGTCGTGCCGAGCGCCGTGACCGCGAGGATATTCATCAACAACAGAAAAATAAGCGCGACAATCAGCGCAACGCCCTGTTGCCGGTTCGGTGCAGGATGACTGCGATTCGGTCGCGGCATGGTCATTACCTCTAGTTGCGAAGCTCGACGGTCGTCGTGAACACGCGGCGCTGCTGTCGGTCGTTGTAGGGGCCGATCAAGGTGCCCAGCACCCCGTAGACGCGCGTATCCACCTCGCTATTGGCGTAGTTCAGCGTGCGTACCAGCAGCCCGAGCCGCGCCGTGACGACGATGGACCAGTCGACGACCTGGTCCGCGGTGCGATAGACATCGGCGGTCCCGTCACTGTTGCTGTCCTCGCCGTAAAAGACCTGCATGTTGTCGACGCCGCTGACAAGCTCCTCTGTCACAACCACGCCGTCGTCGAGCTCCTTGCGAAACAGTCCCGGCGGGTTATTCGGATCGTTGTTGCGCCGGCCGATGTAATACACGTTGGTGACCAGTCTCAGGATCTCGGCGTCGCCCTCGTAGGTCTTGGAGAGATCTTGGGTGGCGTTGCCCGGGCCTTGGGACACCACGCCGGTATTGTGATTCAGCGTGCCGGTGAGGTCGGGATCCGTGGGACCGGTCAACTGGAACAGAT